>NZ_JACHDI010000019.1:0-178572 GCF_014201025.1 Paraburkholderia sp. MM5384-R2
GCGGATGGCCGTGCCGGCTTCGCGATGTTCGCGACGCAGGTGGCGACCGCCGCGGCGGCGCTTGCGTGGATGTTCGCCGAATGGGCGGCCAAGGGTAAGCCGTCGGTGCTCGGTATCGTGTCGGGCGCGGTCGCGGGTCTGGTGGCGATTACGCCGGCGTCGGGCTTCGTCGGCACGCTCGGGGCGCTCGTGATCGGTATCGTCGCGGGTGTGGTCTGCTTCTGGTCGGCCACGTGGCTCAAGCACAAGTTCGGGTACGACGATTCGCTCGACGCGTTCGGCGTGCACTGCGTGGGCGGGATCGTCGGTGCGCTGCTGACCGGCGTGTTCGCGGTCAAGGACATCGGCGGCGCGGACGGTGACGTGATGCTGCAACTCAAGGGTGTCGCGACGACGCTGATCTACAGCGGGGTGGTCTCGTTTGTTCTGCTCAAGGCAATCGACGCAGTGATGGGGTTGCGTGTCGCCGAGGAAGAAGAGCGCGAAGGACTGGACCTGGTGCTGCATGGCGAGGCGGTCGAATAACGGTTGCGCCGCGGATGGAGCGGGTACGACGGTCACCGCCCCTCCTTTGGATGGGGTGCCGCGTACCTGCCGGCATCGCTTCCATGCGGGGCAGGGCGCCAGCGTGCCTTGGGTTGGGGCCTGGCGCTTACAGCGGCCAGGCCGCGACAGAAGTCGGGGCACCCTTCGTACTTGAGAGCATGCGGGTGTCTGCCAGGTACGCGCCCGTACTGCCGAAGTTCGGCCGGACGAGCGAGGAGGTCGTGCCGGGTTCGAGCAACCGGATTTCCGCCAGCCGATGAAAAAGAATAATCAGCAGCATGTTGTCGTACTGGTTGTTCTCATATCGCAAATCGCCTTTTTGGCAATGTTCGCATTCGCCGAACCTGTCGTCAGGCATAACAGATGGCTCGCCGCAGGATTCGGATTCGACTTTTTATTCGGGCTGATTCTGTCGGTCGGCTTTGTCGGGATGTGGCGCACGCGCGCCGTCGATTCAGATTTTCTCGGATTTCTTCTGGCCAATCCGGTTGATCTGGCGATCGTGATTGCGACCGCCGGTCAGCTTGTGGCCATTCTGCTTGTTTGATGCGATTGGAAAGCACATTTCGATTTAGAAGGGCGATCGCAATGCCGCTTATGCGCGATGCGGCCCGACGATGCCTAGTCGCGCGATGCGCCGGTACAGCGTCGCGCGCGATATGCCTAATGCCAGCGCGGCGGCGTTAGGCCGCCACTGGCAACGCGTGAGTGCCGCGACGATCCGTCCCCGCTCGTCGTCGGCGCTGGCCGGCGACGTGGAGTTCGCCGCGAGCGCCGGCGTGACGGCGGGCGCGAGTTGCGCCGCGAACTCCGGCGACACGTGCCGCAACTCGACGCGAGCCGAATCGCAGACCGCGCACGCATAGCGCAGCACGTTGCGCAGTTGCCGGATGTTGCCGGGCCACGAAAAAGCGGCAAGACGCCCGGCGAATTGCGGATCGAGCATCAGCACATGCGTGCCCGCCTGGGCTTCCTCGTTGAACACCGTATCGATCACATCGCGGATATCGGTGCGCTCGCGCAGCGGCGGTATGCGCAGCGTCGCGCCGCTCAGGCGATAGTAGAGATCTTCGCGGAACGATCCCGCTTCGACCATCTGCATCAGATCGCGGTGCGTCGCGCAGATCACGTCGATATCGACGCGCACCGGCGTATCGCCGCCAAGCGGCACCACTTCGCCCTCGGCGAGTACACGCAGCAGACGTGTTTGCAGGCTGAACGGCATGTCGCCGATTTCGTCGAGAAACAGCGTGCCGCCATGCGCGAGGGCGATCTTGCCGCGCGCGCCGCGACTGCGCGCGCCGGTGAACGCGCCAGGCGCATAGCCGAACAGCTCGCTCTCGATCAGCGGCTCCGGAATCGCGCCGCAATTCACGGCGACGAACGGCCGCGTGCGCCGCGAACCCGAGTCGTGCACCGCGCGCGCGAACACCTCCTTGCCCACACCGGTTTCGCCGAGCAGCAGAACCGGGAGCCGCTTGCCGGCGATCCGCAATGCGACTTGCGCGTTGCGCGCGATCCGTTCGTCCGAGCTGTGCAAAAAGCGGCTCATCGCGCCGATGCTGCCGTCCGCATGCGGATCGGCCGGCCGTGTCGCGACGAGCGGGCGAGCCGTGCGTCTCATCGGCGCGCGAATGCGCGCATACAGCATCGCGCCGGTCGCGCGCAGCCGCAGCGCCACGATCATGCCGGTGCGCGCGACGTCGTGCAGACGGACCTCGGACGTGTCGAATATCTCGTCGATGTGACGCGGCCCGTCGAGCCCCGCGATGCTCTCGTGCGCCTTGCGGTTCGCGGCGGCGATGTTGCCGCATTCGTCGAATGCGATCAGTGCTTCGGGCTGCGCTTCGACGAAATGGCGGCTTTGATGGCCGAACAGGATCCAGTGCTGCGCGGTCTGATTCAGAAAGTAGCCATCCTCGATCAAACTCGCGCTTTGCCGCACCAGCTGAAAAACCAGCCCCTGGCTGTCGCGGTTGTCGGGCGATCGAATCGCCGATGCATCGAGCACGCCGATCAATTCGCCGGTCGGCGCGAAGATCGGCGAAGCGCTGCACGTGAGCGTCGTGAACGCGGCCCGGAAGTGATCGGTCTTGTGCACGGTGATCGGCGCGAGATCGGTGAGTACGTTCGCGATGCCGCAGGTGCCTTCTTCGCGCTCGGACCAGCACGAGCCGATATATAGCCCCGCATGCTTGAAATCGTTGCGCCGGTCGCGATCGATCCGATAGTCGATCGTGACGCCGTGCGCGTCGGACAGCATCACGCAATAGTCGGCGACACGAATCATTTCGTGCAGCCGCGTCAGGCACTGGCCCGAGGCGCGCAGAAAGGCTTCCTCCTTGCCCTGGACTTCGCGCAGTTCGGCGGACGTCAGCACGCGCGGGCCGATCACCGAACTTGGGTCGAGCCGGTACTGCTCGTACGACCGCTGCCACGACGACACGAGGCGCGACGAATTGGCAGGGGCCGGCAAGCGTCCTTCGATGGCCCCGCGTACGCGATCGACGTGCTGCGTTTGAGAAACATAGGGCATGGCCGGCTCCAGGCGAGCGACACCGAGTAGGGCGCGTCCCTGTCTTGTAGCACATCCACACTGAGCGATCACATTGCGGCGCAGCACGTCAGAGGCGTGAGACGAACGTCTCAGAGATGAGCGAGACGCTGGTCGCATCGAGCAAACCCTTGTCTGGCGCGGTATCGCGCAAGCGTCGCGACGTGCTGTGAGCCGCGCACCGCGTCGCGGGACGGGCCCGTGAGACACAGTGAACTGCGCGGCGCAGGTCTGATGAAAGCGGCCGCGACCGTCCGACTTCCGCGTCCACCCCGTGAATACGGCGCTTTCGGCGCGTGCGCACGACGCACAAGCAACTGGCCCGACCTTTGCAGTATCGCTGGCAGACAAGCAAACGCGAAAGCAAGCGCGCTTCATCACAGCAAGTCCGCTTCGCTACTCGCCCACAGGAGACAAGCCAGTGTCATCACCCATCACCGTCGGCGTGATCGCGAACCCGGCATCGGGCCGTGATATTCGACGCCTCACCACGCACGCTTCGGTGTTTCCGACCGCCGAGAAGGCGAACATGGTCGTGCGCCTGCTCGCGGGCCTCGGCATGCTCGGCGTCGCCCGCGTGCTGACCTTGCGCGACCGGACCGGTGTCGCTGCACTGGTACTGCGTGCGCTTGAAACGCACGCGGCCGTGGCCGAGCCGCAGCCTTGGCCGACCGTCGAATTTCTCGAACTGCCGATCACGGACAGCGCGGCCGACACCCATGCGGGTGTCGCGCGGATGGTCGGGTTGGGTGTCGATCTGATCGCGGTGCTCGGCGGCGACGGCACGCATCGCGCGGTTGCCGCGCATTGCGGCGAGGTGCCGCTGCTGACGCTGTCGACGGGTACCAACAACGCGTTTCCGGAACTGCGCGAAGCGACGGTGGCGGGCCTCGCGGGCGCGCTCGCCGCTTCGGGGCTCGTGCCGCCCGAGGTCGCGCTGACGCGCAACAAGCGTCTCGTGGTCAGTTGCGTCGCGGGCCCGAACAAGGGGCGGGAGGAAATCGCGCTGGTCGATGTGTGCCTGAGCCGGCAGCGTTTCGTCGGTGCGCGCGCCGTCTGCGAGCCGGCTGATATCGAAGCGCTGTTTCTGACCTTCGCGGCGCCGGATGGTATCGGCCTGTCGTCGATCGGCGGCGCGTGGGCGCCGGTCGAGCGCGGCGCGCCGTACGGGCTGCATCTGACGTTCGCGCGCGCGGGCGAATCCGGCGTGCCGATCTTCGCGCCGCTCGCGCCGGGCCGTGTCGATCGGGTGACGATGCGCACCTGCGAGCGCTTCGAAGCGGGCTGCTGGACGCCGCTGCATACCGAACAAGGGACGCTCGCCTTCGACGGCGAGCGCGAGATCGAGCTCGAACGCGACGACCGCTACGAGATCGCGCTCGACTGGGCGGGACCGCTCACCGTCGATGTCGGCCGCACGCTGCGCTATTGCGCGTCGCGGCAGTTGATGCGTGAAGCGGCGGCGCGTCGGAGGTAATCAACTCAGGAGGAAGCGAACGCCTGAAGCAAAGCTGGTTGAAGTAGCAGTGAACATCGAGATCATTCCCTGGAGACACACCATGTCTGTATCGACGCAGTTGAGCAAGGAAAAGCTGCTGGAAGCGTACCGGATGATGCGCACGATCCGCGAGTTCGAGGAGCGCCTGCACGTCGAATTCGCCACCGGCGAGATACCCGGCTTCGTGCATCTGTATGCCGGCGAGGAAGCGTCGGCGGTCGGCACGATGATGCATCTGAACGACGCGGACTATGTCGCCACCACGCACCGTGGTCATGGCCACTGCATCGCGAAGGGCGTCGACGTGCCCGGCATGATGGCCGAAATCTACGGCCGCAGCACCGGCGTGTGCCGCGGCAAGGGCGGCTCGATGCATATCGCCGATCTGTCGAAAGGGATGCTCGGCGCCAACGGGATCGTCGGCGCGGGTGGTCCGCTCGTGTGCGGCGCCGCACTTGCCGCGAAGCTCAGGAAGACCGGCGGCGTCGGCGTGTGCTTCTTCGGCGACGGTGCGTCGAACCAGGGCGTGATCTTCGAATCGATGAATCTCGCTTCCGTCTGGCGCCTGCCGGCGATCTTCGTCGCAGAGAACAACGGCTATGCGGAGGCGACCTCGTCGACGTGGTCGGTCGCGGCCGACAACATCGCCGACCGCGCGAGCGGCTTTGGCATGCCCGGCGTGATCGTCGACGGCTTCGATTTCTTCGCGGTGCACGAGGCGCTCGGCGCCGCGATCGAGCGGGCGCGCGGCGGCGGTGGCCCGACGCTCGTCGAAGTGAAGCTGTCGCGCTATTTCGGTCACTTCGAAGGCGATGCGCAAACGTATCGCGCGCCCGGCGAAGTGCAGAAGCTGCGCGACGAAAAAGACTGCCTGAAGCGTTTCGAGGAACGCGTGGTGCGCGCCGAAATGCTCAGCACCGACGAACTGCGCAGCGTCGATGCCAAGGTGAAGCAACTGATCGACGGCGCGGTGACGGAAGCGAAGGCCGCGCCTCTGCCGACGGCCGCCGACCTGCTGACCGACGTCTACGTGTCCTATCCGTAACCCGCGGCGCGAAACCATTCAATCTTGAGCTTTGCATAGGATCGGAATAAGTGCGTTGCATGGGACCAGAGTAAGCGCTAAAGCGCCAACTCTGTTCGACAGCTAAAGCGCTAACTCCGATCGACAGGAGACAGTCATGGCAAGGAAGATCACGTTTTCTCAGGCGATCAACGAAGCGCTGAGCCAGGAGATGGCGCGCGACGAAACTGTCATCGTGATGGGCGAGGACAACGCGGGTGGCGCCGGGTCCCCCGGTGAACAGGATGCGTGGGGCGGTGTGCTCGGCGTGACCAAAGGGCTCTTTCACAAGTATCCGGGGCGCGTGCTCGACACGCCGCTGTCCGAAGGCGGCTTCATCGGCGCCGCGGTCGGCGCGGCCGCGTGCGGCATGCGTCCGGTGGCAGAACTGATGTTCATCGATTTCATGGGCGTGTGCTTCGACCAGATCTTCAATCAGGCCGCGAAGTTTCGCTATATGTTCGGCGGCAAGGCGCTGACGCCAGTCGTGATTCGCACGATGCAGGGCGCTGGCCTGCGCGCGGCCGCGCAGCACTCGCAGATGCTGACGTCGATGTTCACCCATATCCCCGGCCTGAAAGTGGTGTGCCCGTCGACGCCGTACGACGCGAAGGGCCTGTTGATCCAGGCGATTCGCGACAACGACCCGGTCATCTTCTGCGAGCACAAGCTGCTGTATGGCCGCGAGGGCGACGTGCCGGAAGAGTCGTATGCGATTCCGTTCGGGGAAGCGAACGTGGTGCGCGAAGGCGACGACGCGACCATCGTCACCTATGGCCGGATGGTTCACCACGCGACGGATGCCGCCGAAAAGCTCGCGAAAGAGGGCATCCAGGTCGAGGTGATCGATTTGCGCACGACCTCCCCGCTCGACGAGGAAACGATCCTGGAAAGCGCCGAGCGCACCGGGCGCGTCGTCGTGGTCGACGAGGCGAATCCGCGCTGCTCGATTGCGACCGATATCGCCGCGCTGGTCGCGCAGCGCGCGTTCCATTCGCTGAAGGCGCCGATCGAACTCGTGACCGCGCCGCATACGCCCGCGCCTTTCGCAGGCGTGCTCGAAGATCTGTATATCCCGTCGGCCGAGAACATCGCCGCGGCCGTGCGGAAAGTAAGGAGCTGAGCAATGCCGATTCACATGATCACGATGCCCAAGTGGGGGCTGTCGATGGAGCAGGGACAGGTCAACGGCTGGCTGAAGGAGGTCGGCGAAAAAGTCGCGAAGGGCGACGAGATACTCGATGTCGAGACCGACAAGATTTCGTCGGGCGTCGAGTGCGCTTTCGACGGCACGCTGCGCAGGCAGATCGCGCAGCAGGGCGACACGCTGCCGATCGGAGCGCTGCTCGGCGTCGTCGCCGACGAAGCGAGCTCCGAGGCCGACATCGATGCGGCGGTCGAGGCGTTCCAGCGCGACTTCGTGCCGGCCACCGCGGACACGGCGGAGGCGGGGCCGCAGCCGCAAAAGGCGCAGATCGGCGGGCGCACCGTGCGTTACCTGAAGATCGGCGACGGCGGCACGCCCGCGGTGCTGATCCACGGTTTCGGCGGCGATCTGAACAACTGGCTCTTCAATCATGCGGAGCTCGCCGCGCACCGCGCCGTGTGGGCGCTCGATCTGCCGGGGCATGGCGAGTCGGGCAAGGCGGTCGACACGGGCAGCCTCGACGAACTGGCCGACAGCGTAATCGCGTTTCTCGACGACCGGGGCATCGAGCGCGCGCATATGGTCGGCCATTCGATGGGTGGCGCCGTGTCGATGACGGTCGCCGCGAAGGCGCCCGAACGCGTCGCGTCGCTGGCATTGATCGCGGGCGCGGGGCTCGGCGACGAGATCAATCGCGAGTACATCGAAGGTTTCGTCGAGGGCAGCAGCCGCAACGCCCTGAAGCCGCATCTGGTGAAGCTTTTTGCCGACGGGTCGCTGGTCACGCGGCAACTGATCGAAGACATCGTCAAGTACAAGCGGCTCGAAGGCGTGAACGACGCGCTGCGCAAGATTGCCGCGTCCGCGTTCGAAGGCGGGGTGCAAAGCCGCGTCTATCGCGAGCGGCTCGACACGCTCGCGCCTCGCACGCTGGTGATCTGGGGGGCGCAGGACCAGATCATTCCTGCCGCGCACGCGCAGGGGCTGCCCGCTCAGGTGCGTGTGCACGTGATCGACGGCAAAGGACACATGGTGCAGATGGAGGCTGCATCGGAGGTGAACCGCCTGCTCAACGAGTTCTTCGGATAACCGCGATGGACGCCGCTCCTCATACCGACAGCCTCACGGCGCTTGGCCAGCATGGCAAGCGCAACCGCGACAAGCTCGCCCGCATTCCGGTGAAGATCGTGCCGGCGGACCATTCGACCGTATTGCCGAAGCCGCCCTGGCTGCACGCGCGGCCGATGATGAGCGAAACCGTCGCGGGCATGGCGGCGGTGCTGCGCGAGCACAGCTTGCATTCGGTCTGCGAGGAGGCGATGTGTCCGAACATCGGCGAGTGTTTCGCGCAGCGCACGGCGACATTCATGATCATGGGAGGGATCTGCACGCGGCGCTGTGCGTTCTGCGACGTCGCGCACGGACGGCCGCAAGCGCTCGACGACGACGAGCCCGCGAGGCTTGCCGACGCCGTCGCGGCGCTCGGGCTGCGCTACGTCGTGATTACATCGGTGGACCGCGACGATCTGCGCGACGGCGGCGCCGCGCACTTCGCGCGTTGTATTGCGCTCGTGCGCGAGCGCGTGCCGGGCATTCGCGTGGAAATCCTGACGCCGGATTTTCGCGGGCGAATCGACCGCGCGCTCGATGCTCTGTCCGTGGCGTGGCCAGACGTTTTTAATCACAACCTCGAGACGGTGCCGTCGCTCTATCGGGCCGCACGGGCCGGCGCGGACTACCTCGGCTCGCTCGAACTGCTATCGCGCGCGAAACGCCAGAACGCGGCGGTGTTGACCAAATCCGGCCTGATGGCCGGGCTCGGCGAGACCGACAGCGAACTGCTCGCGACGATGCGCGATCTGCGTGCCCATGACGTCGACGTGCTGACGATCGGCCAGTATCTCGCGCCGTCGCGGTTTCACATGCCGGTGCGGCGATACGTGCCGCCCGCGACGTTCGACATGCTACGCGACGAAGGTTTGAAGTTGGGGTTCATGGAAGTGGTGTCGGGGCCGCTCGTGCGTTCGTCGTATCACGCGGATCGGATCGCCGGAAAGCTCTGAATGCATGTGTGCCGGACCTTTGGTGGCGCAATTCGACGAATACCTCCCCGTAACCTCGGCTTTTCGAACGATTGACCGCCGGGAAACTACTCGACAATTCGTAGGTATGCGAGGCGAGTCCCAGCGCGGGGCCGCTTCCCGAACGACGAAACGGTATTCGTCACCACGTGCACTTTGTCGAGGCAGGCATGTCAAGCAACATTACGATCACGGACGAACTCGTCGCTGAAATCGCAAACCGGATGGCCGAAGAGGGCGAGAAGGTGTCTCCGGTAGCCATCTGGTCCGAAGTCCATACAGGCTCGGTGGTCGCGGTGGCAGCGGCATTGCGCAAGTGGCGTGAAACGCGTGCCCCGCGGGTGCCGCAGGTCGTCGAACGTCCGGCTTTGCCGGAGACCGTGACCGACACCATGCGCGATGCGCTCGACCGGCTGTGGAGCTCAGCGCAGGACGAAGCGGAACGCGCGGTGGCGCGACGCCTCGCCGCGATGCGCCAGCGTGTCGAGGACGCCAGCGACGAGCGCGACGACGCGCTTGCGGAACTGCAAACCACCGTCCAGGAACTCGATGCGCTGCAAGTCCAACTGGATAAGATGACGAGCGCCTACGACGAGAAAGTCGACGCGGTAGCCGGTCTCGAAGAGGACATTGCGCTCGCCGTGCAACGGACCGACGCGGCGGAGAAGCGCGCGCAGGAACTTGCTGAGCGCGTTTCGCTCCTCGAAGCGGAACTGCAGAGCGCGGAACTGGCCGCGGAGCGCGGAGCGGTTTCGCACGAAAAGACCGACGCCGCGGGCGAGGGCGAGGTGGCGAACGAGTCGGCTGGGTCAGTCGTCGAAACGCCGGCCGACGAAACGGAGCGTGCGGCGCTGGAAGCGGCGCATTCCGAAGCGGTCGCTCGTCTTCAAAGCGAGCTCGAGGCGATTCGCGCGGAGCTGCAGGCCGAGCAGGAAGCGCACGCGGCCCGCCGGGAAGAGGTCGCGGGCGCGCAGGCTGAACGGAATGCCGCCGCACTTGAATTGCAGAATGTCCAGACGCAGATCGCCAGCCTGACCGATGAGCGTGACGCGGGCGCCTCCGAAATCGCGAGACTGTCGGCCAGCTTGTCCGAGGCGCAGGAGCGTGCCGACGCGGAGCAGCAGCGCGCGGCCGAACTGGCCGAAAGCGCGGTGGCGAGCGAGAACGTCGCGGGCCTGGAGTCGGCGTCGCCGGTGACTGCCGACTCTCAGCAGCTCGAGGCATTGAAGGCGCAGATGACGCGCGACGCGGACGCGCATGCCGCCGCAATTGCCGAAGCGCGGGAGACCGTCAGGAAATGGTCCGACTACTCGAACGCACTGAAGCAGCAACTGGCTCAGGCGAATGAAAAAATGGTCGTCGTCCTTGCCCGCGGCGCAGGTGAAGCGACATTGAGCCGCCGGCTTGCCGCTGAACTGGCCCAGCTCAAGCCGGAGCATGAATTACTGCGCAAGGAGATTCAGCAGCAGGTGCTCGTCGAAACGATCAGCGCTCAACTCGAGAAACAAGGCTACCGCTACGACGAGAAGACGGGTGCGGTGTCGAAGCTGAACACCGAAACCTCGCCAGCGTGACGGGATCGTTGATGGGATGGCGGCAGCGCCGATCGATTTTCTCTGTGCGCGGGAAGCCGGTGCCGTCGCATCGCGATGCAACCGTTCTCCCAGGTCGTTACCGGTGCACCCATATGCGACTTGCTGTCGTCGATCGAAGCACCGGTCGCAAGCTCAGTCAGAAGAAGTGCTGCACGCCAATGCGCACCGACGCCTGATCGCTGCGCGACGACGGCGACAACGAGAGCAGCGCCGCTTGCGCGCCGCCACCCGCGTGCTGATAAGTCAGCTCGGCGTAGAGCATGGTGCGCACCGAAAGGTGATACAGGTTCGAGAGACCGGCGGTCGTGTAGGTCTTTCCGTCGAACCACGTGCGGTAGCCGCCGAGCAGCACGGTGTCGAATGGCGTGACGTTCCAGTCCACGCCTAACTCAGTTGTCGTAGCACGCGTTGAATCCGTATCGCTGGCGATTTTCACCGTATCGACGACAGCGTGAAACGCCCATTGGCGATTGGGTATATACGTGCCGGCCACACCGAAGATCTCGGTATTGCGCGCCTTGAATGGCGTGCCGCCGGTAAGGTCCTGACCGAGGAAACTGACGTAGCCAAGCGACGTATTGAAGGCGTACGACTTGTTGCGGGTGTCGCTGTATACCGCGCCCAGTTGCAGCGCCGAGGTCTTGTAGAGGAGCGCGCCGCCTACATAGCGGCCCTGTCCCGTCGAAGGATCGGTGAAGCCGTACATCGCGCGCGCCGACACTCCATGCCACGGATTGCTTGCGTACTTCACAGTGTTGTTCACGGGGGTGACCGCATCGTTGTCGATGTTGGCGGGGCGGTACAGCAAGTAGTTGTACTGGACAGCGCCGTTCGCGTTGGGCAGAAGCACATCGTCGGTCAGATCCCACTGCCTGCCGAGTGTGAGCGTGCCCCAACGTTTGTCGGAAAGCCCGACGAAGGCCTTGCGGCTGAACAGTACGCCCGAAGTGGCGAAAGCGCCCGTATTCGAGAAGAAACCGTTCTCCAGCTGGAATACGGCTTTCGATCCACCCCCTAGATCTTCCGAGCCTTTGAAGCCGAACTGGTCGGGCACGCTGATCGGCCCCATGACGACTTGCGAACTTCCCTTCGCATTGGTCACGTAGCCAACGCCTTCATCGATGCTGCCGTACAGCGTGACGCTGCTTTGCGCGTGTGCGGACGATGCTGTCACACCCACACACAACACCAGACAACTCAACGAAACATAAGGGGTACTGATTGCGTATGCGAAAGGATTAGGTAACGGTCTCATGCCGATGGCAGGTAGGAAAAAAGAAGGAGGAGATCAGGTCGCAGGCCGGTTTGCACCGGCTCTGCGGCGTGTCATGCGTGGCGCGGCCTGCACAGAGCGATGGCGAGCGCGGCGACGAGGGCCGACGCGGCGAAGGCGATGAAATTCAGGCGCACGTCGAGATGCGACGCGGCGAACCATGCGCCGAGCATCGGCCCCGCCATCGCGCCGATCCGGCCTATGCCGACTGCCCAGCCCGTCGCGCTCGCTCGTGCGAACGGCCGGTAGAAGCTTGCGATATAGCCGAGCTGCACCATCGCCACTCCGATACTGCCCAGCCCGGCGAGCGCCACCAGCGCGTAGTTCGTGAACACGCCGCCCCTCACCGTCAGTCCGCAGATCGCGAGCGCGCCGATCACGTAGCCGCCGACGATCGTCTTGCGCGGGCCGAGCCGATCACCGACGCGGCCGATCAGAATGCCGCCGATCGCCGAGGAGAGCATGAAGACCGCCAGAAACGACAGGCTCGAGCCGAGGTCATAGCCGAGCTTGCGCATCAGTTGCGGCAGCCAGGTGCCAAGCCCGTAGATCACGAGTACCGCGGCGACTTGCGCGAGCCACAGACAAAGCGTCGACCACCAGTTGCCGTGCGAGAACACCTCGCCGAAGACGACGCGCAGCGACGGCTTGGCCACCGCCTCGACGGGAATGCTGTCGAGCGACGCGATCGACAGGCCGAGCCGTTGCGCGAGCTCATCGGCCTCGCGTCGCTTGCCGCTCGCCATCAGATAGGCGAGCGACTCGGGCAGCAGCTTGATCAGCACGGGAAGGGCGAGCAGCGGCAACGCGCCTACCGCGACGACGAAGCGCCAGCCATGCGACGCGAGAAACGCCATCCCGATCACAGCGGAAACCAACGCTCCGATCGCGTAGCCCGAATACATGATGGCGAAATTGAGGTTGCGCCTGGGCGTCGGCGAGTATTCGACCGTGAGCGCCGCCGCCGCGGAAATGACGCCGCCGAGGCCGAGTCCACCGATGAAGCGCATCACGCTGAAAATGAACGGCGTGGGCGCAACGGCCGCACCCAGCATCGACAGCGAGAACAGCGCCACGCACGCAATCAGGAGACGTTTGCGGCCCATCAGGTCGGTCAGAACGCTGATGAAATACGAGCCGAACAGCGTGCCGAACAGCGCCGCGCTACTCATCGCGCCGACTTCGATCGGCGTGAGCTTCCACACCGGGTCGGCGAGCATCGACGGAACGATAGTGCCCATGACGCCGATGTCATAGCCTTCGGTCACGATCGTAAGGAAACAAAGGGCCAGCACGCGGCGCGTGGTGCGCGCGGGCGGGTCGAGTGCGAGTGCGAGAGGACTTTCGGAGATGGCCGCCATGGGATGACTTTTTCGAACGAACTACCGGAAAGATCAGGCAAGCACGATGCCAGTCCCTCGTGGATGACCTCGTGGCCGAAAGCGCGGATCACGTGTCTATCCGCGCTTTGTGCGGCTTGCCCGCCCGGCGCAGGCGGAAGCTGTTGTCTGCGCTCGAATACAGAATGACATTCTATTTTCGAGGCGTCAAAGATTTCAAAATAATTTAGGCGTGGTTCGGGAAAATCCTGGGTCGAGGCCGCGTCGCCTGCTCAGCTTACGTCATGTCGCGGCGCCTCACCCAATAGCAGCGTGGTCATGAGCGCGGTGATGCGCTGGATGTCGCGGTGATCGCCGATACGCTGATTGATCACGAAGCCGTCGAACGCCATCCAGATCACGTGAGCGAACAGGTCGCCGCCGAGGGCCGCGACGCGCTCGGCGGGCAGCGCGTCTTTGAGGAGCTGCGTGAGGAAATTCTCGACCGATACGAGCAGATTGTTCGGTTTCGCAAGACCCGCGGGCGCGCTCGCGAGTGCGTCGATCAACGAGTTCGCGAAGGCGTTGTCGGCGGCCGGGATGTCGTCCCAGAGGCCCGCCAGGATGCGCTCGATCTTCCTGCGCGGACCGTTGAGCAACGCCACTTCGCTGCGCAGCCGATGCAATTGCTCGATCAGCCAGGGCTCGTAGATTTCATAAAGGATGACGAGCTTGGAGTCGAAGTAGACGTACAGATTGGCGACCGTGGTGCCCGCGAGACGGGCGATTTCGGTCATCGTCGTGGCTGAATAACCCTTTTCGCTGAAGGCGTTGAACGCGGCCGTCAAAATGGCTTCCCGCTTGACGGCTTTTTTGATTTGCGGCACTTGAGGGCTCTCTATCGGAAGGGCGGTGGTCGGTTCGGGGCATTCTATCAAGCCGCCACGCCTACGCCGGTGCGTGTCGGACGCTGCCGACCGCGACTTCCATTTCGTTCAGAAAAGCGCGCGACGGCACGGCTCGGCGGTGCCGTCGCGCGAGAGCTTCGATGAGCGCGCATTGGCGAAGTTCGCGTCGACGCCTGGAATGTCGCGCCAAAGACCGATACACCTCATAGAGGATCGCGAGCTTCGAGTCGAAGTACACGTACAGATTCGCCGCGGTCATGCCGGCGGCCGAGGCGATCTGCGCCATCTTCGTCGCCGTGAAGCCTTGCTGCTGAAAGAGCCTGTGTGCGGCTTGCGCGATCAACCCATGCTTCCCGTGTTTCATTACAGCGCTCCCGTTCGGATTCGCGCGGACATGCCCCTGTTTCGCGAAATCAGCAAAAGACACTTGACGATCAAAATTTTTCAAAACAGAATACTATTCATTAATAAACGACATTCGTTTTTGAGGTGAAGCTATCGTGTCCACGACCTTGCTGTCCCCCGAAGTCCCCGCGCCGGCAGGCACGCTGACCGGCCGGTATCCCGAACTCGGCTCCGGTCCGATCCCGGTCGAGCCGTACATTTCGCCGGAGTACTACGAGCGCGAGAAGCAACACATCTTCAAGAAGACGTGGCTGCAGGTCGGTCGGATGGAGGAGATTCCGAAGCCGGGCGACTACTTCGTAAAGGACCTTGCCGCGTGCGACACGTCGATCATCGTGGTGCGCAATCGTCAGGGCGAGATCCGCGCCATGCACAACGTGTGCGCGCACCGCATGAACGAGATCGTCTACGACAAGTGCGGCAACACCCGCAAATTCTTCTGCAAGTTTCATGGCTGGGCCTACGACCTCGACGGCAAACTCACGGGTGTGCCCGACGAGAAGTGCTTCTTCGGTCTCGATCGCGAGCAGTTCGGCCTCTCGCGTGTGGCGTGCGACGTGTGGCAAGGCTTCATCTTCGTGAACATGGACCCGAATCCGCCGGTCTCGCTCGCGGATTACATGAGGCCGATGTTCGGCGACATCGAGGGCTATCCGTTCGATAAGCTCACCGCCGGCTTCGGCTGGCAAACGGTCGTCAACTGCAACTGGAAGCTCGCGCTCGACGCGTTCCAGGAGGCGTATCACGTCGCCTACGTGCACGGCAATTCGATCGCGGACGCGATCGACAAAAGCGACAACGAAAGCATGCCGCCGCTCGACGCGCTGTGCGGCGAATTTCATCGGCGGCTCTCGCTGGCGGGCAACCAGAAGTCCGTCTATGGCAACCCGAAGGCGGTGACCGAGGGCGGCGCCGCCGCGCAGAACGCGTTGTCCGAGCAGGGGCATAAACGCCCGATCGCGGCGGCGGCATTGCGCGCGGGCATCGGCAGCGCGAAGCACGCGTTTGCGCTCGACGCGCTGCCGTCAGGCGTGAACTGGACCAGGAGCCCGAACTGGCTGTTCGACATGAACATCGTGTTCCCGGACTTTTACGTTTCGCTGCGTCCGAACTATTGCCAGGCGTACAACTTCCGTCCGATCTCGCACAACCAGACGCTCGTCGACGCACGCGTGTACTACCCCGAAATGACGACGCCCGGCGGCCGCTTCTTCCTCGAATACATGAAAGTCGCGCTGCGCGACGTGCTGCTCGAAGACTTCAGCACGCTCGAACGCACGCAACGCGCGGCCGAAACGGGCGCGAAAAAAGTGATGGTGTTGCAGGACAACGAACTGCTGGTGCGCCACGCGTATCACGTCGTCGAACGGATGCTGGCGCAAGGCGTCGCGGCCGGTGCGACGGTTTAACCAGGAATCGAACATGAGCACCGCAATGCCTACCCAGCCGGTCAATTTCGTCAGCAGAAAAGCGCCCGTCGCCCGCACATTGCCCGCGGGTTTCGAGTCGCTCGCGCCGTTCGTCGACATCTGGGCGCTCGAGACCGAAACCGCACGCAACGCGCAACGCCACGCGGTCGGCATGGAAGCCATTCTTGCGTTTCGCGACGCGATCCTGCCGCAGGTCGACGACGTCGTCGCATATCTGAACGGCTACGCGCTCGCGACGCTCGACGAGCATCCCGGAGCGATGACCTTGATGTACCTGCTGCTGTCGCTGGCCGAGATCGCGCCTGCAATCGAGTTCTATAACCAGCCGGCCGTCATCGACGGATACGAGTCCGCGCGTTTTCGCGCCGACGAGACTTTTGTCATGCGTCCGCTGCCCTGAACGTTGACGCGATCGGCCGGTGCGTCCGGTCTGAACCTGAAGGAGACAGCAAATGGCGAAATGCCGCGTGTTTGGCATCGATCACGGCCTGAAGACCGTGGTCGAAAACGGCCTGTACATGAAGACGATGATCGGCGCGACGATGAGTGTTGCGGTGATCAGGTTCGTCGAGCAGGAGGGCACGAATCTGCCCGCGAAGGCGCACGATCACGGCGAGGAAGCGTCGCTGCAGGTGCTCGGTTCGTGCTCGATCTTCGAGGTGCGGCCGGACACGCCCGACGTCGAGCGCACGCTCGCGCAAGGCGACGCGATGATCATTCCCGCAGGCCTCAGTCACTACGGCAAGAACTGCTACGGCGCGCAAGGCGTGAGCATGCGCTTGAACGTGGTGTCGCCGCCGCGCGCGGAATATGGCGCGCAGGACGACACGCCGTATTACCCGCTCGCCAATCGATGATGAGGGACGCAAATGAATAATCGCGCTGACAATCTGGCCGGCGACATCGCGCAATGCACGGCAGTTCAGGCAGGTGAGCGCTGGCGCGATCCGCACGCGGCGAGCCAAACGGTGCGCGCGCAAGGCGCGCTCTTGAGCACGGAGTTCGCGGTGTTCGAGCCGAGCGAAGTGCGCGACGAGGCAGCGGGAGCGCGCGGCGAGGAAGTCGTCGCGATTCTCGAAGGCCAGTTCGATATCGATGCGGCCGGCGAGCATTACCGGCTCGTCGCGGGCGAGGCGATCCTGATTCCGCCGCGCGAGCCGCGTCGCTTTACGTGCATCGGCGCCAAGGGCGTGCTGTATCGCGCCGGGACCAGTGTGTGAGATCGAATCATGAAGCACGATCCATTTGAACCGGATGACGTGAAGCACGTCGTCGTCGTCGGCGCGGGCCATGCTGGCGGACGCGTCGTGCAGCATCTCGTGTCGCTGGGCTTCGCGGGGCGCATCACGCTCGTAGGCGACGAGCGTCATCCGCCCTACGAGCGGCCCGCGCTCTCGAAGGAATGGCTGACGAGCGAAACCGAGCCGACGCTCGCGGCGTCGCCGCTCGTTCTGGCGCCCGCAGCGTTCTGGGAGCCGTCGGCGTTGCGCGATGCGCGTATCGACCGCCTGCAGGAACGTGCGGTCGCGCTCGATGCGACTGAGCGCGTGCTGACACTCGCGAGCGGCACCCAAGTGCGGTTCGATCGCCTGGTCGTGGCGACGGGCGGCGCGCCGCGCGACGGCGCGATTCCCGGCGCGAACCGGCCCGGCGTACACCTGCTGCGCACGGTCGACGATAGCCTCGCGCTGCGCCGCGCGCTGCGCGAGAGCCGTGGCCTCGCCATCATCGGGGCAGGCGTGATCGGCATGGAAGTGGCGTCGTCGGCGCTCGAGCTCGGCGTGCCGGTGACGGTGCTCGAAGCGGGCGAGCGCGTGCTCGCCCGCTGCCTGTCCCCCGTGATGTCCGAGTGGCTGCTGCGCGAGCATCGTGCGCGCGGCGTGCGGGTGGAACTGGGGGTCGCCGTCGAGTCGATCGCGGACGCAGCGCAAGCGGCGCAACTTGCCACCGACGGCACGCGCTATGTCGTGCGTTGCAAACTCGTCGACACCACGCAAACGCGATCACGCGAAGCCTTCGACGTCGCCGCCGACACGATCCTGATCGCGATCGGCGTCGATTGCGCGCCGGCGTTTCTCGCGGGCACGGGGCTCGCGGGACGCCAGGGCGTCGACGTCGACGAAACCTGCCGCAGTCCGCATGCGCCGTGGCTTTACGCGGTCGGCGACGTCGCGCATGTGCTCGATGGCGAGAGCGAGCGCGGTGGTCTGCGTCAGGAAACGTGGCGCAATGCCGAGAACCAGGCGCTCGCGGTCGCGCAGACCCTGATCGGCCGCGCGCAGGCGTATCGCGAAACGCCATGGATGTGGACCGATCAGCTCGGCAACAACATCCAGGTCGTTGGCCAGCCCGATCCGCGCGACGAGGTCGTGCTGCGCGGCGAACCGGGCGCTGGACCCTGCGCGGCGCTGAGCGTGCGCGACGGTCGCATCGTCGCGGGTGTGCTCGTCAACGCGGGCCGTGAGCGGCGCTTCCTCGAAAAGCTTGTCGCCAGCGCGATGCCCGTGGACCTCGCGCGCCTCGCGGACCCCGGCACGTCGCTCAAGGAGCTTGCCGCATGAGCGCGATCTCGATGGGAGTGGCCGACGCACGTACCCGCAACGACACGCCCACATACAGCGGCGCGCAGATGGCAGCGCTCGCGGCACGCGTCGAACGGCTCGAAGCGATCGAAGCGATTCGCGCACTCAAGGCGCACTACGGCGCGCTCGCCGACGCGAAGTACGGTGGCGACTACCGCAAGCTCGACCGCGAAGCGCTCGCGGACATCGCACACCAGCAAGCGGCCTGCTTCACCGGCGATGCCGTCTGGGCGGGCGGCAATGGTTTCGGCGGCGACCTCGTCGGACGTGAAGCGATCGAGCGCTGGTTTCTCAACTCGCCGTGGCGCTTCGCGATGCACTACTACGTCAGCGAGACGCTCAAGGTGGATGTCGCGCGCGGCGTGGCGCAGGCGAACTGGCGGCTGATGCAGGTGGCGCTGCGCGAGGACGCGGACACGCGCGCAGGGGCGGTGTGGCTGGGCGCGGTCACGAACGAACACTACCGGCGCGACGCGGCGAGCGGCCTCTGGTTGATCAGTTACATGAAATTCGAAGCGCTCCACATGATGACCCTGGCGGATAGGCCGCTGCCGATCGCCAGCAATTTCGCGGACCTCGACGCGCTGCGCGTCGACCGCACCGAGGACAATCAGTCATGACAGAAGTCATTGCGTCGCCCTGCGCGACCCATACGGATTCTTGCCGCGGTACTGTCGCGCTCGATATCGCCGAGCACGCGTGCCGCGTGCTGCAGAACATACCCGTCAACGCGGAGTATCGTCACATGATCGTCGCCGCGCCGATCGGCGCCGCGCTCGCGCAACCGGGCCAGTTCTTCCATCTCGCGTGCCCGCCGGGCGCCGCGGGCACGTCGTTTCTGCGGCGGCCGATGAGCGTCTACGGCGCCGATCCGCTGCGGCACACCGTCGAGTTTCTCTACAAGGTGCAGGGTATCGGCACGCAAGGGCTGGCGACGTTGCGGCCAGGCGACACGCTCGATGCGCTCGGACCGCTCGGTCGTGGCTTCGAATTGCCTGAAAAGACGCGCCATGTCTTGCTGCTGGCGCGCGGGGTAGGCCTTGCGACGCTCGCGCCACTCGCGGCGCATGCCATCGCGCGGGGCGCGTGCGTGAGCTCCGTGCTAAGCGCGCGCAGCCAGGCCGTGGTGATGTCCGCCGAGCGTTTGCGCGTGGCGGGCGCGACGGTTCATATCGTCACCGACGAAGACGGCAGCAGCGATCCCGCGCGCGTCGAAGCGCAACTCGAAGCGCTGCACGCCGAAGCGCCGTTCGACTTCCTGTCCACCTGCGGCTCGAACCGGCTTCTGATGCTGCTCCAGAAGCTCGGCAAGTCGTGGGGCGTGGCGGGACAAACCGCGATCGAGCAGCACATGGGTTGCGGAATCGGCTCGTGCTATGCGTGCGTGCGTCCATTCCGCGCGCATGCCGATTCCGACCGTCTGACCTTCCGGCGCGTGTGCTGGGAGGGCCCCGTGTTCGATTTGCAGGAAACGACATCATGGTAGACCTGAGCGTCAAGGTGGGCGGACTCACGCTCGCCAATCCCGTCATGCCCGCGTCCGGCACTTTCGCGCACGGCAACGCGCGCGTGTTCGATCTCAATTGCCTCGGCGCGATCGTCACCAAGACGATCACCGCCGACATTCGCGAAGGCGTACCGCCGCCGCGGGTTGCCGAGTTCAAGGACGCGACGCTGTTTTCGATCGGCATTCCGAGCAAGGGCGCCGACTATTACATCAATACGACGGTGCCGTTCTACCAGCGCTATACGCCGCCGATCGTGGGCAGCATCTCCGCGAATTCGGTGGCCGAGTTCGGCGAGCTGGCGGGGCGCATCGGTACGAGCGGCATTGCGGCGATCGAGGCGAACGTGTCGTGTCCGAACCTGAAAAAGAACGGCAAGGCGTTCGGCATGGACCCCGAGGCGACGTATCAGGTCGTGCGCGCGATGAAGTCGAGCACCCGCGTCCCCGTGTGGGTCAAGATGACGCCGAACGCCGGCAACCTGGTCGAAGTCGCGCTCGCCGCGCAAGCCGCCGGCGCCGATGCACTCGTGTGCTGCAACGCGATTCTGGCGATGGCGATCGACGTGCGGACCTTCAGGCCGCGCGTCGCGAACGTGATGGGTGGCCTGACCGGCGCCGCGACCAGGCCGATTCTGCTGCGCATGGCCCACCAGTGCGCCGAGGCCGTCGAGATTCCCGTGATCGGCTGCGGCGGCATCAGCACGGCGGAAGACGCGATCGAGTTCATGCTCGCGGGCTGCGCAGCGGTCCAGGTCGGCACCGCCAACTTCATTACGCCGAACGCGATGCCGCGCGTGATCGACGGGCTGCGTGCGTTCTGCGAGCAGCGCGGTCTCGCGCGCGTCGCGGACCTGATCGGCGCAATGCAGCGTCATGACGTGATCAATCTGCAAAAGGACTATGCGCTATGAAGGTCATTCCTATTGCCTCGGTATGCGGGCGCACGGTTCACGCGCCTGCGCACGCGGCTGAGGCGGCGCTCGCGAGCGGCGGGGCGCCGGCGCTATCGATGGCCGCCGACGCGTGGCATCTGCTCGGCGAGCTCGATCGGTGTTTTGACGGTAACGATTGTCTGGGCGTGACGATCGACACCGTGAAGGTCGGCTTGTTTCGCGTCGCCGGCGAAATCCATGCGCTCGACGATATCTGCACGCACGGCAACGCGTTGCTGAGCGAGGGCCTGCTCGACGGTCACGAGATCGAATGTCCGTTGCACGCTGGCCTCGTCGACGTGCGCACGGGCAAGGGCACGACCGCGCCGATCGTGCGCGATACGCGGCGCCATGAGGTCCGGATCGACGGCGGCAATCTCTACGTTCGGCTGCGCCGCTGAGACGATGAGCTTTTTATCGACTGCAACCAAAACCGCGCGCGGGCCGAAAATCGCCGTGATCGGTACGGGCGGCACATTTGCGATGCACGCGCGTTGCCCGTTCGACTGGGTCGAGTATTCGGATAGCGGCGTCGTGCATCCGATCGACGCCCTGCTCGCGACGCTCGGCGAACTCGCGCCCGACGTCGAACTGCTATCCGTCACGTTTCGCAGCCTCGGCAGTGTGGCGATCCAGCCGGCGGACTGGGTGGAACTCGCTCGGCTGATACGGCACACGGCGCTCGCCGATCCGTCCATCACAGGGTTCATCGTGACCCACGGAACGGCGACGCTCGAAGAAACCGCGTGGTTCCTGCAACTCGTGCTCGACATCGCGCGGCCGGTGATCGTCACGGGAGCGCAGAGGCCCGCAAACACCGCGGGCAGCGACGTGCTCGCGAACCTGCGCGGCGCGATTGCGGCAGCGCGCGATCCGCTGAGCGCGGCACACGGCGTGCTGGTCGCGATGGACGGCTGGCTGTTCTCGCCGCGCGACGTGACCAAGGCGGCCAGTTTCGAACTGAACGCGTTCGAGTCGCCGGGCTACGGTCCGCTCGCGCGCATCGAGCCCGACGCGCGTGTTGCGTGGCGGCGCGGTGCGATTGCAACGCGTCGCGGTAGCGAATCCGCATGGTTCTCACGAGCGCTGCTGGAAGCGGATGCGCCATTCGCGCTGCCGCGCGTCGATATCGCGATCTCGTATGCGGGTGCCGACGGTGTGGCGATCGACGCGCTGGTCGCGGCAGGCAGCGCCGGCATCATCAGCGCGGGACTGGTGCCGGGACGGCCGGCGGCAGCCGAGGCGGCCGCGTATCGCAAGGCGGTTGAGGCCGGTGTCGTGGTCGTGCAGTCGAGCCGCGCGGCGCGTGGCGTGGTGCCGCCTCAGGCGTTTCTGGCACGCGACGGCGTAGTCGCGGGCGGCGATCTCGCGCCGCACAAGTTGCGCATTGCGTTGATGCTCGCACTCACGTTCGATGGCGATTCGCGAGCCGATTTCGCGCAACGGCGCGAACGCATTCAAACCATTCTGCTCGCGTTGTGAACGCTTCGGCACGCAAGGAGGCATTTCGAATCATGCAGTTCTCTTACCTCGTGACCTGGGTGCATCCGGACCCGGCGGCATGCATCAGCGCCGACGACCTCGAACGCATCGCCGCGATCGTCAACTCGACGCCCGCGCTGCGCCGCTCCCGCCTTTACACGCCGGAATCCGCCGACGATTACTACACGCGGGACGGCGCGTCGCCGATCTTCGCGATGCAACTCGACTACGACTCGGTGTTCGATCTCGAAGCGCCGATCGCGGCAGGCGGCCATTTGCAGGCGCTCGCCGCGGCCAATCTCGCGAGCCTCGCCGGATGCCGCGTTGAGCAGCAGGCGATGCTGCGCCGTCCGTTTCCCGTGGCCGATGCCGACGCGCGCGTGCCAGCAGGCAGCCTGCCATGCCAGTTCCTCGTGCACTACCCGGGCCACGCGCTCGACTTCGACGAATGGATCAACTACTACCTCACGCATCATCCGCAGATCATGTTCGACTTTCCGAGCGTGCGCGAGATCGAGATTTTCACGCGCATCGACTGGCTCGACGCGATGCCATGGACGCGCGTGCACTACATGCAGCGCAACAAGCTGATGTTCGACAGCGCACGGGCGATCACCGAGGCGATGCACTCGCCGGTGCGCCACGCGATGCGGCAGGACTTCGAACGATTTCCGCTGTTCGAGGGCAGCAACATCCATCATCCGATGGCGGCGCGCACGACCTTCTTCGACTAACGCAATTCGCAAGGGGCAAGCATGAGCATCGGGTTCGGTCATCTCGCGCGTATCGGGCATCTGTACCCGTCGGGTGGACTGTGCGACTTCGAGATTCAGGCGATGGCGCCCGACGGCGTGCAATTCGTCACGACGCGTTTGCCGTTTCGCGACACGTCGATCGAATCCGATCGCACGTTGATCGACGACATCGAACAGCACGCGCAACTGCTCGCCGACGCGAAGGTCGACCTGATCGCGACGAATTGCACGGCCGCGGGCGTCGTGAACGGACCTGACGCGATCAATGCACGGGTGACGGCAGCGACGAACATCGCGGCGGTCACGACGATCGAGGCCGTGCTCGCCGCGTGCGACGCGCTGGGCGCGAAGAAGCTGGGACTCGTGACGGCTTACGGCGAACGCGTCGTCGCGGCGGAGCAGGCATTTTTCGAGCAACGCGGGCTGAGTGTCGTCGCCGAAGCGAGCCGCGCGTGCCGCACGCCTTTCGAGCAGGGCACGGTGCAGCCCGAGGTCTGGTCCGACATCGCGACGCGACTACCGGGCGATTTTGACGTGTTGCTGATCAGTTGCGCGGGCATTCGGGTGAGCAGCGTGATCGCTTCGATCGAGACGAAAGTCGGACGGCCGGTGATCAGCAGCAATTCCGCGCTGTTGTGGTACTGCCTGAGGAAGCTGAACATCTCTGCGAAGTCGCCGGGATATGGCGTTCTGTTAAGCGATTGAGACGGTCCCTCTCCTGGCCGCACCACTTTCACGGTTTCTCCCGTTGCCTGCTGCACCTGGCGCGCCAGGGCGAGATATCGGCCGCATCTGGCGCGTGGCGGAGCAACTCGAATATGGCATGGTGGGCATCAATACCGGCCTGATTTCCAACGAAGTCGCGCCGTTTGGCGGCGTGAAGCAGTCGGGTCTCGGCAGGGAGGGCTCGCACTACGGGATCGATGACTACCTGGTGATCAAGTACCTGTGCATGGCGGTTTGACGCCGGTCCGATAGTCAGCGTGCGGCACGGCCAGGCGTAGAATCGCGGGCGCAGCGGCGAGTCCATTCGTCGCCGGACCGGAGACCGATGGCTGATGGAAATCAAGTGGATCGAAGACTTCATCGCGCTCGCCCGCTATCAGAGCTTTTCCCGGGCGGCGGAGTTTCGCAACGTCACGCAGTCGGGTTTCAGCAGACGGATCCAGTCGCTCGAACAATGGGTCGGCGCCGATCTCGTCGATCGCAGCGGCTTTCCGCCGACCCTGACCCCGGCAGGGCAACTGTTTCGTGACGCGGCCGAAGACATCCTCGACAAGCTGTTCGACACGCGCGCCATCATTCGCACCGAACAGCGCATCGCCGGCACGAGCCTGCAGATCGCAGCCGGCCACACGATCGCACTCAACTTCCTGCCCGCGTGGCTGCGCACGCTATCGAAGCATGTCGGCGAAGTGCGCGCGCGCGTGATTCCGGCGAACGTGCACGATTCGATACTGATGCTGGTCAACGGCAACTGCGAGCTGATGTTCGCTTATCACCATCCGCAGCTGCCGTTGCATCTCGATCCGACCAGGTACGAATGCGTGACCGTGGGCGTCGATACTTTCATGCCGGTATGCAGGCCCAATCAGCGGCTTGCGCACGTGTACCGTCTGCCCGGCGTGATCGAACATCCGATGCCGTTCATCGCCTATACGGAGACGAGCTACTTTGGGCGCTGCTTCGCGTTGCTGATGGAGCAGAGCAAAGCGTCGCCCGCCTTGCATCTTCACTATGAATCCGACATGGCCGAGGTCGTGAAGAAGCTCGTGCTGGAAGGCGAGGGTGTCGCCTGGCTGCCGAAGAGCTCGATCGCCGCCGAACTCGACAGCGGCCAGCTTGTCGCCGCCGGCCGCTCCGAATGGCAACTGGAGCTGGAGTTGCGCGTGTATCGCGACCTCACGAACCGCACTGAACTGCTCGATACGCTGTGGCGGCATCTGCGGGCCTCGTCGGGGTCAGCCGAATAGCGCCGCTAGGGTTATCCCGCGTTATGCGAAAATTGCATAGCCGTATGCAACACTAGCATTCACGTCTTTTCTGCCGTCTCTAGAATTCCGTCCAGACGCAAATAATCTCAGGACGGAGACACATGAAGAATCGGCTTACCCTCTACATCCTCGCCGGCATGCTGCTCGGCGTGGCCGTCGGTTATGTCTGCCATCGCACGGCGGCCGATGCCGCGCAGGCGAAGGAGATCGCCGGCTACTTTTCCATCGTCACCGATATCTTCCTGCGGCTCGTGAAGATGATCATCGCGCCGCTCGTGTTCGCCACGCTCGTGTCAGGTCTCGCCGGCATGGAGGGCACGAGCGACGTGCGCCGCATCGGTCTGCGCTCGATCGCGTGGTTCCTGTGCGCGTCGCTGTTCTCGCTCGCGCTCGGCCTCGTGCTTGCGAACCTGCTGCAACCGGGCGCGGGCTTGCACATGTCCCAGACGAGCGCTGACGTGGCGACCGGCCTCAACACGTCGAGCCTGAACTTCAAGGACTTCGTCACACACGCGTTCCCCACCAGCATCGTCGATGCGATGGCGCGCAACGATATCCTGCAGATTCTCGTGTTCTCGGTGATGTTCGGCATCGTGCTCAGCGTGATCAAGTCCGACCCGCGCGTCGCGCCGCTGATCGCGGGCGTCGAAGGGCTCGTGCCCACCATGCTGAAACTGACCGATTATGTGATGCGTCTCGCGCCCGTCGGTGTGTTCGGCGCGCTGGCATCGGCGATCACGGTGCATGGCCTCGACGTACTGACGACGTACGGCAAGCTCGTCGCCAGCTTCTATGCGGGGCTCGCGCTGCTGTGGACCGCGCTGATCCTCGCCGGCTACGCGTTTCTCGGCAAGCCGGTCTGGGCCTTGCTCAAGGCGATCCGCGAACCCGCGATGCTGGCGTTCTCCACCGCGAGCAGCGAGGCGGCGTATCCGCGCCTGACGGAGAAGCTGGAGGAATTCGGCGTCGACAAGAAAGTGGTGGGCTTCACGTTGCCGCTCGGCTACGCGTTCAATCTCGACGGCTCGATGATGTATCAGGCCTTCGCCGCGATCTTCATCGCGCAGGCGTTCGGCATCGACATGCCGATCGGCACGCAGATCGTGATGCTGCTCGTGCTGATGGTGAGCAGCAAAGGCATGGCGGGTGTCGCGCGCGGCTCGGTGGTGGTCGTCGCGGCCGTGGCGCCGATGTTCCATTTGCCGCCATCGGGCGTCGTGCTGGTGCTCGCGATCGACCAGATTCTCGATATGGGGCGCACGGCGACCAACGTGATCGGCAACAGCATCGCGACGGCAGCCATCGCGAAGTGGGAGGGCCAGCGCGTGGCGCGCCAGCAACGCCGCACGGCGATGGCGACGGCTTCGTTCGGCCAGCTCGAAGGCGAGACGAAATGAGCGGCATGGACGTGACGGCTGCCACGAGCGCGCGCAAGTTCGGCGTGGTGGGCGGGCTCGGCCCGCTCGCGAGCGCGGACGTGTTCTTCAAACTGATCAAATCGACGCCGGCCACGCGCGACGCCGAGCACTTCGATGCGATCTTCGAGCAGCAGCCGTTTCGCAGCGCCGATGCCGACAGCGAGACGTTGACGCAGCGCAAGCTGTACATTTTCGATCTGATCGGCAGCTTCGAGAAGCGCGGCGTGACGACGGTCGTGCTGCCGTGCTTCCTGAGTCACACGTTCATCGACGAACTGAAAGCCAATTCGCCGCTGCAGATCGTCGACATGATCGATGCGGTGCGCAGCCACGTGCGCAGAAGATTTCCCGCGGTGCGCCGCGTGGGCGTGCTCGCGTCGGCGCATACGCGGCGCAGGCGCCTGTTCGAGAAGTACTTCGCGGCGCCCGAGTTCGAAGTGATCCACCCGCGCATCGGCGACGGCATCGATTTCGTCACCGAGGCCGTTTATGGCGAGGATGGCGTGAAGAGCGGCAATCTGCGTGGCCGTCCGGTCGAGTTGCTGCGGGCGGCGTGCGAGGACCTGATCGAACAGGGCGCCAACGTCATCGTGCCGGGGCTCACCGAGATCGCGCTGGTCGCGGACGAACTCGGTGCGTTGCGCGTGCCGCTCGTCGATTCGAACCTGGCTTATGGGCAGTACGTGGTGTGCGGCCAGTACCACACGCCCGAGACGATCTTCAAGGTCGGCGTGGTGGGCGGCGTGGGTCCGGCGGCCACCGTCGATTTCATTCACAAGATCGTGCGCGCGACGCCCGCACGGCGCGATCAGGACCACCTCAAGCTGCTCGTCGAGCAGAACCCGCAGATCCCGGATCGCACGGAGAATCTGATCGGCGACGGACCCGACCCGACCATCTCGCTCTATGCGACCTGCAAGAAACTCGAAACGGGCGGCGCGGATCTGATCGCGATCCCGTGCAATACGGCGCATGCCTTCGTCGAGCGGATACAGCCTTATCTCGGCGTGCCGATCGTCAATATGCTGACGGTGACGGTGCGTTATCTGCGCGAGTCGTTTCCCGCGCTGCGCTCGGTCGGCGTGCTCGCGACTTCCGGCACGCTCGCGAGCGGCGTCTACGAAAAGGCGCTCGAATCGCACGGCTTGCGGCAGGTCGTCCCGGCACCCGCGCTGCAGGCGCGCGTGATGGACGCGATCTACGGCAAGGAAGGCGTGAAGGCCGGATTCACGGCGGGGCAGTGCCAGCAAGACCTCGCCGCGGCGATCGACGGGCTTGTCGCCGACGGCGTCGAAGTAATCGTTCTCGGCTGCACGGAACTGCCGCTGCTGATTCGCGAGCCGTATGCGATCGGCGCGAACGGCGCGCGCGTGAGCGTGGTCGATCCGACCGACGTGCTCGCGAAGCAGTGTGTCGCCTGCGCGACGGCGCCGCCTCGATAACCCAACCGCATCACCCAGTCAATGCGACGGACCTGCACACGAGGTGTGCCAGATGACCCCGCTCGCCTGTCGATTTCAGAACCTGAGAGGTAATCATGCTTGCACCGACCGAACGTATCGAACACGACCTTCTCGGCGATCTCGCCGTGCCCGCGACCGCGTACTACGGCGTACACACGCTGCGCGCGCTGCAAAACTTTCCCATCACGGGTATTCCGATCTCCGTGTATCCGAACCTCGTCAACGCGCTGGCGAGCGTGAAACAAGCCGCCGCGCTCGCGAATTGCGATCTCGGCCTATTGAGCGCAGTGAAGATGCAGGCCATCGTGCACGCATGCAGGCAGGTGCGCTCAGGCACCGCGCACGAGCATTTCGTCGTCGACGTGATTCAGGGCGGCGCGGGCACGTCGACCAACATGAACGCGAACGAGGTCATCGCCAATCTCGCGCTCGAACATCTCGGGCAACAGCGCGGCGAATACGCGGTTCTCCATCCGAACGAGGACGTGAATCTCGGCCAGAGCACCAACGACGTCTATCCGACCGCGCTCAAGATCGCCACCTACGCGGGCATCATGCAACTGGTCGACGCGATGGGCGTGTTGCGCGCATCGTTCGAACGCAAGGCGGTGGAATTCGGCAACGACCTGAAGATGGGCCGCACGCAGCTTCAGGACGCCGTACCGATGACGCTCGGCCAGGAGTTCAGCACCTTCGCTGTGATGCTCGGCGAAGACGAAGAACGGCTGAAGGAAGCGGCCCAGCTCATCTGCGAGATCAATCTCGGCGCGACGGCGATCGGCACCGGCATCAACACACATCCGGAATACGCGCAGCTTGCATGCAGGCACTTGAGCGAAATAACCGGTATCGCGTTGACCACGTCGCCGAATCTGATCGAAGCGACGCAGGATGTCGGTTCGTTCGTGCAGCTCTCCGGCGTACTGAAGCGCGTCGCCGTAAAACTCTCCAAGACCTGCAACGATCTTCGCCTGCTTTCGAGCGGTCCTCGCGCGGGCCTCGGCGAAATCAACCTGCCGCCGGTGCAGGCGGGTTCGAGCATCATGCCGGGCAAGGTGAATCCGGTGATTCCGGAGGTCGTCAACCAGATCGCGTTCGAAGTCATCGGCAACGATGTGACGGTCAGCTTCGCCGCCGAAGCGGGGCAGCTCCAGCTCAACGCGTTCGAGCCGATCATCGCGCACAGCCTGTTCAAGAGCGTCGCCCATTTACGCGCAGGGTGCCTCACGCTCGCGTCGAAATGCGTCGACGGCATTACCGCGAATCGCGAGCGGCTGCGCGCGATCGTCGAGAGCTCGATCGGCATCGTGACCGCGCTGAACCCGTACATCGGCTATACGCACTCGACCGAAGTCGCGAAGGAAGCGCTTGCGTCGGGCAAAAGCGTCGCGCAGATCGTGATCGACAAAGGGCTGTTGAGTCAGGCGCAGCTCGACGAGATCCTTCAACCCGCCATGCTGACGCAACCAAGAAAGATGTCGTCGGCGGCGTGAGCGACGAAGGTTGTTCCGGTCACAGGTCGCGTGCATACGCACGCGACGCTTTTAAACGATGGAGGAGAGAAAGATGAACGGCAACACGATCAATCGAAAAGCAAGGCGGCTGTGCGGTTCGGCGGCACTGCTGATCGCGGCACTTGCCGCGGGTACCTGCGCACAGGCTGCCGACGCGCCATCGCAACAGGCCAGCGCCGTCACGGCAACGCCGCGTGTTCTGGTGCTGGCCACCGGCGGCACCATCTCGGGAACCGCCGATCCCCGTTCGGCGATCGGCTACAACTCGGGCAACGTGAAGGGGCAGGAACTGGTGCGCGGCGTGCCGGGCATCGAGAAGCTCGCGAGCATCAGCGCGGAGCAGATCTCGAACGTCGGCTCGCAGGACATGAACGACAGGATCTGGTTGCAGCTTGCGCGGCGGATCGACGAGGTCTTCGAGCGGAACGAGGCCGACGCCATCGTGATCACGCACGGCACCGATACGATCGAGGAAACGGCGTTCTTCCTGAGCAACGTGCTGCGCTCCGACAAGCCGGTGGTGCTGGTCGGCTCGATGCGACCGGGCGGTTCCGCGAGCGCCGACGGTCCCGGCAATCTGTACGAAGCCGTCGAAGTGGCGGCGAGCCCGCAGTCGCGTGGCCGAGGCGTGATGGTCGTGATGAACGACCAGATTCACGCGCCGCGCTGGATCACCAAGACCAATACCACGGCGGTACAGGCGTTCGCGTCGCCGAATGCCGGCGCGATCGGTTATGTCGATCCGGCCAGCGTGCGCTTCGTGATGCCGGCGGTGCAATCGACGCGCGCTGCGCTGAGCCTGCCCGCGAGTGGGCAATTGCCGCGCGTCGATATCGTCTACGCGCATAGCAACATGGATGGCCGCCAGATCGATCATGCGATCGCCGATGGCGCGAAGGGCATCGTCGTCGCCGGCGAAGGCGATGGTGACATGTCGAAGGAAGCCCTCGCGGCGCTCGACCGCGCGGCGGCAAAAGGCATCGTGGTGGTTCGCTCGACGCGCCTGGTGTCGGGGTTCGTGAACCGCAACGTCGAGGTGGACGACGACAAGCGCGGTTTCGTCGCATCGCTCGATCTGAATCCGCAAAAGGCGCGATTGCTGACGCAATTGCTGGTGGCCAACGGCGTGACCGATCCCGTCAAGGTACAGCAGGCGTTTAGCGGGACGTGGTGACGGGTTGGGGGCGCCGCCGGTCAGGGGCGCTGCCGCTTATAAAGCCGCGCGTAGTGCCTCGTCGGCAACGGCAAGACGCAACGCAATGGTCTTCACGAGAAACCGATGCAACTGTTGCGCCGTCGCCGGGTCCTGCTGTTCGAGTTCGAGCAGCCGGGAGATCGACAGGCGGTACACGCGCGTCGGTGCCTCGGCAATCACATCCGCGCTGCGCTGTTGCTGCGTGTACACCGCCATTTCCCCCACGACCGTGCCCGGGCCGAACGAGCGCAGACGCGCCGAGCGGCCATCGCCGAGCGGCAGCGAGACCGCGACACGTCCTTGCTCGACGAAATACAGCGCGTCGCCCGGCTCGCGATGACGAAACAGCGCCTGCCCCGAAAGCAGATCCCGCACCTCCAGACACGCGATCAAGCCGTTCAACGCGCCGGCCGTGAAATGCGGCTCGAGCATCGCCCGCAGATCGCCGCCATGCGCGATCGCGAGCGAGTTCGACGCGAGCAGTTTGTCTTCGATCCATTCGAGACCCGCATCGAGCGTATCGAATTCATGGATCTTCAGATTGAGCGTGCCGGTCTTCACGAGCAGATCGCGCGAGCGCGGCGGCAGCGCGGTCAACACGAGGTCCACGCTTCTTGCGGCGCAGAGCTGCCTGAGTTTGACGAAGCTGATGGATACGGAGGCATCCATGCCATGTGTCGCCGCAAAGTCGAGCACGACGAAGCGGACCTGCGACGGATTCCCGGCGCCGAATCGCTCGCGAAGGCGCTGCAGAATCGAATTGGCCGTGCCGAAGAAGAGAAACCCTTGCAGGCACATTCCGCATACCTGGGGGCCGATTGCGCGCAGAGCCTGGGTGTCTTCGATGCTGCGCTCAACATTCGAGGTCCGCGCGCGCAGGTCGAACTCCATGCGTATGCAGCCGACCCGACCGTAGAGCAGCGTGAACATCACACACGCTGCAACGACGCCCACCCCTACGCCGACGATCACGCCATACGCCGCGATAGTGCCGAGAATCACGGGCACGAGCAGATACTCATACCAGTTGAGCTTGGTCCAGGCGCCCGCGAGCCAATGCACGAGCAAGCGCAACCCCATGAAGAGCTGAAGGCCGACCAGCACCGGCACCGGAAAGAGCGCCACGATGTCCGGCGATGTGGCGAGCACGACCACACACGCGAGCGAGGCGAACACGCCCGCCACCCGGCTCGTCGCGCCCACCCGCGCGTTGAGCATCGAGCGATTGAACGACTGGTAGCCGACCATGCCGCCCAGCAGTCCGCTCGCGAGATTGGCGAGGCCGGCGGCGCGCATCTCGCGATTGAGGTCGACGTCCTCCCCGGTGGCCGCGCCGATCGCCGTTGAATTCATCAGGATCGTCACGGCCGACACCGAGGTCACCACCAGACTCTCCGGAAGATGCGCGCCGACCGCCGACCAGTCGATGCCGCCCCGTCCGAGCCTCGCGGCCAGGTGCAACTCCGGCAGCCCGGATAGGTGCAGCTTGACGCGCGGCAGCAGCAGACCCATGCCGCGCGCGTCGTCGATCGAAACTCCGGCAACCTGCAGCAGAACGTAGAAAAGCACGACGCCGAAGGCCAGCGTGAGCGGCAGCGCGGCAATGTGCTGCCACGTGCGCATCAGCACCGTGGCGAGCACGCCGACGACCAGCGCCGGAACCCACGTGAGCCAGTGAAGGTGCGCGAGCAACGCGAGCGTGTGCCACTGCAGCGGCTGGCCCGTCAGCACGCGGAACGCCCCGGCGAGCAGCAGGTAGCCCGTGCCCGCGAGAAATCCGCCGAGCACCGGATAGGGCAGGAACTGCAAGGAGCGGCTGCGCTTCGACGAGCCGATCGCATAGAGCACGATGCCCGTCATGAGCGAACAGAGCGCGATGGCGATCAGCACAGTGAGGATCAGCGTCTGCGGTGAACCTCCGTCCGCGCGCACGCTGCTGGCCACCCCCGCCGCCACGCCGGCGAGAAAGGCGGCGGCGTTGCTGTCGGGGCCGCCAATATTGACGCGCATCGAACTCGTCAAGGCGATCACGAGCGCCGTGACGACGCAGCTCACGAGCGCGGTGGGCACGCCCAGCATCGCGTAGCGGGCAAGATCGGCGCTAAAGATCATCGTGCCGAGGCTCATCGCATAGCACAGCATGACGAGCGTCGAAACGGCGCCCGCCGCCACGTCGCCTGGCAGACCCGCCAAACGCGAGCGCAGCGGGATCTCGGAGACGGAAACGGTCTTGCCCGGCTTCACGTGGATTCCCGGTCGAATGCAAGGGCGCCGTGAGGCGCGCCAGCCAGTATCCTGCGCGGCTCGAACGGCTGTCAAACGCGATGCAGCGTGCTTATCGGACACCTACACTGATTATTCATCGGCCCCGTACCTGGCGAGCTCCACGCAAAGGCCATGCAGTTCCGGAGCCGTTCACACCGGCGGCCGGCACGCGCGCTATTCGTCATAGCTTTTGCCCGCGGGGCCACGCATCGGAGGCGGGGCGACGAATATGGATATCGAGAAATGGCTGCGGGACCTCGGGCTCGAGCAGTACGCCCACGCGTTCGCGGCAAACGACATCGACATGTCGCTGCTCGGGCAACTGACCGACGTCGACCTGAAAGAGCTGGGGGTACAGTCGCTCGGCCACCGTAAGCGCATTCTGGCCGCGGCGGCAGGCGCCCTAACGGCGGCCGCGCCGCTACCGTCCCAGACCTCCGCCGACAACGACGTGCCCGCGGACGAGCGCAGGCAGGTCACGATTCTGTTCGCCGATCTCTGCGGCTACACGATGCTGTCGCGCTCGCTCGATCCCGAAGACTTGCGCGCGCTGATCGGACGCTACACTGCGCTGGTCGACGGGATCGTGCTCGCCTATGGCGGCACGATCGACAAGCACATCGGCGACGCGGTGATGGCGCTGTTTGGCGCGCCCCGCTCGCACGAGACGGACACGCTGCGCGCCGCCCGTGCCGCTCTCGACATTCACGACGGCCTGGCGCGGCTGGCCGCGCAGACCGGGCGGCCGTTGCAGGCGCATATCGGCATGGCGAGTGGCGAGGTCATCGCGGGCGCGCTGGGCCGCGCCGACGCGCAGGACTACACCGTGCATGGCGATCCGGTGAACCTGGCCGCTCGGCTCGTGGCAGCCGCGGCCGCCGGCGAAACCTGGATATCCGACGACGCGGCGCGCACGCTCGGCGACGCCGCCAGTTGCGAAGCAATCGGCGAGCGGCGCTTCAAGGGCATCGACACGCCGGTGCGGGCATGGCGGCTCGTCGCGCTTGGCAGCGAGCCCGTCAGGACGAGCCGCAGCCGCTTCGTCGGACGCGAAGCCGAGCTCGAACAGTTTCACGGCATCCTTCATGCGTGCATGGCAAGGCGCGCAGGGCATGTCGTTCATGTGCGGGGCGAAGCCGGGATCGGCAAGACGCGGCTCGTCGACGAGATGCGCCGCCATGCGCAGGCGCAGGGCTTCACGCTCCATCGGAGCCTCGTGCTCGATTTCGGCGTCGGCAAGGGCCAGGATCCGGTGCGGACCATCATTGGAAGCCTGCTCGGCTTACCGGCCGGTGCATCGAGTGAAGCGCGGCAGGCCGCCGCCGCGCAGGTCGCGACCCAAGGTATCGTCAAGGCCGGGCAGATCGTGTTTCTGCACGACTTCCTCGATCTCCCGCAGAGCGCCGAATGGCAAACCATCTACGAGGCCATGGACCACGGCGCGCGCAAGCGCGGCAAGCAGGCGCTCGCCGTGAGGCTGACCGAGGACGCTTGCGCCCATGCGGCGACGCTCATCGTCGTCGAAGACCTGCATTGGGCCGATTCCGAAGTCATCGGCTACCTGTCGGCGTTCGCGTCGGGCATTGCCAACGGCACGGGCCTGCTGGTCACGACTTCGCGCGTGGAAGGCGATCCGATCGATGCAGGCTGGCGCGCACGTTGCCGCGACACCCCGTTCGCCACGATCGATCTCGGACCGCTTCGCAAGGACGAGGCTTTGAGCCTGGCGGGCAATTTCATCGATGCGACCCAGCGCGTCGCGCTGGCCTGCATCGAGCGCGCGGGCGGCAACCCGTTGTTTCTCGAACAACTGCTGCGCAACGCCGAAGAAGGCAGCGGCGGCAACGTGCCCGCGTCGATCCGCAGTCTCGTGCTCGCGCGGATGGACCGGCTCGCGCCCCGTGACCGCCTGGCGTTCCAGGCGGCCGCCGTGATCGGTCAGCGTTTCGACCTCGCGCTGCTGCGAGAGCTGGCGGACGATCCTGGCTACGTCTGCGACGGCCTGCTCGTCAATGCACTCGTGCTGCCGGAAGGCGAGGACTTCCTGTTCGCCCACGCATTGATCCAGGAGAGCGCTTACTCGACGTTGTTGCGCGCGCGCCGCCGTGAACTTCATCTGCGCGCGGCCGAATGGTTCGCACAGAGCGATGTCACGCTGTACGCCCAGCACCTCGACCGCGCCGAAGACGAGCACGCGCCGCACGCCTACCTGGGCGCGGCGGCCGCACAGCGTGCCGCCCATCGTTTCGAAGCCGCGCTGCGGCTGGCCGAGCGCGGCATCGAAATCGCGCAGTCGGACGCAGACCGCCATGCACTGAGCTGCTGCAAGGGCGAACTTCAGCGCGACCTGGGCGACATCGCAGGATCGATCGTGACGTACCGCACCGCACTCGCCGCCGCCGCCGACGACGCCGCCCGATGCGATTGCCAACTCGGGCTCGCGGAAGGTCTGCGTGTCAGCGAGGGTCTCGACGAAGCACTCGGCTTACTCGCGCAAGCGCAAAAGATCGCCGAGCGAGACAACCGGCTGGCGGAGCTTGCAAGCCTCCACTATCTGCGCGGCAACATTCTCTTTCCGCTCGGCAAGATCGACGCCTGCAGCGCCGAGCATGAGCGCGGTCTTGGCTACGCGCGGCGCCTCGGTCTGCCCGAGGCAGAGGCTCGCGCGCTCGGCGGCCTGGCGGATGCGGCGTATGCGCAGGGGCGCATGCGGACGGCGTTCCATCATTTCAGCGAATGCGTAGCGATGAGCCGCGAACACGGGTTCGGCCGCATCGAGGTTGCCAATCTGTCGATGCAGGGCTTCAGCCGCATTTACCTGAACGACGCAAGTCAGGCTCGCGAGGACGCAAGCGCCGCCGCCCGCGCCGCCGAGTTGATCGGGCAGCCTCGCGCGCAATTGCTGGGGGAGACGCTGGGGGTGTTCGCCTGCCAGGAACTGGGTGATGCGCAGGCGGCCAGCAAGCATCTGGTGCAGGAAATGCGTGTGATCCGGCAATTGGGTGCGCGCCGCTTCGAAGCGCAGAATCTGGAGATGCAGGGTCGCCTGTTACTGGACCAAGGATGCCGTAGTGAAGCAGTAGTGGCGCTGCGCGAAGCACTCGCCATCTCACGCGAGGTAGGGACTCAGTTTTCCGGGCCAAAGGCCTTGAGCGCACTGAGCCGCGCGGTTGACGATAACGGCGAGCGTACGCGGCTACTGGCTGAAGGCGAGGCGCTGTTGCGCCTCGGCGCGGTCGGCCACAATCACCTGTGGTTTTACCGCGACGCCGTCGAAGCGATGCTGGGGGCGGGCGATCCTGCTGGCATGCTGCACTACGTGGACGCACTCGAGGCCTATACACAGCGCGAACCGTTGCCGTGGTCCGAGCTTTTCGCGGCGCGTGGCCGTGCGCTTGCACTCGCGCTTCAGGCGCCGCTCAGCGAAGCCACGCGACATGAACTGCTGCGACTGCGAGAGGCGCTGCAGCAGGCCGGCTTTCGCCATTACGTAAGCGCGGTCGAAGCGGCCCTTGCGGCTTGAGACACGCGCGTAGCCGATCCTCAGCGTGGCGCGGAATCGTCGTCGGGCGGGTCCTTGTGGACGACCTCCATGTCGATGGTGCGGGCGTCGTCGCCATACGCGACCGTCTGCCGGCGCAACGCGCGCATCTTCCACCACAGATACCCGACGACGATCGTGCCGACCGCGAACAGCACGGCGAACAGCACGATCGACAGCATCGCGGCCACCACGAACAGGATCGCGCTCAGGGCGACGGCCAGCAACCGGCCGAACCAGCCGGGGCCGCCGATCCGGATCCCTTTCTCATATGTCACCCGCCGCGGCGGCGGTCTGTCGTTTTGCATCGCTCGTCTCCCGGCCGCCGTCCGGCGGATGATGCGGGTAAATCCTCATGCGTGGTCATTATGCAGGATGCGAACCGCTAACGTCGTCGGCGCGGCTCAGCGTATAGTCGACTGACGTCGTTAAGAAGCCCACGCGTTGGCTCGTTTAACTTCGGTAGTAAGTTGCCGCTCGCGAAGGCTGACAGGCGCGGTGTTTAGCGTGCAGGCCTTCTCTGTCTACCCGGTTGCACACTGCCAGGGCACGTTATGAAATCCGCCGGTTTTCAGTTACCTCGGTTGCCCGCGTGATCATGCGACGCCTGCATCTGCTCGAAATCGAAGACCAGCCGTGGTGCCCACGGGCGATCCGTGACGGCGGGACGGACTGGCTGCATTTCCTGGCGAATACCCTCAAGGGCTTCAACGTCATCGCGGACAAGCTGCGCGAAGCGATGCGGCGGGTCGGCAACGACCGGATCGTCGATCTGTGCTCGGGCGGCGGCGGCCCGTGGCAGACGCTGGCACCGTTGCTCGCGCAGTCCGGACGCGTGACGGTGCAGCTGACCGACTTCTATCCCAATCGCGCCGCGTGCGAGCGCGTATCCGCCGGGGCAGCCGGCCGCGTCACCTATGTGAGCGAACCGGTGGACGCGATGGACGTGCCATCGGGATTCGACGGTGTGCGCACGATGTTCAACGCTTTCCACCATTTCCGGCCGGACGATGCGCGGGCGATCCTCGCCGACGCGGTGATGAAGCGTCGCGCGATCGTCATCGTCGAGGGTGCCGACCAAAGGGTGCTCGGTATCGTGTTCATCCTGGCGATGCCGCTGATGATGCTAGCGCTGACTCCGCTGATCCGACCGTTTCGCTGGTCGCGACTAGCGCTCACCTATGTGCTGCCGGCTATCCCGCTGCTGTGTGTGTTCGACGGCATCGTGTCGATGCTGCGCATCTACAACCCCGACGAATTGCATGAGATGGTGGCGAGTATCCCGGACCAGCAGAGCTTCGAATGGGACATCGGCACACTGCCGGTGCACGGCTCGCCGATCGGTCTGACTTACCTTGTGGGCGTTCCGCGCGGACGCGCCGGCTGAACGCAAGCGGGCGCCGTCGGCAGCGGGGGGCCGATCACTTGCCGGCCAGATGGTCAGGTGTCTGGCTGCTGCCCGCCGGCAGCTCGCCCATCGCCTGAAACAGCGTCGCCGTATCGGCCAGGCGCCGGCCGATCAGGCGGATTTCTTCGAGCCTCGCTGCTTCGTACTGCTGCTCGCCGCCGCGGGCGGATGCAGCGGGCAGCGCGCCGAGCCGGTGACGTGACGTGGCATCCTCGAACGCCTCGCGTGCCTCACGGGCAGCGCCGCTCGCTGCGTCGAGCGCCTGCGCGTCGTGTTCGAGCGACGCAAGCGTGTCCGCGACGTTTTCGAACGCCGCCAGCACGGTCTGCTTGTACTCGAACACGGCGGCCTCGTAGGTGTCGATTGCCGCGCGCCGCTGGGCAACGAGGGCGCCGCCATGAAAAAGCGCTTGCGACATCGTCGCGGCGATGCTCCAGATCGCGCCTGCGCCCGACAGCGCGAGCGGCCAGTTGAAGCCGCCTTGTCCCATCGAGGCGTTCAGCGTCAGGCTCGGAAACAGCTGTGCCGTCGCGACGCCGACGTCGTCTGCGGCGGCTTTCAGCGCCGACTCGGCGGCCGCGATATCGGGCCGCGCGCGCAACAGGTCCGATGGCAGCACGACGGGCAGGTCCTGCGGCAAGTGCAGGCTCGCCAGCTCGGGCTCGGGCGGCGCCGCGTCGGGCGTGCGGCCGAGCAGCACCGCAAGCGCATGTCTCGTCACCGTCAGCCGTTGCCGCAGATCGGCCACGCTGACCTCGAGCGCGGCGATGCTTTGCCGGGCAGTCGACACGTCGCCGCGCGTCAGCGATCCGAGTTCGTAATGCCGTTCGGTGTCGTGAGCCTGATCGCCCGCAAGCGCGATCAATCGCTCGGTCGCGTCGATCTCGGCGCGCAACATCGCCGCCGCGATCGTCGCCGTGACGATGTTGGTGGCCAGTGCGCGGCGCGCGGCTTCGCGTTGATACGCGTCGATCTCGACACGCGCTGATCGGGCCGCGTTGGCTTTACGCACCGCGCCGAACAGGTCGAACGTATATTGCGCCTGGACTACGCCGATGAACTCGTTGTAAAGCAGCGTATTCGGGCCGCCGGGGACCGGAATGCCAAGATCGCGCCCGCGCGAGGCCTGCCCCACCAGATCGACCGACGGCAGCAGCGAGGCGCCGATCTGCGCCCGCAGTTGTTCGTGCGCGGCGGCCAGGTGCTTGTCGGCGGCAGCGAGGGTCGGGCTGTTGCGCAAAGCTTCTTCGACGAGGTCATTCAACGCTGTCGATTCGAACATCCGCCACCATTGCGGCACAGGCTGCGCGCCGGTGGTGAAGTGCTGCGCGACACCAAGCGCGGCGACCGTTTGCGCGGGCTGAGGCTCGACGCCGTAATGGGTGGGAGAGGGCATCGCGGGCGGCTCGCCGCCCGGACCGAACGAGCATGCGCCAAGCGCGATCGTCGCGGCCGCGCCGAACGCCGCGCGCCAATCATGGATCGCCGCTGCCCGCGTTCGACCCGGCGCGCCGGCGAAATGCGGCGCGCTCGCGAGCGCTGGCCCGTCGACGGGGTTACAGTCTGTGCTCACGATCAGCTCCACGTAGATTCGATTGTCAGGGTCGCGGTTCGCACACCGCGTTCGAAGTGCCGCACCTTGAACGCGGTCGCGTACAGCGCGGGAACGAAGAACAGCGTCAACACCGTGGCGCCCGTGATGCCGCCCATCAGTGCGGTCGCCATCGGTCCGAAGAAGGCCGAATGCAGCAGCGGGATCAGCGCGAGCACGGCCGCCGCGGCGGTCAGCATGATCGGGCGGAAGCGTCGGACAGTGGCACCGACGATCGCATCGAAGCGCCCCTGGCCCGCGGCGATATTGCGTTCGATCTGATCGACCAGAATCACCGAGTTGCGCATGATGATGCCGGACATCGCAATGACGCCGAGCATCGCCACGAAGCCGAACGGCTTGCCGAACAGCAGCAGTGCGGCGACCACGCCGATGAGCCCGAGCGGCGCGGTGAGCACGACCATCAGCACGCGCGCGAAGCTGCGCAGTTGAATCATCAGCAGCGTCAGCACCACGACGAGCATCAGCGGAAGCTGCGCGATCACCGACGCCTGCGCCTTGCCGCTGATCTCGCCCGCGCCGCCGGTCTCGATCCGGTAGCCGATCGGCAGCGACGCGCGTAGCGGCGCGAGCGTCCGATCGATCGCCTGGGTCACGTCGATATCCAACGCGTTGCCGCGCACGTCGGCCTGCACCGTGATCGTCGGTTGACGGTCGCGGTCCCAGATCACCGCGTATTCGAGTTCGTTGTTCAGGTGAGCGAGCGCGCCGAGCGGCACCGGGCCGTTCGGCGTTGGCATCGCGAGGTTCACGATCTCGTCGGGGTCGACCCGCTCGCGCTGGGGCGCGCGCAGGTCGACACTGATCAAGCGGTCGCGGACCCGGTACTGCGTGAACGTATAGCCCGACAGCGTCATGGCGAGGAAGCTCGCCACGTCTTCCGAGGTGACGCCGAGCTCGCGCGCCTTCTGCTGGTCGATCTCGAAGCGCACCGAGCGTTCGCCGGGTTCGTCCCAGTCGAAATGGACGCCCGTTGTGCGGGCATCGGCTTTCATCGTCGCCGCGACCTTTTCCGCGATCTCCCGCACGGTGGCGAGGTCGCTTCCGCTGACGCGAAACTGCACCGGATAGCCGACCGAGGGGCCCGTCTGGAGCGGCGAAACGCGCGCGCGCACGGCGGGAAAGCTGTTTGGCAGCATGCTCGCGAGCCAGCGTTCGAGCTTTGCGCGGTCGTCGACGGACTTCGCGGTGATCACGAGCTGCGCGAAGTTGGGCTGGGGCAACTGCACGTCGAGCGGCAGATAGAAGCGCGGTGCGCCCGCGCCGACGAAGTCGACCAGATGATCGATCTCGGGCCGGCCGGCCAGCGTCTTTTCGAGGCGCGCGGCTTCGCGCAGCGTCGCTTCGAACGACGCGCCTTCGGGCAGCCGCATGTCGACGAGCAGTTCGGGCCGCTCGGAGCTCGGGAAGAACTGTTGCGGCACGAACGCGAAGCCGGCCAACGCGGCAACGAACAAGGCGGCCGTGACGCCGAGCACGACGAGGCGCCGCTTCACGCACCACGCGATGCAGTCGCGCAGGCGGTCATGAAAGCGGCTGGCGCGCGGCGCCGCCACCGGGGTCCGGCGCGTCTGCGCGTCGTCGCGCCGGCGGAGCTTGCGAAGCGCGCGCCGAGGCGTCTCGCGTGCGGTGTCCTTGCGTTCGGGTAGCAGGTGATAGCCGAGCAACGGAATCAGCATGACCGCCGCGAACCACGAAGCGATCAGCGCAATCGCGGACACCTGAAAGATCGAGCGCGTGTATTCGCCGGTGGCCGATTTCGCCAGCGCGATCGGCAGGAATCCCGCCACCGTGACGAGGGTTCCCGTCAGCATCGGAAATGCGGTACTGCTGTAGGCGAACGCCGCGGCCCTCGTGCGGCCCCAGCCCTGCTCGAGCTTCACGGCCATCATCTCGACCGCGATGATCGCATCGTCGACGAGCAGGCCCAGCGCGAGGACCAGCGTGCCGAGCGAGATCTTGTGCAGGCCGATGTCGAAGCCGTTCATGCATAGCGCGGTGACCGCGAGCACGACCGGGATCGAGATCGCCACCACCACGCCGGCGCGCCAGCCCAGTGAGATGAGGCTCACGGCCAGCACGATCACGATCGCTTCGGCGGCGGCCCGCAGAAAACCGTTGACCGAATGCGAGACCGCGTGCGGCATGCTCGACACCTCGACGAGTTCGAGCCCCGCGGGCAGACGCGCACGCAATTCCGCTGTCTGCGCATCGAGCCGCTTGCCGAGCTGAATCACATCGCCGCCAGCCTGCATCGTGATGCCGATGGCGAGCACCGCGCGGCCGCCGGTGCGAACCTGCGAGACCGGCGGATCGTCGTAGCCGCGCCTGATCGTGGCAATGTCACCGAGACGAACCAGGCGGTGATTGATGTCGATCAGCGTGTCGGCCATCGCCTTCAGGTCGGTGAACTGGCCGCTCGGACGCACGTACACGCGGTCGAACGCGGTGGTCAGCGTGCCGCTCGGCGTGACCGCGTTTTGCGCGTTGATCGCCCGCGCGAGCTGTTGCGGCGTGATACTGAGCCGGGTCAATTGCGCATTGGGAATCTCGATCGTGATGTGCTCGTCGGGGTCGCCGAAATAATCGACTTTCGCGACCCCGGGCACGCGCAGCAGCACGCCGCGCAGTTCGTCGGCATAGTCGTGCAATTGCGCCGGCGAGAACCCGTCGCCGGCGAGCGTATAGATGTTCGTGTAGACGTCGCCGAACTCGTCGTCGAAGTACGGCCCCCGCACGCCGGGCGGAAGCGTATCCGCGATGTCGGCCATTTTCTTGCGTACCTGGTACCACGTCTCGCGCACTTCGTTCACCGGCGCGGAGTCTTTCATCGTGAAGACGATCAGCGATTCGCCGGGACGCGAGTAGCTGCGCAGGTAGTCGAGATGAGGCGTTTCCTGCAGCTTGCGGCCGATCCGGTCGGTCACCTGTTCCTCGACCTGGCGTGCGGTCGCGCCGGGCCAGAAGGTCCGGATCACCATCGCGCGGAACGTGAACGGCGGGTCCTCGGATTGTCCGAGCCGGGAATAGGCGAGCACACCGAACAGCGTCGCGAGCACGACGGCGAAGATGACCAGCGCCTGGTTACGGATCGCCCACGCGGACAGATTGAAGCGGCCGGTATCGTCCGCTGCCGGCCGCCGCGGTCCGCCCGCTCCACCGGGTCCGCCGGGTCCGCCCGCTCCGTCGGGCCCCTGGCCGAACGGCGCTCTCATGATGCGAAGTCCTCGGGATGCAACGGCGCTACCGCGCGCACGGTTTCGCCGGCGCTGACGGTATGCACCCCTTGCAGCACGACGCGCTCCCCGTCGTTGAGGCCTCGCGCGACCGAGATCGTGCGGTCGTCGTAGCGGCCAACCTGGACCCGGCGCAGTTCCAGCGCCTGGTCGCCCGGCCGAACGACCCAGACGGCCGGCGCGTTGCCGTCGTGAAAGAGCGCGCTGGCGGGCAGCGTGATCGGGTCGTCCGCTTGCGCCTCGCCGGCCGCGGCGGCGAACGTGACGGTGGCCGTCATGCCGAGGCGGACCTCGGGGCCTGGCGCATCGAGCGTCAGTTTCGCGCGATAGGTGCGGCTGCCGGGGTCCGCGGCCGGCGACAGCTCCCGCACGTGTGCCGTGAAGCGTCTGCCCGTGGCGGCCGGCAGCGAGACGCTGGCCGCGCTGCCGATCGCTAGCGCGTTCAGCAGACTCTCGGGCACGTCGCAGAGAATATCGACCTTGCCGGACCAGGCGAGATGGTAGACCGCTTGTCCCGCCGCGACGTTCTGCCCGGTATCGGCGTCTTCGGCGGTGATGACGCCGGCATGGTCCGCCGTGAGGACCGTGTACTGCGTCTGATTCTTCAGCAGCGCGAACTGTTGTAGCGCCTGATCGCGCTGCGCGGAGGCCGCCACATACGCATCCTGGGTCTGCTCGAGCTGCGCTGTCGAGATCAGCTGTTCCTGCGCCTGGGCCCGGTCGCGATCGAGTTGCTGCTCGGCGAAGGTGAGCCGATGCTGCGCCGCCATCAATTGGGCCTGCGCGCTCGCGAGGCTGCGTTGCGCATCGTCGGCATCGAGCCGCGCGATCGCCTGGCCGGCCGTGACCGTATCGCCGAGCCGCACCTTCCGCTCGATCAGCTTGCCCGCGATGCGAAACGACAGCGGCGTCGCATAGCGTGCATTGACTTCGCCCGGCAGCGTCGCGAGCACGGGCTTGCTGTCCCGGTGCACGACCACGGCGATGACCGGGCGCGGCAGCGTCACCTCGGCTTCTTTCGCGTGACAGGCGGCGAGCGTGAGCGCGCCCGACAGCGTCAGCATGATCTCGCGCCAGCGCTTGCTCACGAGTGTTCCTCCAGCTCGCCGGCTTCGAACTGTGCCTTGGTCCGGCGGCGCTGCACCTTGCCGCTCGAGGTCCGCGGCAAGCTGCCCGCCTGCACGATCGCGACGTGACCGACCTGCAGGCCCGCGCATTCGGCGACCTTCTGCGCGATCGCACGCCGCAGCGCCGTGGCCTCCGCCGGCTTGCCCTCGGCACAGACGACCAGTGTCTCGTCGCCGTTGCGCATCACGCTGAACGCGATGACGCCGCGGCTTTGCACGCTCGGCAACTCGGCCACCGCCCATTCGATGTCCTGCGGATAGAGGTTCGAGCCATGAATGACGATCAGGTCCTTGCTGCGGCCGCAGATATACAGCTGGTCGCCGGCGAGGTAGCCGAGATCGCCGGTCTGCAGCCAGCCGTCGCGGTACGCGTCGGCGCTCGCGTCGGCCTGGCCGTAATAGCCCACGGTGATGCTGGGCCCGCGCGTGACGATTTCGCCGACGCAGCGTTCGGGCAACGCTCGCCCGGATTCGTCGACGATCCGCAACTCGTGGCCGGGAAAGCAATGGCCGCAGCCGACCAGTTCGATGGTGCGTAAGCCGTTATCACGCGCAGCCGGTATCGCTCGACCAAGCCCTAGCGCGGCCGCATAGACGACGTCGGTAACGAGCGGCTGGCCGTGGTCGTGAAACGTGATCGCGAGGGTTGCTTCGGCCATCCCGTAGCACGGCAGCAGCGCTTCGGCACGAAAACCGGCCGGCTCGAAGCGCGTGCAGAACTGGCGCAGCGCTTGCGCGTTGATCGGCTCGGCACCGCAGCCGGCGACGCGCAGCCGTCGCAGATCGAGGCCCTCGAGGTCCTGGTCGCGGCTACGGCGAGCGGCGAGCGCGTACGCGAAGTTCGGCGCGAAGCTGATGGTGCCGCGGTATTTCGTGATCGCCTCCAGCCAGAGACCGGGCCGGCGCACGAACGCTTCGGTTGCCAGCAGCACGCACGGCAAGTCGCAGATCAGCGCGCCGAGCACGCTGATGAGCCCCATGTCGTGGTGCAGCGGCAGCCAGCTGACATAGACGTCCTGCTCGCGCAGATCGATGCCGCGGGGTCCGAGGAACGCTGTCGCATTCGCGACCAGATTGCGATGCGTGACCATCACGCCTTTCGGCAGCGACGTGCTGCCCGACGTGTATTGCAGGAAGCACAGGTCATCGGGATGCGGCGTGGGCAAATCGCACTCGGGCGGCTCGCCGTCGAGCAGCGCTTCAATGGTCACGATACGTTCGAGACCGGTGTCGACGGCGAGCACGTCCTCGATGGTCTCTCTTGTCGAGGTCGACGTGAGCAGCATCCGGGCGCCTGCCGAGCGCACGATGTGACTGACGGTTTCGGCGTAACGTGTGCGGGTCCTGAAGTTCAGGCTTCCGCGCGGAAATATCGGTACCGGGACGAGACCGGCGAACGAGGCGCCGAGGAAGCTCAGGATGAACGCTTCCGGGTCGAGGACCACGAGCGCCACGCGCTCGCCCTTGTTCAGCCCCAGTGCCACGAGCTTTTTCGCGTGGTTGCGCGCCTCGCGTTCGAGCGCCTCGTAAGGATAGTAGTGCTCGTCGCCGTGCGTGGAGACGAAGCGAAGGCCTCGAGCGTCGCCGCGCGGCAGCGCTGCAACGGCATCGACTAGCGTCTGGTCCATGGTGAGGGGTCCCCGGTCAGGTAATCTAGATTCAGTGATCGAGCGAAGCAACGGGCGTCCAGTCGCGGATCGGCTGCAGACGGCGGCGCAGCAGCGCGATCACCTCGTCGTCGCTGCGCTCCGGCGCGCCCGGCAAGCGCACGAAATGCGCGGCGAGCTTGCGGTGCTGGCGCGTGACGAGCAGCAGCCAGATCTGCGCGATGTCGATGCGATCGAACACGACCGCGTCCTCGCGACCGTACTTCTCGAGGTTCGCCGCGAATTCCTTCGTGAGCTCGCTGAAGTGCGTGCCTTTGCGGACGTGGTGGTAGATGTGATAACCGGCGTTGAAGACGCGCGCATTGAAACGCGAGTCGATCGTATTGGTGCTGCTCGTGTACGGGTTGTCAGGCTGATCGGGGTCGATGAACGCGTGCTGGACCCAGTTGCCGATCATCATCATCAGCCGCACGAACACGAACGGAAACACGAACACGACGAGCGTCGCCCGCAGGTTCCAGTACGCGGCGGCGGCAACCGCCGCGTAGAACGCGACCTCACCCACGAGCAGTTGCCTGATCAGCTTCGTATTGCGCGAGCGCCACAGATAGACGGACAGATCGAGCGGCACCAGCGCGGCGAAGCGCAGGTAGTAGTGCAGAAAGCCGATGACGCTATCGCGCTGAAATCGCATCGTGGAGCTCAGGTCGCGTGGCAGGTTGTCGTCGATGTGATGCATGCCCATGTGATGGACATAGAACGTGCCCGGCGTCTGACCGAAGAACGGACACAGCCCCCAGTCGAGCAGGATCTCGAGCGCCCGGTACTGCTTCCTGAAGAGCCGCCGATGCAGCGTGCAGTGGTAGCTCATCGTGAAACGGTCGCCGAACGCGTTCCAGACCAGCACGTATGCAACGCCCAGCCACCAGGGAAAGCGGCCGAGCCCAAACAGCACGGCTGCGGCGGGAATGAATATCAGCGCGCACTGGAGGTAGAGCCGCAGATGCGGCAGGTCGCGACGATCGTTGAGCAGGCGGTACATGGTGGTTTCCTTCAGGGGCGGTTTCAGTGGTCAACGGGCGGTCAATTCATGTCAGGTCGGCTCGGGCAGCTCGATCACGCCGCTATGGCCATCGACCTTGAGCTGCATGCCCGACTGCACGCGCGTGGTGAGGCCCGGAATCTGGACGATGGTCGGGATGCCGATTTCGCGGGCGACGATCGCGGCGTGGGTCAACGGACTGCCACGCTCGATCAGCAGTCCGGTCGCCGACGCGAATACGGGCACCCAGCCGGGGTCGGTCCGATAGGTGACGAGGATGCCGCCGTCGAACTCGTTCGCTTCGCGCACGACCTTCGCCCGTCCTTCGGCGAAGCCCGGCGAGCAGGGCGTGCCGCGCAGCGTCGTGCCGGCCGCGTGGGCAGGCGCCGCGCGCAACGCGGCGAGGTTCGCCGGGTTGCTGAGCCAGGCCGCCACCGGGCCATGCGTGACGAAGCGTGGCGGCAGGTCAGCCATGTCGCGATAGCTGGCATCGTCGCGCTTGCGCTGCTCGATGAGCGGGCGCAGTTCGCGGTGGGAGACGGTGCCTTCGAAGCACCCGCGGATTTCCTCGAGGCGCAGATGGAAGATGTCGCGGCCCGTCGCCAGCACGCCGTCGGCGGCGAGACCCTCGCCGATTGCGCGGAACATCCGGCGCGCGACCCCGAACGCGCGCGAACGGCAAAAGCGCACGGTCTCGCGCGCCCGGATCGCGGCGCGCACGCGGCCGCGCGCGCGTGCAAAAATCCAGCGCTGCAGCGGATTGAGCCGCTCACGCAGTAACGCGTCGATGCGCGCTTCGGTGGCGCTGCGATCGATCGACGCGGCACCATGCGCGAGCGCGGCCTTCAACATATCGAACAGCACGCCCGGGTCTTCGCGCAGATCGGGCTCTTCGAGCTTCAGTTCGTTGTTGCTGCGGTACGCGAAGTCGGCGAGGTAGCGCTCGATGTCGGCGACGATCTCGGGCGCGCCGCATCCGCGCAGCGCCGCATACGCAACGGCAGACGGCGTGCTGCGGATCAGCGCTTCGACCTGAGGCTTCGCCCGCACGGCTTGCGCAATCGCGCTCAGCCTGCGGACCGGCTCGAGCGACTCGATGTCGTCCATGCCGCCGATCACCGCCACTTCGAGCCAGTCGGGCGCACCGGGCATCCACCGCTTGATCAGTCGCCGGACGACGCCGTAACTGAGACCGATCGCCGACTCGAGCACGATCATCATGCCCCAGCGTGCTAGCAGCGCCTGCTCGAAGCGGCAGTAGTGCGCATAGACGGCGTCGGCGGGAAGCGAGCGATAGTCGAGCGCGTTGAACTCGTCGTAGACCGGATAGAAAAACGCGCGGAAGCGCTCGACGTTGCGCGCGAGACGCGCGAAGTGCCACGCGAACTTCGTGCCGCTCAAGGCCCGGATGCAGGCGAGTCCGGCGCGCGAGCCGGTCTGGTACGGCGCGATCAGCGCGGCGAAGCTCGCCAGATCGAGCGGCTCGTCGACGCCCATCTGGACTTCCATCATCTTGCGCCCGAGGTTTTGGAACGGCGCGAGCCCGGAAAGCTTGTACCAGTGCAGCAGGTTGTAGTACACGCGCCCGTTCAGGAACGCGAGCGTCGAGCCGAGGAAGCCATCCATCTCGCGGCGCTGCTTGTGCGGAATCGCGAGCAACCGGCAGAACTCGCGGAACACCTGCGCATAGACGTGCTGCGCGAAGGTGAAGGTCAGTTGCGTCGTCACGCCGGGATAGTTCTCGACGATGTTGGAGTTGTCCCACAGCTGAAATTCGCCGGTCCGCGATGGGGCCGGTGCGATCGGCGTGGTCACGGGGCGCGCCTGCAGAATCCACAGCTGGTGCTCCGCGATACACCATTCGATATCGAGCGGCTCGCCGAGCTCGCTTTCGAGCGTGCGGGCCGCCGCCACGACGCGCTCGATCTCGTCGTTAGAGAGGGCCGCTGCGTCGCGCAGCGCGGCCGGCACCTCGCGGATGTGGCGGCCGTCATGACGCTCGTGTTTTTCACCGATCACCACCTGCTTGAGCTGTCCGGTGTGGCGGTCCACGGTGATCGTGTCGGCGTCGACCGCGCCCGACACGAGTCCCTCGCCGAGCCCGTAGACGGCGCTCAGCACAAGCTCGTCGCGGTTGCCGTTGGCCGGGTTGAGCGTGAACACGACGCCGCTCGTGTCCGCCTGAACGAGGCGCTGCAGGATCACGGCCATTCCGGCGCCGGCGATATCGAGTCCGTGCTGATGCCGGTAGCGCAGCGAGCGCTCGGAATACGCGGAAGCCCAGCACCGGCGTACGTGTTCGAGCGTCGAGTCGAGCCCGCGGACGTCGAGGAACGTGTCGAACTGGCCTGCGAACGAGAAGCTGGCGCTGTCTTCTTCGATGCCGGACGAGCGCACCGCGAGCGGTCCGTCTCCAATGATGTCGTGCGCGCGTGCGATGTCGGCGCGCAACGCGGCGCTGATGTCGCATGTCAGCACGGCCTCGCGGATCGCGCTCGCGATCGCGGCGGCGTTCGCAGGCGTGAAGTCGCGCAATAGCGCGGCGATGGTCTGATCGAGGCCGCCGTCGCGGCGGAACTGCGCGAACCAGTCGGTGCCGAGAATCGCCCAGTGCGGCACCGCCACGCCGAGGTTCGCAAGCCGATGGAGCGATCGTCCCTTGTTGCCGGCGAGCCGCTCGATCGTTTCGGCCGGACTCGCCGCGCTCAGGATCAGGCGTGGCGATGCTGTCGGGGCGGCACCGCTTTCGGCCGATTCGAATTCGCCGCGTGCGCGCGTAGTGGTGTCGAAAGTCATTGAGGTCCCCGTTGCTCAGGTGCTCGACGAAGCGAGCAGGTCTCTTGCTTCCTCGGCTGTACCGCGCCCGCCGTGAGCGGTCTGCGGAAAGCGCGCGTGCAGATGCGCGCCGAGGTTGATCCAGTCGTAGGCGGCGTGGATCGTTCCGCGCCAGCCCGACGCCGTATCGAAGCTCGCCGGAAACTGCGGGTCGCCGCCGAGGTCGCGCAGACGCTGCGCGAGTTCATCGGCGAGCGGGACGTAACGCTGTGCATCGCGAGCCGATCCGATCGAGCACTGTTCGAGTTCGCGGATGCCGTCGATCAGCGCCGCATCGAGCGGCAGCAGCCGAATCGCGTCGAGCGTCGCTTCCTCCATCGTCGACTGGGGGGTCACGCCGTGCGCCCCGAGCGTGACCATGCAGGCGGTCTGCATCATCCGTTGCAGCGCGTACTCGAGCACCTTCCATTGGCCGCGCTGGAGTGCGCCCTGGGCATCCTCGCGCGCGTTCTCGAGACCGATGTTGGCCCAGATGATCTCGAGACCAGCTTCGGCGAAGCGCCCGGCGGGCATCGGCAGCAACTGGGCACCGCTCGCGCGGCCGCCCGCGAGGCGCGCGCCGTCGATCGAAATCAACGGCGCGCGCGACGCCGGCGTCGACGTCGCCTGCTGACGTGCGTGGATTTCTCCGCTGCCCTTCCAGCGCAGGCTGACGAGACCCAGCCGGCTGAAGTCCGCGATCAGCGCGCGCTGCCGGCTCGCCGCTTGCGCGTCGCCACGGCTGGCGATGGCCGTGCATGGCGTGTCGAAGGTGATCGCTCGCCAGGCCTCGGCCGCTTCGTCGTCGAGCGCAAAGACGTCGCTACCTCGCAGCACGTGGACCCGTTCGCCGATCTGCCAGGTCGTCGTGTCCTTGCCGGGGCCGATCAGCACCTTGTCGGCCATGAGGCTCACACCGTTGACGCCGAACTCGCGGATCAGCGCGACCCCCGCCGCGAGGAACCCGCTTTCGGCGCCATGCTCGCGCGGCGCGTGCAGCAGGCTCCACAGACGGCCGACGCGGCCGGCGTCGACGGTCGCGCGTTCGAGTTGCAGCGACAGCCATTTCGGGCTCATGTAGCACTCGCCGAGGCGCGCCACGTGACTCTTCGCCGCATGAAACGCGGCGGTCCTGATCCAGGCGCGTGCGTAGTCGGGCTCGCCGAGCGCGAACATCGCCACCGCATAACGGCCGGTCTGACGCGCGAAATCCTCGAACCACAGCGCCACCGCCTCGCAGAGCGCCTCGCGGCCAAGCGCCGCTTGCAGCGTCTCGATCAACGCCGGGTTGTCGATCGGCAGCGCGCCGATAAAGCGCTGGCACCGTTCGAGCAGATTCCACGACAGGCGCGCGACCGCGCGCCGGCCTTTGCCGAGCGCTGCGCGAACCTGCGCAAGTTCGCGGCGCAGCCGCGCCGGACTCAGCAACCTGACCTCGACGCGCCGGCCGTCGATGAACAGGATGTACGGCATCGTGGCTGGCTCTAGCCCGCTATCGACGATCGCGACGAAGTCGACGTCGGAGCGCTCGTTGCCGAAGCCTTCGGCGATCGAGCCTTCGAGAAACACGGCGCTCGGTGCCCGCTGTTCGAACTGGGCGCCGAGCGCGGCCCGCGCTTTTTGCCAGAGCTCGGCGAGCATCGGATCAGTCATCAACATGGTTAGGCTCCCTGAGCGTCAAGCCGTGCGCGGCACGAAGTAGCCCGCCGCGATCCCGTAACGAAAGATCCTGCGCAGCAGCGTTTTGCCCGTCGCCCGAGGCAGGGCCGGCAGGATCGCGGCGGTCGCGTCGCGTGCAAAGCGCACCTGGCGAGTCAGGTACGACTCGTACAGTTTCACGACCTCGTCGTAGTAACGCCGCTCGAGCGGTTTCATCGCGGCGGCGTCGAAGACATGCCGCGGCACATAGCGAGGCACGTGAAACGAGGGAAACTCCGCGCAGACGTCATTGATTTCGCGCAGCGTCGTCGGCGTGCCCGAGGTCAGATGCAGCGTGCGTCCGCGCACGAGCGGAAACTTCGCCAGCGCTTCGACGACGCAGTCCGCGACCCAGTCAATCGGCACGATGTTCAGCGTCGCCCCGTAGTCGCCCGGCATCGTGCGCACGAGTCCCGCGGCCGTCAGGCGCACGACGGTGTATAGCGTGTCGAACTTGCGGATCACGCCGCTCGCCGAGTCGCCGACGATGATCGACGGGCGCAGCACCGCCGCCGGCAGACCGCTGCGCATCGCCGCTCGCACCGACTGTTCCGCGCGGTACTTGCTCTGCTCATACGGGTTGCCCAGACGCTGACCGAGCTCGAGATCGTCCTCGCTGAACACGCCGGGGCGCTCGCCGCAGACATAGGCGGTGCTCACGTAGAGCAGCGGAATCGGCGCGTCGCCGCTACCTTGCGCGAACTCGACGATGCGCTCGGTGCCGCGAAAGTTGATCGCGTCGTAGACCTCGGGCTTGCGCCCGAAGCTGGTTAGCGCGGCACAGTGGACGATCGCGCCCGTTGCCGCGCGCAGTGCCTCGTAGGTGTGCGGATCGAGTCCAAGCCGCGACTCGGCGACGTCGCCCCGCACACATGCGAAGGTTCCGGCAGCGGGTGTGTGGCCGCCGTACGTTGTTGCCGCGAGCGGTGTGCCGTCGTTGCGGACAACCGGTCCATCGGAGCGCAGGAATGCGACGACCGGGTACCCCATTGCCGTCAGCCGGGCGATCACTTCGGCGCCCAACAGACCTCGCGCACCGGTGACGAGAACGTGCTTATCCATCGTGGGTGACCATCCAGGGTTGCGTGTCATTTGAGGAGAAGCCCGGCCAGCAGTCCGAGCTCGACGGCGACGATGAAGCGGGTGCCAGCCCAGCGTGGCCGGCCCGGTCTGCTCGCGGGGCCCGGCCAGCTCGCGTTGAGCCAGACGAGCCACACGAGCGGCAGCGTTGCGGCATAGATCGAATACGTTTGCGACAGGCTTGCCAGGCGCGAGAGCGACACGTTGATGCCGAGCGCCAGAATCAGCAGGGCATTCAGCGCGACCCGAATGGCGCGCGCCGACAGGAGATAGGGCTGCAGTGCGGTGGTGCCGACCTTGCGCGAGAACTTCCAGAATTCGTAGCCGGTCCACATCGAACCCGCTACGCACACCACGACGTAGAAGCTCAGTTCGCGCCCAGCAACGTCGCGCCACAAGAAAAAGCCGTACATGAAGATGGCCAAGGCCGCACCCTCGAAAACGGGTAGGCACAGCAGCGGGTGGGTCGGGAGCAGCCGCTTGAAGACGAACGGCGCGGCGAAGGCCAGTGCGGTGGCGGCAGCGGCGGCCGTCCTCGCGTGCCCCATGCCGGTGTTCAGCGCAACGAGCAGGATCGCGCTTGCCGCGAGGCTGGCGACGAGGCGTGTGCGTCGCGCCTCGCGTCGCGCCAACAGCGCGTGCCCGGCGGGATAGTCGCGTTCGAGGTCGTCGAGGTCGTCGATCAGGCGAAGCTGGATGAACAGCAAAAAAAACGACGCAAGACCGGCCAGCAAGCGCCAGCCCGGTTCAATGGCGACGCCGGCTATCCGTCCGTATAGCAGCAGCGAGCAGACGAACGCGCCGGCGATCGGCACCGCCTCTGCCGCCAGCGGCATGCGACCGAGCGTGTGGCCGAACGCGGCTGCCGCAGTGGCGAGCCGGCCACGTCTCGCATGCGGGGTGACCAGCGAAAGGCGCGGGCTCATGTGCGCAACCCCTCATTGGCGTCTACACGGACGGCGGCGTGCCGGATGCATAGGTCCACTAGCGATCCGACCGTGAAATACGCTTCGGCGCGTTCTTCGTTCAACGCTTCCAGCGGCAGACGCTCGATGCCAAACACCTGCTCTAGTGCGACCACCGCTTCGACGAGCGACAGCGAGTCGAGGCCGAGATCTGCGATCAGCGAACTGTCGAGGCGAATCTCAGTGTTGAAGTCGCGCTGATGCTCGCGGCAGACGCGCAGTAACTGCGTGCGTACGACGCCGAATACGGTGTTGCGCGTCGACGCATTTTTCGATGTGCTGGCCATGCTGGGATCCTTTCCGTTCACGCGTTGCTCGACGCGGCGTAGCGCCACGGCAGTGTCTGGCCGCCGGCCAGGATGCCCTGTGGATGCGCGAGCGCGACAGGCTCGATCGCCAGCTCCAGGCGGACGGCTTCGAGTGGCCGCTGCAACGCTTCTTCCCAGCGGTAGGAAAGGGGAATGCGCGCGCGCTTGCCACGCAGCCACGCGCGGCGCAGAAAACGATGGACCCAGAAGTTCGGCCACCACGGCGCAGTCAACGCGGTGCCGAGCAGACCGACGATGCGCGCACGCATCGGTTCAAGCCCGCAGTCGAATGCGAGAAGCGAGGTCTCGCCGGCCCAGTCCTGGCCATAGCCCGTCAACACGTGCAGCAGGTCATGAATGCAGCCGCTGCGCTCGATGAACCACTGACGGTCCGGGCCGGGGAGGATTTCTTCGAGGCCCGCGGCCAGCCGGCTCGCCTGCAGCAGACCATCGGCGCTGTAGCCGCTGTGCCCCATCATCGCCATGTAAGCGCGGCCGAACGAGCCCGGCGGCAAGCGCAGCAGCGTGTCGGAATCCGCGAGCGTGCCGAGCAGTGACGGCTGCTCGGCAAGCAGCGCGCCGGCGCCGGGCTCGCCGAGAAAACGCTGGTACATCGTCTCCATCTGGCCGCCGTCGAGCGCGATCATCACTTCGTAGGCATGCTGAATATCGTCTACGTTCGCCCTCAACGCCTTGATCGCCCGCAAGGCGCGCGGCCAATCGATGTGGCGTCGCGCCAGCGCGTCGTCCTTCAAGGTTGTTGTCATCTGCGGCTCCCGGCAAAGATCAAGAGGGCGGGTCACGAGTGGCAATCGACCGGTGCCTCGCGATTCGGGTTCGGCTACGGCAGGAAGGAATCGAGGCAGGCCGGCCACCTACTGTGGATGCTTTTTGCAGGGTTCATGCCAGTCGTGCGTCGGCAGCACGAAGGTCGTCCTCATTCCCTGCAAGAACGGACCGAAGTGCCCAGATCTCAAAAGGCCGCGCGGGTTTCGCGCCGATTGAAGTGGAGTCTGCGATTTGCCGACGCACGTTCGGGGCGAGCCCGTCGCAGCCTGCTGGATGTCGGTGCCGGGCCAACAGGTGAAGCGCATCTGTTGGTTGCAGATCGACTGCGGGACATTCGATGCCGGCCCGGTACGCATGCCGACGTCCAAACATCTAAACGTGCGCATGTATCGCGCTGCCCTTTGAAATCTGGCTGCCCGCTTGCGTCATTGCTTCTGACGAGGACTCATGTCGCACTGCAAGAGCGTGCCTGGCACGAACCGTGCGCCAGGAGCGCGAACAATGAGTGGTGCGTATTGATGGTCGCGAAACGTATCGCTTGGGAATACTCACGAGGATGGAGGTAGAGCAATGAATCAGGCATGGAAGGCGAAAGCGGGGCAGTTCCTGCCGGGTGCGAATCTGACTGTGTTGCCGCACTGGGAGCGCGACGCGGTACCGAGCTACGATCGTGCCGAGGTCTCGGTGCCAGGGCGCCTTCACTTCGCGGTATTCGACTTTATGCAAATGGCGCCTGGCTTCGGCGGCGGCGGACTCGGCGTATCGACGAGCACGGTCGGACACCGGATCACCGTCACGAAGACCACCAACGGCGAGGGCGGCTGCGACGTGCCGAGCGGGCGGCACATGCTCGAGTTGTTCAAGCGGGCCGTCGGCTACGCACGTGACGACATCCGCGTCGATCGGGTGCGCAGCATCCAGCACCAGCACAGCGGCTTCGGCTCGAATGTCTCGTTCAACACCGCGACGCTCGCCGGCTTGAACGCGTTGTTCGGCTCACCGTTTTCGCCGCACGACATGTGGGAAATGATCACCCGCAACTACGTCGAGACCGCGAAGGATGACGAGCACGTGTATTTCGGACTGGAGACCGGCGTCGGCGAAGCGTGCCTGTTCTTCGGCGGTCTGGTCTGGGTCGACGAGAAGCACGGCAACGGCCGTTTTCTCGGCAACCTGAGTTCGGAAAACCTGTGGGTGACCACCGCCGTTGGCAACTACGACACGCTATCGACCGAAGCGCTGCGCGCCCATGGCGAAGGCGCGGACATGTCCGGCACCACCGAGGCGGGCTTCGTGCCGACGCATTTTGTCGAGTGGCAGAAGCGCTACGGCACCGCGTGGCGCAACTTCATCGAACAGAAGTTGCGGCCGGCACTGCATCGCAACGACCTGTTCGCGTTTCTGAAGCACGGCTGGGAACTCAACAGCATGAGCAACATGAAGGTGCTCGAAGGCATTTTCCGGACCGACGTGATGCGTGAGTTCGACGAGACGATGCAACGCGAGGGCGCGGTGTACGCGGGGATGAGCAGCGCGGGTCCGGGCTTCTATGCATTCTCCGACTGCGAGGACAAGGCGAAGCACCTCGCGGCGGTGATGATGCATCGGTTCAGTGATTTCATGAGCGAGATGACGGTGGCCCGCGCGGGCCAGAAGATGTCCATCGACGTCGCCGTCTAGGCGCATTCCTGCGAGCCCTCGCGAACCTTTCCACCGAGACTGATCGAACATGGCCAAGCGCGTCACCTTCGTCAACACGAACCAGATCAAACCGGCGATTGCGCCGATTGCGTTCGACTACCTGTCGGCGCCGATGGAGCGAGCCGGGTTCGAGCTCGATTTGCTCGACCTGTGCTTCTCCGACGATTGCGAGGCGGCCATTTCCGCGCACTGCCGCACCGCCGCGCCGGATTACTGGGGGGTGACGCTGCGAAATACCGACGACGTCTATTTTTCCAGCGGCTACAGCTTTCTCGACAGAATCAGGGACATCGTCGCGTTGCTTCGGCGCGCGCGCGCGGTTCCGGTCGTGATGGGCGGCGCGGGCTACTCGGTGATGCCGGAAAAACTGCTTGCTTACCTCGACGCCGACTTCGGCATCGTCAGGGAAGGCGAATTCAGCTTTCCCGAGCTGCTGACCTGCCTCGAAGAAGGCGGGAGCTTCACGCACATACCCGGCGTGGTCTACCGCGATACGGCCGGGGTGCGCGCTACGCCGCTCGCCCCGAACGCATGCGGACCGCTGGCCAGCATAGGGCCTCACAAACGCGAGCTGGTCGACAACTCCCACTACTTCGCCAAAGGCGGCCAGATCGGCATCGAAACGAAGCGCGGTTGCAATCGCTCCTGCATCTATTGCGTCGAGCCGCTGATTAAAGGCCGCACGGTGCGCATGCGCGAACCCGATGATGTCGTCGCCGAGATGGCATCGCTCGAAGAACGTGGGGTCAACGTCTTTCACATCAACGACTCGGAATTCAATCTGAGCGTCGCGCATCCTCTTGCGCTGTGCGCGGCCATCATCCGGCACGGGCTCGCCGGCAAAATCCAGTGGTATGCGTACGGGATGCCGCGGCCGTTTCCCGATGAACTCGCGGCCGCGATGAAAGCAGCCGGTTGCGTCGGCATGAACTTCGGCGTCGACACCGCCAGCGAAACGATGCTGAAGATACTGCGCCGCACCTTTAGCGCCGACGACATCGAGCATGCGGTCAATACGGCGAAGCGCCACGGCCTCGAGCACATCATCGAGCTGCTGTTCGGCGCCCCCGGCGAGACGCAGGAAACCGCGCGCGAGACGATCGAGTTCATCAAGCGGGTCGATCCGGAGCGCGTTTCGGTGACGGTCGGGCTGAGGATTTTCCCTGGCACCGAGCTCGAGCAGATGATTCGCCGCGAAGGCCTGCACGTCGGAAATCCGAATCTTCACGGCCATATCGAAGGCAACGACGATCTGCTGCATCCGGTGTTCTATCTGCCGACCGCATTGGGCCCGGACCCGCAGCAATTCATTGCCGATCTGATCGGCAATGATCGGCGGTTCTTCGGGACCAACGCGAGTCTGTTCAACTACAACGCGAACGACGCGCTAGTCGAAGCGATCGCGCAAGGCGAACGGGGCGCGTATTGGTCGATCCTGAACCGGATCGAGAAACGCTTCGAAGCGGCCCACGACGCTCGCGGTTGTCACCGCACGTCCGCGGCCGGCGGCGATGCGGATTGGGCACCGATCGAGGTTGTGCCGATCGAGCAAAGTGCCTGATGCGGTGCGCGATGCCCGAAGCGGCCGGTCATCCAGTGGCCTGCGTACTTTCAACCCAGGAGGAGTGCATGCTTTTAGAAAACAGCCAGCCTGAGCCGTACAGGATCAAGATGGTCGAGCCGATCAGGCTGATCGACCGCGAGCAACGGCAGGCGCGGCTTGTCGCCGCCGGGTACAACGTCTTTCGCCTCGAAGCAGACGACGTCTACATCGATCTGATGACGGACAGCGGCACCTCCGCGATGAGCGCGAACCAGTGGGCCGGCATCATGACCGGCGACGAATCATATGCCGGTTCCCGCAGTTTCACGAAGTTGACGCAGGCCGTGCGGGACATGCTCGGCTTCGAATACGTATTGCCAACCCATCAGGGCCGGCCGGCCGAGCACTTCCTGTTTCGGACCCTCGTGCGCCCAGGCCAGGTGGTGCCATTCAACGCGCCGTTCGATTCGACCGAGGCACACGTATCGATTGCCGGCGGGACCGCGATACCGTGCGTCGCCGAAATCGGCTACCAGCCCGCTGTCGAGCACCCGTTCAAGGGCGACGTGGATGTGCAGAAGCTGCGCAACGTGATCGAAAGCGAAGGGCGCGACAATGTCCCGCTGATCATGGTCTCGCTGACGAACAACGCGGGCGGCGGCCAGCCGGTATCGATGGCGAACCTGCGCGCGGTGAGGGCGTTGGCCGATGAGTTTGCGATTCCGGTCTACTTCGATGCGGCGCGCTGCGCGGAGAATGCTTACTTCATCCAGCAGCGCGAGAGCGGCTATGCGAACCGGTCCGTGGCGGAAATTCTGAAGGAGCAGTTTTCCTATGCCGAGGGCTGCACGTTCAGCTGCAAGAAGGATGCGCTGGTCAACATCGGCGGCTTGCTCGCGACACGGTCGCGCACGCTCTATGAGCAGGTCGTGCCGTTGCTGGTGCTGTACGAAGGTTTCGTCACCTACGGAGGGATGGCGGGCCGCGATCTCGAGGCACTCGCGATCGGTCTGCGCGAGATGGTCGACGACCGATACCTGCAACACCGCGTAGGTCAGGTCGAACGGCTAGGGGACACACTGCTTGCCGGCGGCGTTCCGATACTGAGACCGACCGGTGGACACGCGGTGTACGTCGATGCGGCCGCCTTCCTGCCCCACCTGCCGCACTCGCAGTTCCCCGCCGAGGCGCTGGCTGCCGAGCTTTATCTGGAGGGCGGCGTGCGCGCCGTCGGTCTGGGCTCGTTGGCGTTCCTGAAAGAAGATCCGTCGACGGGCATGGTTAGCGCCCCGAGGCTGGAACTGCTGAGACTGGCCATTCCTCGCCGCGTCTACACCGATAGCCACCTCGCGGCGGCTGCCGCCGCGTTGATCCGGGTCTACCAACGACGCGATGCGATTCGGGGAATGCGCATCGTCTCGGCACCGTCGATGCTCAAGCACTTCACCGCGGTCCTCGCGCCGATCGAGGCCCGTGAGGGGATGCTCGCGGAGTCTCGGGAAGTTATGGTCTGAGGTGATTTCATGTCGAATGGTGTCTTCGAAACGCTCGAGCTCAAACCGCATGCTTATCCGGGGGTTCTGGTCACGTTGTGCGGTGTGGATGGGGCGGGGAAGTCGTCACTGACGGAAAGGCTCCAAAGCGCGTGCACGCGTGCGGGGCTCAACTGCGTGACGACGTTTACGCCGACCCGTAGGATCCGCAAGGATGCGCTGTTCCGGGATATGGTGGACAGCCACTGGCATACATCGAGCGCCGGTTCCGGACTCGACGTACACCGACGGCGCGTCGACATGCTGGGCATTCTGCTGTCCATCATGGGAGACCTCGTCCAGCATCTGACCGACACGGTCATACCGGCACTGGAACGCGGCGACGTCGTTTTCTGCGACCGTTACGTGTTCACCTCTCAGGCTGAAATCGGCACGCGTTCCGATCCCGCTGAGACTGCGCCGGTGCTCCGCAGCATCGCCGGTCATTTGCTGCGTCCCGACGTCGCCTTTGGTCTGAACGTTTCCGGCGCGACTTCACACCGTCGCGTGCGGGCAAGGAACGACGAGAACGACCAGCCGCCGCCGATGAGCTTTCTGACGCGTCAGGTGGCGGCCTATCGTGCCGTGTTCGAGGTCAACGGCGTTGTCGCGCTGGATGCGGAGCGCAGTCTCGACGAGACGTTCTGTCAGGCACTCAGTCATCTCGTGGCTATCGACCGTATTGCGGGGCGGTTGGGCTCTCTCGGGGCGGAATGTCCTACACGAAGCGTGGCGGCATGCTGAGGCTTCGACCTGCGCCCGGGAAGCCGGAATCGGGCATCGAGGTATGCGACAAAATGCGCGTCGACACGTTTTGATGAGCATCTATCCTTCGAGGAAGGACCATGATGCATGGAACATCAGAGCCAGGGAGACGACGATGCTTAGCCCACATGAGATCGCAACGCTCATGCTTCTCGAGACAAACCCCCGTCCAGAAAATTTCGATCCCGGCGATCTCGACGCGTTGTGCGGGCGCCAACTTGTATTTCTGGAAAAGCTCGCGTCCGGATGCGCGCGAGGGCGTCTGACCGCGCAAGGACGCTCGGTATTGCGGTCGGTCGGGAGGGTGAACTAGTGCCTCGCTCTGCATCGCCTGGGAGCTGTGACCTTCAGGAGCAATCACATGCAATACCCAGTCGCGCGGCGGGCGGTGCAGACAATGGTTCGCGAACATCAACGGCTGTCAGCGGTGGTCAACGGCATGACCCGGTTTGTCGCGTTATTGTCCGCAGGCGCGCCTGCGCCCGAACCGATGCTGATGCGGGCCATGCTTTGCTACATTCGGGAATATCCGGAGCAGGTGCATCATCCGAAGGAAGACAAATATCTGTTTGCGCGCTTGCGATCACGCACGGACGGACTGGACGACGTCATCGACGAACTGGAGGCGCAGCATGTCGCAGGCGAAGCGCGGGTACGTGATCTTGAACGCGCGCTGACCCGATATGAACTGACCGGGTATTCGGCGGCGCCAGCCTTGCGGACGTTGGTTGATGAATACGCGGCGTTTTACAGCCATCACAGGCGCCTGGAGGAGGAAGTGATTTTGCCGGCCGCGTTGCGTTTTCTTACTGCGGCCGACTGGATGGAACTGGACGAGGCGTTCGGCGCCAATCGCGATCCGTTCAGCGGCAGCGAGATCGAAGGTGAAATGGACCGTTTGTTTTCGTTGATCGTCAGTACCGTTTCCGAGTCGATTCAATAAGAGTGGGCAGCACCGGAATGTGACGGGCGACGCTCGCGCTCAGCGGGCTAGGCCGCCAACGGGACGGCGCCGGTACATTTGATTTCATCGAGGCAAACGCTGGACTTGACTCCGCTCACGCCCGGAATGCGCATCAGCGTATCCAGCAGAAACTCCGACAGCGCTTTCAGGTCTTGCGCCACGACCTTGAGCATGTAATCGATATCACCCGTTACGACGAAGCATTCCTGAACCTGGGTGAGTTCCGAGATCATTCGCTTGAACTTCGACAGGTCGCGGACATGGCCTCGCTCCATCGTCACCTGGATGAAGGCCACTACGCCAAAACCCAGCAGCTGCGCGTCGAGCCGCGTCTCGTAGCGTTTGATCACACCCATTTCCTCGAGCCGGCGATGCCGCCTCAGCGTTTGCGCGGGCGACAGTTTGATCGCCTGCGCAAGTTCGAGATTGGAGATGCGCCCCTGGGACTGAAGGATCTCCAGTAAACGCACGTCGATTCGGTCGATGTCGATTGCCTGCACTTTTATTTCCTCGTTCTCCAGTGAAATGAAATGTTAATGCACAAATCAGGGTTTGTCTGCGTCTGCAAGGAAATCCAATTGCGTCGATAAAAATTTACACTGAATACAAATGGCGCTGCGACGACGCCGGCAAATGCGTTGAGAGAGTGGTCCGAGGACGCTGCCTGCGTGGCGATTGGAGAAATTTGCTTTCATTGTTCCGACACCCGGCACCACTCGGTGCCGGGTGTCGGAACAAATCATTCACCCTCTGCTGAACCTGAGAGATCATGGCCGACCTGTTTGACAATCCAATGCAACTGATGGGCTTCGAATTCGTTGAATTTGCCTCGCCCGTACCCAATGTGCTCGAACCGCTGTTCGAGCAGATGGGCTTCACACTGGTGGCTCGCCACCGTTCGAAGGACGTGCTGCTTTACCGCCAGGGCGAAATCAACTTCATCGTCAATCGCGAGCGCAACAGTGCGGCCGCTTACTTTGCCGCCGAGCATGGCCCGAGTGCGTGCGGCATGGCATTTCGCGTGAAGGATTCGCACAAGGCCTACGCCCGCGCGCTGTCGCTAGGGGCTCAGCCGATTGAAATCGCAACCGGTCCAATGGAGCTGCGATTGCCGGCAATCAAAGGCATTGGCGGCGCACCGCTTTATCTGATCGACCGCTTCGAGGACGGCAAGTCGATCTACGACATCGATTTCGAGTTCATCGAAGGTGTCGAGCGGCGGCCGGCCGGTCATGGCTTGCGCCTCGTCGACCACCTCACGCACAACGTCTATCGCGGCCGCATGACGTATTGGGCCAACTTCTACGAGACTCTGTTCAACTTCCGTGAGCTACGCTACTTCGACATCGAGGGCGAATACACGGGTCTCACGTCGAAGGCGATGACGGCCCCGGACGGCAAGATCCGCATTCCATTGAACGAGGAATCTGGCAAGGGGAGCGGGCAGATCGAGGAATTCCTGATGGCCTTCAATGGCGAGGGCATTCAACACATCGCGTTCCTGACGGACGATCTGATCACGGTTATCGACAATCTGCAGATGGCAGGCGTGCCGCTGATGACGGGGCCCAACAGCTACTACTACGATGCGCTCGAGACGCGCTTGCCGGGCCACGGTCAACCGGTGGGCGAATTGCAATCGCGCGGCATCCTCCTCGACGGAACGACGGCAGACGGGTCGCCGCGCCTGCTGCTGCAGATTTTTTCCAAGCCGCTGCTTGGCCCTGTCTTTTTCGAATTCATCCAGCGCAAGGGTGATGAAGGTTTCGGCGAAGGCAATTTCAAGGCGCTGTTCGAGTCGCTCGAACGCGATCAGATCGAGCGGGGCACGCTGAAGGTTTGACGCGCGTACAACCCCGTTGATAGCCGCTGCAACTATACCTATTCCAGCAAGACACGGCACCGGCGCCACAAGCGCCGGCTGTGAGGCCTCGGCACGCTTCGCCTGCCCGACCAGAGCAGGCGAAAAGCGAGGCGTGGCGTCCAGAACCAACCGCAGGACACAGGAGACAACATCGTGGCACACCAGCAACAGGGCACGCTACAGCGCGGCCTGAAGAATCGTCACATTCAGTTGATCGCGCTAGGAGGCGCAATCGGCACCGGCCTCTTTCTCGGCATCGCGCAGACCATCAAGACGGCAGGACCGTCCGTGTTGCTCGGGTACGCGCTCGCGGGCATCGTCGCCTTCTTCATCATGCGGCAACTCGGCGAAATGGTCGTCGACGAGCCGGTTGCGGGATCCTTCAGCTACTTCGCAGGCAAATACTGCGGCCAATTCTCCGGCTTCGTGTCCGGCTGGAACTACTGGGTGCTGTACGTTCTCGTGTCAATGGCAGAACTGTCGGCCGTTGGCATCTACATGCAGTACTGGTGGTCCGGTCTGCCCACGTGGGTCTCCGCGCTCGTCTGCTTCTGCGTCATCAACGCGATCAACCTCACCAGCGTGAAGTCGTACGGCGAGCTCGAGTTCTGGTTTTCGATCGTCAAGGTCGCGGCGATCGTCGGCATGATCGGCTTCGGCGGCTACCTGTTGATTTCGGGCCACGCAGGCCCTGACGCGGGCGTGGCCAATCTCTGGCGCCACGGCGGCTTCTTTCCGCACGGCGTGTCGGGCCTCGTGATGGCGATGGCTGTCATCATGTTCTCGTTCGGTGGACTGGAACTCGTCGGCATTACGGCCGCCGAGGCGGAAGATCCTTCGCACACCATCCCGCGCGCGACCAACCAGGTGATCTACCGGATCCTGATTTTCTACGTCGGCGCACTCGGCGTGCTGCTGTCGCTGTATCCGTGGGAAAAAGTCGTTACGGGCGGTAGCCCGTTCGTGCTGATCTTTCACGCGATGAATAGTAACTTCGTCGCCAACGTGCTCAATGCGGTGGTGCTCACCGCCGCGCTGTCGGTGTACAACAGCGGCGTCTACTGCAACAGCCGCATGCTTTACGGCCTCGCAGGCCAGGGTAATGCGCCGCGCGCTCTGCTGAAGGTGAACGCCCGCGGGATTCCGCTCGTCGCGCTGGGTGTTTCCGCCGTGGCGACGGCTACCTGCGTGGTGATCAACTACCTGATGCCCGGCAAGGCATTTGAACTGCTGATGGGGCTCGTCGTCTCGGCGCTCATCATCAACTGGGCAATGATCAGCATCATTCATTTGCGCTTTCGCGGCGCGAAAGCGCGAGCCGGTGAGACGACCGTATTCCGCAGCCTGGGCTATCCGCTCACCAACTATCTGTGTCTGGTGTTCCTTGGCGGCATCCTGGTGGTGATGTGGCTGATACCGGATCTGCGCATGTCGGTCTACCTGATCCCCGTTTGGCTCGTTGCGCTGGGCGTCGGCTATCGCTTGCGCAATCGGCGCGCGGACGCCTCGGTACCGGTTGGTGTGCCGATGCGCTAGGCACCGCGTTTCTGCAATCATTTGGCCTAATCCAGGGAATCAGCATGTTTGAACACATCGATGCCTATGCGGGCGACCCGATCCTCACGTTGAACGAGAACTTCGCGAAGGATTCGCGCGACCATAAGGTCAATCTGAGCATCGGCATCTATTACGACGATCAAGGCCGCTTACCGGTGCTGCAAGCCGTACGCGAGGCCGAACGACAACTGCTCGCCGAGCTCGGTCCAAAGCCGTACCTGCCGATGGCGGGCTTCGCCCACTACCGCGATGCCGTGCAATCGTTGGTGTTCGGCGACGACTCGGCGGCGCGTACCGAGGGGCGCATCGCGACTGTGCAGACCTTGGGCGGCTCGGGCGCGCTCAAGGTCGGTGCGGATTTCATCAAGCGCTATTTTGCGGGCTCACGGGTATGGGTCAGCGATCCGACGTGGGAAAACCACCGTTTCATCTTCGAGCGCGCGGGATTCGAAGTCGACACATACCCGTACTACGACGAATCGAGCGGCGGGCTCAAGTTCGAAGAGATGCTATCGGCCATCGACGCGCTGTCGGCGCGCAGCATCGTCCTGTTGCACGCGTGCTGTCACAACCCGACGGGCGTCGATCTGAACGACGCGCAATGGGTGCAACTGATCGAGGTCATCAGGAAGCGGACCCTGCTGCCATTCATCGACATGGCGTATCAGGGCTTCGGCGCGGGCATCGACGCGGACGCATTTGCGATTCGTGAACTCGTGCGCCAGAACGTGCCGGCGTTGGTGGCCAATTCATTCTCGAAGAACTTCTCGCTGTATGGCGAGCGGTGCGGCGGACTGTCGGTGATTTGCGAGTCGCCGGATGTTGCCGGGCGCGTATTGGGTCAATTGACGAGCGCTGTGCGCGCGAACTACAGCAATCCGCCGACGCACGGCGCAAAGATCGTAGCGCGCGTGCTGACGACACCGGCAATGCGGCAATCATGGCAACAAGAGCTTGCATCGATGTGCCGGCGCATCATGCGTATGCGTGCGGAGATCCATGAACGCCTGCGCGGCAAGGTGCCGGACACGATGCTCGCGCGCTACCTCGAGCAGCGCGGTATGTTCACGTACACCGGGTTGTCGGCCGACCAGGTCGACACGCTGCGCGAACGGCACGGCGTCTACTTGATCCGGTCCGGGCGCATGTGCGTCGCCGCGCTCAATGACAACAACGTCGCGACGGCTGCGGAGGCCATCGCGAGGGTCATCTCGCGGGCAGGCGATTGAGACTACTGCCGCAAGCCTGGAGCCGCGGCTGGACGCGCGATCGGTCCGGCTAACGTGCGCGCGATGGCGGATCGGTTCCAGACCGACGTCGAAGCCGTCGCTAGCGCTCTCGACGCGGTGCGCGGCATGGAAATCGTCCTTTTCAGTTTCGGCGCGCGCTCGCGTTGCCGCTGTGCTTGAGCGTCGGATCGAGCAACGAACCCTTGACGTCGAGCGAAGACGCTTGCCCGAGTTTCGCGTAGTCGTTCTCGAGCCATACGTTCGCCACTTCGCGGCCACGCTCGAAGAGCGTTTTGAGCAATGACCACGACGTGCTGCTCTTGGAAACAAAACCGAACTTCGCGAGAAAATCGTCGTCGCGAATCAGGTGAAACCTGACGGGCTTGAAGCGGCTTTTGCGCGCCGCTTCCTCGCCGACCGAGTCGAGCACACGGTTGACCGCTTCGATCGCGTTGATCTCCAGTACGACGGACGCGTTGAAACCGATTTCATTGAGCCGGTCGAGAATGCCGCGCGCGTCTTTAGGCGGCATGTCGTGGCGCACGAACGGATTCGCGAGCACGAGAATCAGGTCCTGGGCATGGGCGATCAACGGTGCCAATGGTGGGTTGCCCAGATAGCCGCCATCCCAGTACGGTATGCCGCCCACGCTGACGGTGCGAAACTCGCTCGGCAGGCATGCGGATGCGCGCAACACGTCAATGGAAATCTCGGGGCGGGTGAAGATTGCGCGTTGGTTGGTTCGTACGTCGGTTGCGCAAATGAACAGTTGCGGGCCATCGCGCGTGGTATTGAGCGCGGCGAGATCCTGTTCGGGGAGGGCGGAACGAATCACCGGCCCGAGCGGATCGCGGTAAAACGGATTGCCGTAAGGCGAAGCGACGAGTCCCACGGCCTCCAGCATGATGGCGGCGGGATTCCAGTCGATATTCCAGCCGCCGAATGGGCCGGGTTCGGAAAAGCCGAGGAGCGCGTTGCCCGCCAGCGCACCGGCGCGCGATACCGCTTCCCAGAAGGCGCGCAGCATCTCGCGTGCTTTCGGTGCGCCGCTGGTTGCGAGACCCGCCGCGCACAGCGTCGCATTGATTCCGCCCGCGCTTGCGCCGCTGATCGCCGCGATATCGAGCGGGGTTGCCTGCGACGAAGCCTCCAGCAGACGGTCGAGCACACCCCACGTGAAGGCGCCGTGCGAACCGCCGCCTTGCAGGGCAAACGCGACCTTGGGGCCGTTCTGTCGCGTCGGGTTCCGGGGTTGCTCCATCGCCATGGCTCCTTCGCGTCTTCATCGCGTTCCCGGCAATCTTACGCGCACGCGAGGATACTTGCGTCGGAAACGTCGAGCCTTTAATGGTTCGTCCTGTCCCGCATGCCATGGCGGATCGCCCTGGATGCTGCGATACTATTTATAGTCGCTATAGTCGCGCGCTGCGTAACCTACTAAAACGATCCATGACAAAGAGGTTGACTGACACAAACCGGTGTGCCGGGACGGCATCGCGGGCTCACAGCTTTCGTTCGGGGGTACCTGGATGAAACGGCATCTCGATCTGGATTCCCGAGGCGCGATCACGCTAAACGGGCTGGCGCGCAGGCTGGGGCGTACCCGTGAGCAACTGATGCATCGCTGGATCGCCGAGACCTCGGAGCAGGCCGCGCACGCCGATGCGGACAGCGGGCAGGGACTCATGGGCTGTTTCGCCTATATGCTGGACGAAGTATGCGCTGCCCTGCTGGTCGCCGAGAGCGACGCGCCACTATCCGTGCATGTGGCTGTCGCGCACCCCGGCAGGTTCTGGCCAGAGGGCTGGCGGGTCACGGATCTGTTTCGCAACATCGATCTGATGCAGCGCTTTCTGAAAGACGAGATCCGCGCGTATTTCGGTCCGGTTGCGACTTCCGTCGAGGTTCACATGCGGGCACACGACATCGTCGAGCGCACATTTCGCGCGATGATCGAAAACGCCATCGAGGCGCAAATGCAACGTCAGGCCGCCGAGGTGGCGGCGGCGCAGGGCAGCCTCCACACGGCGCTGACCGCGCTGAAGCTCACCGAGGAGCGGCTGCGTGTCGCGACGAGCGCGGCCGGCATCGGCATCTTCGAGTGGTGTGGCGCCTCGCGACAAGGCGTGTGGGAAAACCGCCAGATGTACGACATCACCGGGCAGCCCGAGGAGAGGGGACCGTTGACGGAAACCGAGTTCATGACGTCGGTCGTTCATCCCGACGATGTCGAACTGCTGAAATGCCATTTTCAGTCCCGGCTGGTCTCCGGCGAGCCGGTGCATGTCGCGTTCCGGCTGCACCGCGTAACCGACCGCGCGCTCAGGACCGTCGAAATGTTCGGGTATCTGCGTCCGCCCGCTCAGCAGGACGATTACACGTTCATTGGCAGCTTGTGCGACGTGACGGAGTGGACCGACGCGGAGGCGAAATTGCAGGACGCCGATCGCCGCAAGGACATCTTTCTGGCCACGCTCGCGCACGAGCTGCGCAACCCGTTGGCGCCCGTGCGTAACGCCGCGCATCTGCTGGGCCACGGCGCGGGAGCCGATCCCGCCAAACGTGAATGGCTGCGCAATGTGATCGAACGCCAGACCGGCCACCTGTCGCATCTGATCGACGACCTGCTCGATGTATCGAGGATCACCACCGGCAAGATCGAGTTGAAGCGCGAGGTCTTCGATATCAGGCTGGCACTCGACCACGCTCTCGAGATCACGATGCCGGCTGCGTCGCAGCGGCATCACGACATCGTGCGTCTGCCGCTCGCGCACCCAGTGTACGTCCACGGTGACCCGGCGCGAATCACCCAGACATTTGCCAATCTGCTGGATAACGCGATCAAATACACCGACGACGGTGGCCGGATCGTCGTATGCGCGACGCTCGTCGGTCAGGAGGTATCCGTTACCGTGTCGGACACGGGCACGGGTATTTCGGGCGACGCACTGCCTCACGTGTTCGATCTGTTCGTACAGGGTTCCTGCCACGGCGAGCCGTCCAGGGGCGGTCTTGGGATCGGGCTCTCGGTGTGCAAGACGCTGACCGAGATGCACGGCGGGACCATTGTCGCCAGGAGCGAAGGCAAGAACAGAGGCAGTGAATTCGAAATACGTCTACCCGTTTGCCGGGGCAGCAACCAGCGGGCGAAGGACGGTGCCGAAGCAGGTCGACCGCCGTCCGATCCATTGCGTGTTCTGATCGTCGACGATAACAGCGATGCCGCGCTCTCGCTCGCAATGATTCTCGACGCGCACGATGTGCGCACCGCACACAGCGGGGAAGAAGCGCTTCAGATTGCCGCTGCCTTCGAGCCGCAGATCGTTTTCCTTGATCTTGGTCTGCCGGGAATCAGCGGCTATGAGGTTGCGCGTCGGCTGAGGGATCGTCAGGCGGCTGGCAAGCGCCTTGAAATCGTCGCCGTGTCGGGCTACGGACAGCCCGAGGACGTGGCTCGCTCAGCGGGAGCGGGGTGTGATAGTCATCTCGTCAAACCCGTCGATATCGAAGAACTGCTTGCGATCATCAGGCGAATGACCAGCGAAAATCCGTCCACCGCGTAGTTTTCGATCGACCCTCTTTGTGCGAGGCGGCGTTCTGGGGCGACGACGAAAAGCACTGTTAGGATTTCCCCGCTTATCAGTCGACTTCCCTCGCGGGAACGACGTGGTGGGCGAGGGCGTCGGCGGTTTCGCGCCCGGAGACGAGGTCAATGTGATCCCGTCGTTCTCGATGAATCGGTACTTCACCTACGGCGAAGTCATCATCGTGCCGGACCATGCAGTCGTCAGGCACCCGAAATCTCTTTCCTTCGCCGAGGCCGCGTCGGTGTGGATGATGTTCGTCACCGCATATGGCGCGCTGATCGAAGATGCGAAGGTGGGCGCCGGCGACTATGTCGTCATACCGGCCGCTTCGAGCAGCGTTGGACTGGCAGCGATCCAGCTAGCGAATTACGCGGGGGCGACGTCGATCGCGGTCACGCGCCATGCTGGCAAGCGGCAGCAGTTGTTCGACGCGGGTGCCGCACACGTGGTCGTGACGGACGAGTCGGACCTTGTCGAAGCGATCATGCGGATCACGGATGGAAAGGGGGCTCGCGTCGCTTTCGATCCGGTCGGCGGCCCGAACTTCGCGAAACTGGTCTCGGCGCTGTCCTTCCAGGGGATCGCGTATCTGTACGGCGCGCTAGACGAACGTGCCACGACGCTGCCCGTGCTGCCGATGATCGACAAAATGATTTCCGTGAAGGCGCACAACATCTGGCTGACGAGTGGCGACCCAACGCGCCGAAAGGATGCGGTGGAGTTCGTGCTCAAGGGGCTCGAAAGCGGCTCGCTGAAGCCGGTCATCGATCGCACCTTTGGGTTCGACGACATCGTCGACGCGCACCGCTACCTCGAAACCAACGGGGAGGTGAGGCAACGCGCTGCTTTTCCGCTTGATATTGTCTTTCCGCGTTCGCTCAAGCGCGGCCATCGCGAAGTGCTGAGGTCCAGTTCATGCAGCATGTGGCGGCATTGGGGTAGCGCATGACATGGCGATTCTTCGGTCGGATCGCCCATGCCGGCGTTGGTCTGGCTGTCGCGCGACCTTCATCACGGGCCCATCGGTACCGTTTCCACGCGTGCCGGACCCACGCGAGTCAGGACACCACATCGGCCAGCGGCCGCCTCGGCGCATGACTGACGCGCGGGCCGCGGCCGACGCGGAGCAGAAGCTGCGGAATCGCCTCCGTTCCCAGCAGTGTCCGGAGCCGCTCGCGCAGCGGGTCCACTTCGATCGGCTGGTTCAGGTAGGAAGCGGTCAGTCCCGCGGATGCCGCGACCAGCAGCATCCGCTCGAGCGCCTGTCCCGCCGCGAGCCATGCCTCGCGGTCGTCGCGCATCGTGGCGATGCCGACCATCAGCGGCGAGCCTTGCACGAGGTGCTGATGCGTAGCGGGCTGTCCCGCGCCCACATCGAATACGCGGACGGCCAGGCTGACGAGCGGCGCCGCGAAGTCGAGCAATGCTCCGACGGCGGTACCGTAAGCCGGCATGCCATCGTCGCGCCGGCGCGGGTGGATCCAGCTGGCGAGCTCGCGCCGGAAGCGTGGGTCCGCGAACTGCGCGTCATCGGCGTCGGCGATCAGTTGCGCAAGCGCCTCGCGCGCGGTCGTTTGCTCCACGCAACAGGCAATCGCGCCCTCGTCGTCGCAGGCGTCGCTGAGCTTGCGTTGCAGTGCCGCCGGAACGGCTTCGTCGACGAACGGCGCACGCGTCGTCACGCGCGCCGTCAGCGCGTCGAAGAGTTCGCGCAAGTGCGGGTCGCGGAGCCCGTCGCGCGACACGCGCACGAGCGCCACGATGTCGGGGTCGGCTTCCGATGGAAACAGCGTGATCGCATAAGCGAGACCGAGACGGCACAGCGCCACGCGAAGATTGAGCAACGCCGCGCCGCAGCTCATCAGAAGTTCGCGATCGAAAGGATCGACCACGGGAAGCGCGCGCATGCGGTCGGCGCAGATCTGTACGGTCTCGCCGTCGACGATGAACCGCCACGGTTGCGTGTTGTGATTCGACGGCGCGAGCACCGCATAATGCAGCGCAAAGCGCAGCTGCTGTTCCAGTGGCGTGGAGGCGTGGAAGTGCGGTTCGCCGATTTCCCACGCGTCATGTTGGGCGGCATCGTTCATCTCGAAGTCTCCTTTCGGATCGTTCCCGCGAGCACGCGGTTCGTGTCGTCATCGTGTCGCCGGGTACCGTGGCAGGTTTGTGGCAGGTCGACGTTTCAGATGTCTCGCGTACGCTTGGCGCGGGTCTCGCAGCGGAGAAGCGCTACAGGTCGTTTCCGTCGTCGAACAGCTTATGGCGGATCGCATAGCGAACCAGCCCGTTCTCGTTCGGCATCTGCATTTTTTCGAGGATGCGCGTCTTGTGCGTGCTGATCGTCTTCACGCTGACGCATAGTTCGTTGGCGATCTCGGTGATGCTCTGGCCTTCGACCAGGCGCCGGAACACGTCGAATTCGCGATCGGACAGCCGCTGGTGCGGCAGCGCGTCGGCAGGCTCGTTCAGGTTCTGGGCAAAGCGTTCGGCCATCGCGAGGCTTACATAAACGCCCCCTGACGCGACTTTCGTCACCGCGCCGACCAGTTCCGCGCTCGCGCTTTCCTTGGTCAGATAGCCGGACGCGCCCGCCTTGAACGCGCGCACCGCGTATTGCTGCTCGGCGTGCATCGTCAGCACCAGAATCCGCAGGTCGGGTTTTTCCTCCTTGATCTGCTTGATCAGTTCAATGCCATTGCGCCCCGGCATCGACAGGTCGAGCACGAGCACGTGGGCCTGCGTCGCGCGAATCAGCGCGATCGTCGTCGCGCTGTCGCAAGCTTCGCCGGCCACTTCGAAGCCGCTCGCCTGCTGCAGGATATGGCGCAGTCCGTCGCGCACGAGCGTGTGGTCGTCGGCCAGCAACACCTTGATCATGGGGTGATCTCTCCCGGTTGCATCCATTGCCAGGGAAACCTGACCGCAATCGCGAAATCGGCGCTTTGCGCTGTATCGATCCGCATGGAGTCGCCGAGCATCGGCGCGTGTTCGCGCACGCCGATCAATCCGAACGGTATTTCGTGACTGCTGGCTCCAACCGTCTCGCGATCGGCGTCTCGTTCACGATCCATTATCCGCTATCCGTGGCGGGCAGTCGGGCCGTTTGTGTGAGATGTCACTTCGGCCGTGTTTCGCCTTCGCATGGCGGCGACCTTATTCAGCGTTTCCTGAACGAGGCGGAAGGACGAGGCTTGGCCGGGATTCATTAAAAATCCGCCACATCTCAATCTAAGCTGCTGATTTGAATGCAAAATCAATCGATGGATCGAGCGGTGGGACGGAGCGCAAGAGATCCAGCAGATAGTCGCCGAACCGGTTGATGTGCTCGCGCCGGTACGGCGACAGCACCTTGAGGACCTCGGCATCGACCGGATGCCCCTTCTCCTGCAGTTCCTTCAACTTGCGCGACATCCATTGAACTGCTCGCTCTTGTTGGTCGCCGCGTGAATCGTGCGCCGCAGGTCCGGTTCGTTGAGATATTTCAGCAGGAACAGCGTCCGGATCACGCGCCCCAGTTCCCGGAATGCGAAGTAGAGCTTGTTTTTCGTGCTCTCCGATCCTGGGCGGCGCAGGATTGTCGACGGCGTCATCTTGCCTGCCTGGATCGACACTGCAACGCGCATCATGTCGGTACCGTGACGTTCGATCAGTGCCCAGTCAATCGCCTGACGGCACAAGCTGTCGATGTGCTGGTGTTTGCGCCGCCGGTCAGCCTTGTACAGCACGAGATCCTTGATGTTGCGCATGCGCGGCATCAGGTTGATACCCACCACGTACGACAGACCGAAGACCGGACCGCTTTGCGATGGGCCAGCAGGTAAAGTTGATGCCGGCGAAGTTCGTCAAGGCGTTTGATATAAGGACAGATGCAATGTGCTCGCGGACTCATTCGTCCGCCGCTGAAAAATTCTACGATCTCGCAATATAAGTACGTCGCATATCTATTCCGCTCGCTCGTTGAGTCTTACTGCAACAAAGCCATCAGAGTTTCTTGATGCACCTGTCAATTGAAATGCGCTTTTCCTGAATTTGATCTGACGTCGGGCCGGGAGCGATGACGATGATCCCCAGCCTCTGAAGCAGCCAGTAGAATCGCTTCATCGGATCGATTTCGCGGTCGATCGCCGGCGACAGTACACGCGGAAAAGCATGATGATTGTGATGCAGCGTGGCGCCAAGGGTCAGCGGAGACAGGAACGGCAAATTGGTCGACGCCCCCCCGGTCCGGAATTTGGCGGATCCGACTGCGTGACACAGACCATTGACCACAAATTCCGTGAAGAAGTACCCGATGAAAACGCGTAGTGCCCCGAAGTAGGCAAACCATTTCACCCCGAGGTCGACCCGCCAGGGATGCATCCGAGTAGGAACGGCAAAACGAAGCCGCCATATGACAGGGCAACGAAGTGCTTGTCGTACCAGCGCACGAGCGGGTCGTCCAGCAAGTCGCTCGCATAGAACCGTTTTGCCGTCAGCACTCGGTCGAACTTCCATCCCATCGACGCCCACCATAATCCGATGGTTAGCACCGTCACACGCCCGCAGCCAAATCGTCTAGGCGTATGGGGATCTTTGCCAGGAATATCGACATGACGATGGTGCCGCTTGTGATTGGCTACCCATTGCACGATCGAGTCTTGGCAAAGGAGCGTGCCGACCATGGCCAGAAAGCCGCGAACGAACGGCGTTGTCGTGAACGACCGATGCACGAAGTACATGTGATAGCCCGTGTTCGCACCGAGCGCGGTGGCGATAAACGCAACCGGTAACACGTATAGCGCGTCCCATGGCGACAGGGCGAGGCGTTGAATGGCAACGCCGGTGCCGGCCAGGACGAGTGCAATAGTCAGCCCAAAGTAGGCGATACGTCCCAGATAAGCGCGTCCACGCAGGACAATGACTTCGCCATGATCGAAGGTTGTGTCATTTGTCACAGCACGCTCCAGATCAACATGGGTAAGGTGACGGACACGGCAATGACGGACAAGATCGAAGCAGCGATCTGTAGCCAATAGACTGGCGCGGTGCCAGGTTCACTGCGGTCGTCATCCCAGGATTTGTTGAGCCATCCGCTTAGCGTGCACGCGATGAAAAAGCAGTACGCCGACAGGGCGAACGGCGCCAAGATGTAGCCGGCGTTGCCGCCGAAAAGCCGTGGTAGCGCCATCGCCAACGCAAGCACGGAAACGCCACCGACACAGGTGGACAGATGCGCGATTCGCCAAAGCTCGGTGTTCTTTGCGTCACCCCGGCGTTTCGAGCGCCCGTGGGGAATGCCCAGCAGCGTGCCTGCGCAAAAAAGCACCAGACCCGAGCTCAGGTAGATCTGTTCCGATTGAGTTATTGTCATCGAGTTGCCTAGACTGTCACGAAGTTTGGCAGACCGGCTGGGCGACAAAATCGGCGACCCGTTGCACGACACGCTCGTCCTGCAAAATGCGCATATGTCCCAAGGTTCGGGTACGGACCAACTCGGCACCGGCGATGCTGCGTGTGACTTTCTCGCCATCGGTGATGGGGATGTACTTGTCGGATTCATCGTGGATCAGCAGGCAGGGCGTCCGCAAGTCGGGGCCAATAGTATCGAAGGACAGTTCGGTCTCCGCGTAGTGATGGAGGCCTTGCATAATCGGGTACATCTTCTCGTGCGAGCGCCCCGGCAAGCGGACGAATCGGGCAAAGCCGCCAACCACGTGCCGCAGCGAAAACGGGCACGAGATCAGCACGGCCCGCTGCGCCTGAACGCCTTTTCGCATGGCGATCGCAACGGCTGCCGCGCCGAACGAATGTCCGACGATGCCATGAAGCGGACCGTATTGGCGGGCTGCGTGCTCGACGGCCTCGGAAAATTCGACTAGGGTCGTCCGCTTCTTGGCTGACGAGCCATGCGCCGGCCCGTCGAAAGTCACGACCCGGTAGCCCCTATCTAGCAGTTCGAGTGCGATTTTTCCGAGCTGGCCGCGCCGTCCTTGCCAGCCGTGAACCAGTAGCACTGTGGGACCTTTGCCTTCCCAGATCGTGGCGTCCAGCTGTTCGCCGTCGAACCGGAGACTATCCGGCTTGCCAGATGCGCTCGCCGTACTCTCCCACTTCGCTGCTGGATAACGTCGCGGCGTGTAGAAGACGGAAACAGCCAAGCGCGCGGCTAAGCGCGGAGAAAGCGCGTCGAGAAGAGCGAAAAGCAATCGGAAGAATTTGAGTTGCATTAGCGTCTCCGAAGAAACCTGGTGAATGAGTCCAGCGTGAACAGCGTCACGTTCCAAGGGCCGCCTTCCGCAGCGCAGGCCAGCGCGCAGTTGGTCGGGGGAGGCAGCGAAACCGCGAGCCAACGAGCATGTTCCACATGCACAATGTTCTCGTCGGAAGGAAGGGGCGGTAGCGTCGCCAGCCCTTGGAGCCCGGTTCCGAGCGCTTTCAGGAGCGCCTCTTTGCGCGTCCAGCACTCCCAGACTTGAAGCGGCGAAGTCAGCGCACGTTCTGACGGCTGGAAATGACGAGTCAACGCCAACGAGAAGGCAGGTGAATCTCTGATCGAATCGATATCGACGCCAATGCGCGCGGTGCGAGAAAACGCCAGCGCCACGCTGTGCACGCAATGTGAAACGCTGACATGAACGGGGTAACGGCGTTTTCCGCGCGGTCGTACCAGCCGTGGCTGGCCCGTTGCGTTTTTGCGCACTTCGATATCGCGCCCCCGCTCGCCGGTATAGTGCGATGCCAGCTTTCGACCGGCGAAGCGGGACGCAAGATATCCGGTCCGGGCGGCGGCATCCACGTAGCTGCGCGCTGTCCGTCGCTCGCTATGCGTCAGGCCATCCCTGAACATTCCCGGAAGAATGCGGCCGCGCAGCGGGACGACCCAGACATGGACGTGCCCGGGCCGCATAGGACCGAGTGATGAATGGCATTTCATCGCAGCTATCGTGCCACGCTCGGGGACGCGATCTTGCGCGCGGTCAGGCGAGCGAGATTGACTGTTCCCGTGTGAAATCCCACGACAAATATGCCCAGAAGTGCGCATGCCACAGTCCCCTGATCGTTCCCGAGAGCCCGGCGCCGTGCGTACAGGGGGAGTGGCAATCGTCCCTGGTATCGCTGAACGCGTGATGGCGGCGGTGACTCGCGACCCAGAATAGCAACGGACCTTGCGCAGCCATCATGCCCAGTATCGCCAGTACGGCTTTGACGGGCACGTTCGGCTTGAACGACTTGTGAGTGAACAGACGGTGGAATCCGACCGTCAATCCGGCTGTAGTCAGTAGATAGAGTGGAACGCAGACGGCGACGGTAGTAACGCTGATTCCGCGCGTTAATGCCCAGTAGAGAGCCGCAGCCGCGCCAAGCATCGGCACGGTGACCGTCATCAACGCGACACGTTGCTGTGAGCGCGCCAGAACGGGGTTGTCGATGAGTATCTTCGCCATGATCTTTGATTTCCCTCAGTCGAGTTTTGACGTTGTCAATGGTTGAAGCTTTCTGGCCATGTACAACTGCCGAGTTGCGGAGCGGCTGATCTTTCCGCTGCTTGTGCGCGCAAGGCTTCCAGTCTTCACAGGGACAAAATCCGACAGGCAGACGCCGTGGTGTTGTAGAACCAAGTGCGAAACGAGCTCTCGTGTCTCGCGCAAGTCCACGGAACGCAAGGTCCGGGCGCTGATTTCCTGCACCAACACCACTTCCTCGCCCGAATCGCCTTCGACGCAAAAGGCCACTGCGCATTCGTGAGCGAGCCTCTGCTCGGCCTGTTCGGCGGTCGCCTCAAATCTTCCGGAAAAATGTTTCTGCCTCTGATGACGATCAGATCGACCAATCGGCCCGTGACAAAAAGCTGGGAGTCCAGCAGGAATCCCAAATCGCCGGTGCGGATAGAGAGTGGATGACCCCCGTGCGGCGCATCGGTACGCCGGTTCCAGTAACCACTTGAAACACTGGGGCTCCGGACTACGATTTCACCGACTTCTCCGTCCTCGCTCAGATCGTCCGAGTCGATACGTGCAATACGCACATCGGTGCCCTCCGCCGCAACGCCGGACGAAACAAGCCGATCTTTCGCGGTAAGCGCGAACCTCTGCGTGCGGGAAATACGGGCGTCGGTGGGTTCGATGATCTCTGCGGGCCGCTCTCGATTCGCCGAGGCGACCAATAACGTCGCTTCTGCTAGTCCATAGCAGGGCACGAAGGCGGATCGCCTGAAACCAGCATCGGAAAAGGCAGCTGCGAATGTATCCAGAGTGTCGGCCTTGACCGGTTCGGCCCCGATGAAGGGGACAGCCCAACTACTCAAATCCAGTCCCAAGCTCTTCGCGCTGTCCGCCTTAGCGCGACAGAGGTCATAGGCAAAATTCGGCCCCCCACTCGTCGTTGAACGGTATTTGTGAATGGCCTGAAGCCATCGCAAAGGACGCTGGACGAATGAAATGGGGCTGAACAGCGTGACGGGGAAACCGACGAAAAGCGGCTGCAGTATGCCGCCGATCAATCCCATGTCGTGATAGTGCGGCAACCAGATAACGCCCGAGCTATCGCGCGTATGACCGAACGCGCGTTCGATCTGCTTCAGATTGGCGAGCAGGTTGTCATGACTGACAATAACGCCTTTCGGATTTCCGGTGCTGCCTGATGTGTATTGCAGAAATGCGACCTCAAGATCTGCTTTACACGGCGAGACAATTGTCTGCTCGCATTCAAATGCGATATCCGTGGCGACGACGGTTGCCTGCATCGGATCAGGAAGTAACGCGCGAACTTGATCAAGAGTCGCCGTTTGCGACAATATGGCCGCTGGCGCGCAGTCGCGGATGACATGCGCGAGCCGTTGCATTTTGTCGTCCGCCTTCGGCAGCGGCAGCGGCACGGCAACCACATCCGCCAAGACGCAGGCGTAGAAGGCGCAAATGAACTCGAGGCCCGCAGGGTAGATTAGCAATACGCGCTGACCAGCCGGAATGTGGCATTTTATATCTGACGCCAATTGCTGCACGCGGCGAAACAGCTGTCCATAAGTCAGGCAGAGTTCGTCTCGGTCATTGGGCAAAAACCGATATCCAATTTCGCCAGAGGCTTCGACGGCTCTTTGTTCAACAAGCTGTTTCAAGTTCACCGGCAACCCACTAATGTTAGGGTGAAATCATTTTGAAATTGGGAGCCATCGCCGATGAGACGGCCACAGACTCTGTCGTCGGTCGTCTCCAAGCAACACCCACATCAAATTGTTTGTCAGACGAAATGCGGAGGCCGAATGATAACGAGGCCAGAGGGACTTTTGTTATCTCTTTATTTGGACCGGGAAGTTGAAAACCCTGTCCGCGGCAAGATCGGCACCAGCCGGCGATCTGACCTAAAACAAATCTTCTACAAGCATTGTCAAATGTCGCCTCAATGTCCGGGGCAGATTCAACGTAGAACCGTAAGAAATCCGTGCATTTTTACCACACGGGTATCTCTTTACAACCTATCTGATTGATAGGTGTATCTTGAAAATAAATTAAGGTGAAGTAACGGGCCTTTAAAACTGATGAATCGGAGGGTGGGGAAACAATTATGGCTGTTGTTATGGCTGTTGATATGCATACGCCGTGTAACGAAAAGATGTCGGTGTTTTCGATGAATGAGGCTGTCGCACTCGACTACCGCCAGACGGATTGCTCAACCCAAGTTCTTATTTCGCCGGGAGATACGCAGGGACTCGATGCAGATTCCACACATTTCATCGTTGTGCAATCCGGTGAAGTGAATGTCTCACACGACGGAAGCGTCTATCGGTTACGGAGCGGGCAATTTGGTTGCTTTCCTGGCGCATTGTCGTTGAGGGGCAACGCCAGAACCTTAGTTACCACGAGCCTCGGTTACAAGGGCGTAACTCTGATGGGCGGACCGATCGAGGACGTTGGTCGACTGCGCTATATCGATGGCTGTACGAGTAGCGTACTAATTTCACCACCTACTCGCGGCGAACTTTGCCTGAATTTTCTGCATTTGCCACTTCAGACTTCGCAAGCGTTGCACACTCATCCGACCATACGGGTCGGGCTGATTCTTTCCGGTGACGGTCATTGCGACACACATCAGGGACTGCTGGAGTTTCGCGCTGGCACGGCTTTCGTGATTCCGCCTGGCGTTGCGCATAGCTTCCAAAGTGGAGAAGAAAACATGCGTATTGTCATATACCACCCAGATTCAGACTCGGGTCCGACGCACACTGACCATACAATGCTCAACCGGACATTCGTCGATGGTAAGACAGCAAAAGCAAGCGCGCCGATGCCGCACGCCAGTTGATGTAGGTCAAGCGCTGCCGGCCGCGCGCAAATACAGTGATAGCAGCGGACGTCGCGCCGTAGCGGTGCCTGCAGTTGCGTGCCGTCTGTGGAGGGCAACGATCACGGCCAGGGAATGTTCCGGTCAATCCGGGCGCGTCCATACCCCGGCTCGGCGTGCGCGCTTCGCGCACGCAACGAGTGACGCCCAATTGGCGGACGGAGCGCCCAGTGTCTGCTGCCGGAGAAGGAACATGACCGAGCGTTGCGGGATTCTGATCGTTTACTACTCGCGAACCGGCACCACGCGACGTGTTGCCGAACTGCTCGCGTCCGAACTCGACGCCGACATCGAACCGATCCGCGAACGCGCCGGGCCACGATCGCGTGATGGCGCACGCGGCTACGTCAGATCGGTGATCGATGCGCTGTGCCATCGGCGCGCCGCCGTGATGCCGGCGCTGCTCGACGTCGCCGCGTACGACCTGGTCGTCGTCGGCGCGCCCGTCTGGGCAGGCGGCGCGTGCGCGCCGGTTCGGGCGTGGCTGGAATCGAACGGAGGACAGATCCGTCACCTGGCGCTGTTCTGCTGCGAGGGCGCGCGCGGCAGCGGATCGGCGCTGAAGCAGATGTCGGAGGCGGCGGCCAAGACGCCGCTTGCGGCCTGCGTGATCAGAGGCAGCGATCTGTACCGCCGCAGGGACGCCGACGAACGCGACGCGTTCGCGCAGAAGATCAGGCAAAGAATGGCGGCGCGGCGGGAGACGGAGTGGCTGGTGTAGCGCGGGCGGTCGCACGCGCGCTCGGGAAGGATGCAACTAAACCCGCAGCGAACCGCGCAACGCGCCGAAGTCGGTGCGTGGATGACGGTGCACCGGCGTTGCGTCCGGTACCGTGAAAGCCGGCTTGTCGAGTTCCGGTCGAATGACATCCGCGAGGTCGAAAGGGAAACGGTGACGCGCCGCGTCGTAGCGCCGTGCCGCTTCGTCATAGCGCTCGCGCGCGGTTTGATCGTCGTCTGGAACGTGGATCGGCATTGCCGTGCGGATGTCTCCGGAGGCCGTGGCCACGCGTCGCTTGCAAGGTTTGATCCGGATCAGCTTGCATGCTGGGCGGGCCGCTATCGTGAGGGAGTTGCGGAGCCGCTCGTCGAGCGCGCGATGCACGAACGTGCGCGCGCGGCGCAAGCAGCAGGGAGTCCCGATGACCAGCAAGCTCAGTGAGATCGAAAGCCGCACCGCTTCGGCGAGGCAACTCGAAACGGTGATTGGCGCGATGCGCGGCATCGCCGCCGCGCGCGAGCGCGAGGCGCAGGCGCGGCTCGCGGGCATCCGCTCGACGGCGGCGACCGTCGGCGAGGCGATCGGGATGGTGCTGGCTGCCGCATCGTTGGCACATGCGGCGCAATACGCGCCGCCGGAAGGCACCGCGCGCATTCTGATCGTGCTATGCACCGAGCAGGGTTTCGTCGGCGGCTTCAACGAGCATCTGCTGGCGCGCGTCGAACGATTGAAGGCGGACGAGCCGGGCGAGATTTTCATCGTCGGCACGCGCGGCGTGATGCTCGCCCACGAACGCGCATTGCATTACGGCTGGTCCGTGGGAATGGCCTCGCATGCGGAGGACGTGATGCGCGTGGCCAGTCAGCTCGCGGACGCGGTGTTCGCGCGCTTTCGCGATCAGGCGTCGTCGCAGGTGTGGCTCGTGCACGCGACGCCCGGCCCCGGACTCGACGAGCGCATCGTGACGCGGCGGCTGGTGCCGTTCGATTTCACGCGCTTCCGGGTGGCGTCGCGCGGGCAGGCGCCGCTTTTGAACCTGCCGCTCGACGGCTTGCTGAGGGGCCTCACCGAGCGCTACGTGTACCTCGAACTGTGCGAAGGCCTGATGCAGTCATTCGCGGCGGAAAGCGCGGCGCGCGTCGGGGCGATGCTGGCGGCGAGCCGTCATGTGAAGGACCGGCTGCAGGAACTCACGCGCGACTATCGGATCGTCCGGCAGGACGAGATCACCGCCGAAATCGCCGAACTGGCCGCGACGGGCGCCTGCGTGCCGCCGGCTACGTCGGCACAGGGGCAGTCGTGAAGCGCGCCGCGTGCTGGCTCTGCGTGTCGCTGACCGTGTCGTCCGATCGTTCAACTGGGGTCAGCCGTGTTTCCGCCCGTTGAACAGGCACCGGCAATGAGCGCGCGCTACTTCTAAGCGCGCACCGGTATCAACGGATCGGGTAAAGCATCGGCCAGCCGTGGTCGACGCGGACGCGACCTCGATCACGCGCGCAGATCAATGACCCCGCTTCTCGTCGGAACACGATCAGCGAGTCGCAAACGGCGCTGACTGCATCAGTGCAAGCACGGGTCGCCAGAACGCGGGGGAGTCGAGCGCCGCCATCGGTACCGCGGTGTCGAATGACAAGGTCGACGCCTGTTCCGCCGGCGTCAGTGCGTCGGCGCTCGCGAGTTGACGCGCGAGCGTCGCGGTGTCGGCGTCGGATAGATCGCGCGGACCATGCCGGCGCGCTTCGATGCGTTGCGCGAGCACCGTTGGTTCGGCACGAAAGTCGAGAATGCGGGCCGGTATGCCAAGCCGTTGGGCGAGCGCGAAAAACGTGTCGCGGTGATGGAACTCGAGAAAGGTCGCGTCGACGATCGCGCTGCGGCCGCTTTGCAGCACGCGGTGCGCGAGTCGAAGAAGGTGGTCGTAGATTGCGTGACGTGCAGCTGGCGTGTAGTGTTCGGCGCCAAGCGAGGTTTGCGCGTCGGGCGCCGGCCGCGGACGCTTGCGTTCGGCATCGCTCGACACTCGCACCGCGCCGCACAGGTCCGCAAGGGCCCGGCTCGCGACCGATTTTCCCGAACCGGAGTAGCCATGACACAGCAGCAAAACGGGTCCCGGCTTCTGCGTTTGCGCGCGTGCCACCTCGAGGTAGCGCAGGGCCGGATCCGGGATGGCGACGCTGCGACCCGCTACGTATCCCGCTTTCAGGCACGCGACCCACGCCCGCACCAGCGCGCGATAGGCGACGTACAAAGGCATCAGCGACAGCGCCGCATAATCGCCCGACGTTTCCAGCCAACGGTTCAACAGTCGATTGGCCAGACGGGGCTCCGCTCGCGCGCACAGGTCCATCACGAGAAACGCGACGTCCGCTGCGACGTCGATCCAGCGGAGCGCATCGTCGAAGTCGATACAGTCGAACATCGCGATTGCGCCGCGCCAGCGAACCACGTTGTCCAGATGCAGATCGCCATGGCAGCCCCGCACGAAACCCTCGGCGCGGCGCCGCTCGATCAGCGGCGCGAGTTGGTCGAGCTGTCGCGCGCACCACGCGGCAATGCCGGGCAGCGCGGGATGGCTGCAATTGGCCAGCAGCGCCGCGTTGATCGTTTCGATCTGCGTTCGCACCAGCGTGGCGCTCCCGTAGCGCGACGACGGCGCGTTGCGGGGCGCCCTCAGGTGATAGTCGGCGAGCCGCTTCGCCGCGCCGTCGATGTCGCGCGGCGTCAGTGCTCCCTTCGCCGCGAGACTCGAAAAGAGCATCGCCTCGTCGAAGCGGCGCATCTTGACCGCGTGATCGACAGTCACGCCGCCGTCCCCGAGTGTCAGCACGCCGGCGTGGCGCGCAATCGGCAGCACGCCGGCGTAAATACCGTGCGCGAGTGGCCGGTTCAGACGGAGCTGGGCTTCGCAGCAGCGCTTGCGGGTCGCGGTGGCGGTAAAGTCCGCGAAACCCGGGGCGACGGGTTTGATGATCTTGTACGCGAAGCGCCCGGCGAGATACACGACGGATATGTGCGTTTCGACCCGGACGATCCTGCCCGCCGGATGACGGTACGTGCCCGGCCTGCGCAGCGTCGCGTCGAGTCCGCGCACGCTGCGGCGCGCGGCGCGGACCCGGTTGGCGAGATGCTGGATGCCGCGCTTGCCTGCATTGGCGCGTGGTGAAGAAAGCTTGCGGCTCCGTGGCGAACTCATGCCGGACTCCACCTCGCGGGCAGTTGCGCGCCCATTTCTTCGTGGCGACCGCTCAAGTCGACCGAGCCCGCGACAACCAGGCCGGAATTCGCGACGAGCGGCACGCCGGGCGCGCGTTCGACGATCACGCCGCGGCCGCCGAAACCACGCATGACCTTGACGGCCTCGGCGAGCGCATTGACGCCATCGAGCAGCCATTGCCGGGCGTCATGGTGAAGCACGAGCGTCTCATTCGGCACGGTTGACCTCCGCGTGGTGGGACGGCCGCGCCCGCCTTGCGCGCGAGCCGGAATCGTCTACTCATTTAAGCCATCGGGTATGGTAACCGGCTTGATCTGTATCAACGAGGCGATAGCCGGGCATCGCCAGTCGCCCGGCAACTGCCTGTACGCTTCCATACGAAATGGAGCGTGGGTCACCGATTGACCGCGGTCAAGCCGCGTGCGATCGTGGCAGCAACGCGCCGGTGGAGCAGCGGATGAAGCGATTCGATATTTTCAATGGCGATGCCGACGGCATCTGCGCGCTGCATCAGTTGCGGCTCGCCGAGCCTGCCGACACCATCCTGATCACGGGAGCCAAGCGCGAGATAACGCTTCTGCAACGCGCGAACGCGCAGCCGGGCGACAGCGTGACCGTGCTGGATATTTCGCTCGACTCGAACCGCGAGCCACTCATCGCGTTGCTGGATCTTGGTGTAAAGATCGACTATTTCGATCATCATTTCCCCGGTCCCATCCCCGCACACGCGCTGCTGACGACGCATATCGATACGTCACCGGATAGGTGCACCGCGCTGATCGTGGACCGCCATCTTCAAGGCCGGTACACGCGATGGGCGGTGGTCGCCGCCTATGGCGACAACCTGCATCGGGCAGCGCATCGGGCCGCCGCTGCGTGCGCGGTGAACTCGTCCGATGAGCGCAAACTGCGCGAACTCGGCGAAGCGATCAACTACAACGCCTACGGGGACAGCGTCGTCGATCTTGCCGTCGATCCTGTCGAGATGTATCGCGCCATTCAACCCTATTCGGACCCGCTCGAGTTCATTGCGTCGACCGGCGTGCTGCCCGAACTCCTGGCGCGACGAACGGAAGACCTCGAACTGGCCTTGGGGCTCGCGGTAATGCGGCGGGTCGCCAATGGAACGCTGCACATTCTTCCCGACGCGGCGTGGGCGCGGCGCGTGCGAGGCGATTTCGCCAATCTCCTCGCGCGACGCGACCCGGCGCGAGCGCACGCGGTGCTGACGGCCGGCGCCGATGGCCGATACACGGCGAGCGTACGGGCTCCGCTCGATTGTCCGCGAGGCGCCGACGTCCTTTGCAGGAAGTTCGGAGGAAACGGCAGGGTCGCTGCCGCCGGTATCGACGGGCTCGATCGCGCGCGGCTCGACGAATTCGTGACAGCGTTCAGCGTTGCGTTTTGACGCGACGTTCGAGGAGCGGGTGAGCGGTAATTCACCGCCGCATCGCAGTCGGCAGAGCGAATTCGCCAGGTGGCGCATCGAGCGCGAGGTAGCGGCCATGGAAGCATGCCCCTGTACCGCCATCGCCGGCGAGACCCGTGAAAACTTCTCCGTTCAGGAGGACGCTTGATGCGGCCGATTGATGGCATAGTGGGTCTGGCACCGCGCACCGACGTTGCGGGAGGAAAAGCGATGGGCAACCTGTTTCGCGACCGCGCCGACGCTGGCAGACAACTGGCCCACGCACTGCGCGACTATCAGGGTCGCGGCGATCTGGTGGTGCTGGCTCTGCCGCGCGGCGGCGTTCCTGTCGCGTTCGAAGTCGCACGGGCATTGCATGCGCAGCTCGACGTTCTCGTCGTCAGAAAACTTGGGGCGCCGCAAGACGAGGAACTGGCGATGGGCGCCATTGCGACGGGGGGCGCCCTTCATCTGGAAAGGTCGGTGCTTCGCGAACTGCAAATCAGTGACGCCCAATTGGCCGACGTGATCGCGCGCGAAACAGCCGAACTCGCGCGCAGGGAACTGGCGTACCGTGGGGAATGCCCGCCGGTGCCAGTACAGGGCAAGACGGTGATCGTGGTCGACGACGGCATCGCGACGGGGGCATCGATGCATGCGGCGCTCGACGCACTCCGCAGCAGACATCCCGCTCGGATCGTGGTGGCGGTCCCGGTGTCGCAATCCGATGCGTGCACGGCATTCGAAGGAATCGCGCACGCGTTCGTGAGCGTGCTGCAGCCGGATTGGTTGATGGGGATCGGCGGGTTCTATGTGAATTTCGACCAGACGACCGATGAAGAAGTCCGCGCCTGTCTCGCCGCCGCGCGCGGTTGGGAGCCCGAGCTGGGCTCGGACTCGGCCGGCTGACGGCGCAATGAAGGCAGACACGGGAGCGGGCCGTGTCGAACATGGGGCATCTATCGACGGCTCACGTTCCGACCGACACGTACAAGAGCACGATCGGCGCCTTCGAACCATTTGGTGTCGCCGAGCGTAATGGCGCGCCATAGGTGCAGCGCAAATCCACGAATCTCGACCATTGGACGCGCACGCCCGCGCCGGCGCCCGCGAGCAGACCGGGGTTAGTTTCGGCTGGCTGGTCGATCGTGCTCCATACGCGGCCCGCATCGAAAAACACAAAGGGTTGCACGACTGCGTTGCTCGCGCCGAGCGAAATCGCAGGCGTGCGTACCTCGGTCTGAATGTTCCAGCCGCGATCGCCGAGCGTGACGTATGGGTCGTAGCCTCGCACACTGGACTCCCCGCCGAGCCCCATCTCCTCGCTCGGTAATAACGTGTTCGGCGTCCACTGGAACGTTCCGTTCGTGATCAGCGTGAAGCCAGCCCCAAGCGTGGTGGCACGAGACGCAGTCAACTGCATATAGATGTAGCGGGCCGTCGCGCCCTGCCGCGCGGCGTTAAATGCCTCGTCCTGATTGTTGCCATCCAGTCCGCCCGGACTGGCGACGAGTGTCGCCGCGGCGTGCGCCGTGCCAGCCTCGGTCGGTTTGCTGATGTCGTAAGACAACACGAACTGATGTATGTGCGTATTCGAGTTGAAAACCTGGGAGCCGCCAAATTCCAGATCGTTGTTGCTGCGCTTGAAGTCGTATCCGATCTGGATCAACTGTGTCGTGTCCGTGATGCTCGGCAGACGCAAGTCGTAGCGAAAGCTGAGCTGCGCAGAAATGCCCGTTTGCCCATAGGTGTCGGGCAACCGTGGCGTGCTCTGCGCGTAGACGCCGAACAATTCGATACTGTCGAGCCAAGGCAGCGGCGCCGTGTAGTTCAGCGCATGCGCGGTGAAGCGGGCGCGGTTCGGGCGGCCTTCGATATTCGGATTGCCGCTGAAAAAATCGTTGCTGGCCGTGAATTGATAGGCGATCTGCTGATCGAGACCAAGCAGGTTGCCGTAGCCTATGCCTGCAAAGAACCGATCACGGCCGAGCTCCGGCACGCCTTCATTGTCGTAACCCGCGCTTACGCGAAGCGGCAGCCGGTCTTCGGTTTGCAACACGACGTCGGTCGTGTCGGCGGCCTCACCGGGCGCAAAAACAGCATCGACCCGTCGATAAGGATTCGCGTTGAGCACCGCAAGTCCCTTCGAGACCGCCGATTGCAGGACCGGTCCGCCGGGCTCGAGCGGCATTTCACGTTCGAGAAGCCTGCTCGAAAAGTAGGTGTTGCCGCTGGCATGAACCCGACCCAGTTTGAATTCGGCAATGGCGATACGCACGACACCCGAGCTCACGTCCTGTTCCGGCACGTAGACGTCGACGAGCGGCTTTCCCGCCGCCCGATAACGCGCGACCACGGCGCGGCGTATCTCGGCGAGGCGGCCGAAAGTCAGCGGCTTGTCGAGGTCCGTGGCGAAGCTCTGCAGGAAGGCGGCGTCGAGTACGGGCAATCCTTGCGCGACGATACGACCTTGCTGCCTCGGCGATGCCGCCGCGGACGCGCCGGCCGGTTCGAAGACGAGCCCGGCAAGCCGCTCGACAGCGATCCGTGCGGACTCGGCCTGCGCTTCCGGGGAGGAGGGTGACGACGCGCTTCGCGGCGCCTGCGGTGCGGGTTGCGGCGCGAGGTCGCGCCATGCCTGTGCCGCTACTGGTGAGGTCTGCATGATGCCCGCAATGCAGGTTGCGGTCGTCAGGACAGCAGTGCAGGCGGCGGATCGCGGTTTCATCGATCGCTCATATGCAAAGCGCTGTGCCTATTGGCAGCCTGGCAGCAGGGTGCGGCGACCAGCAGGCCGCCGCCCTCGACCCGATGTCGCGCATGCAATACGAGCCTTCCGTCGTTCATGGCGATACCTATTAACGGGTGTGGTGCATCGAATCCGGAGCCGCACGTCGAAATTATTCTAGTCGAAGCGCCTGCGCGAGTTTCCAAAAGCGACCCGAACCCTCTTCGCACCTCGCGAGTGGCATCGAGGAAACATTTGGCAAGGGTTTCCACCATGTGTACTGACTCGCGTCTTGTCTTTACTCTTCTAGACTTGTCATACAACAGGCGCCGTGACGATTCTCTCGTGCGCCTACAACTATTTGTCCGGAGGGGACTCGATGTCCAAGCTGTCGTGCGATCTTGATAAAAATGCGCCCGCAACGGGCGACACCTTCCGCATTTCGCGCCGTGGCTTCATTGGCCTCGGAGGCGCGCTCGCCGGCAGCGCACTCCTGCAGGCTTGCGGCGGCGGCAGCGGAGTTTCCGCTTCCGCGGCAGGCGGAAGCAGTAGTTCCACGCCAGCGACGGGAAGCACGCCGTCAACGGCTGCGGCCGACCCGATCTGGGGTCCCAACGGCTCAGCGACGAACATCATCAATGCGCTGCAGAAAATCACGCAGAGTGCGTTCCCGGCCGTCGATTTCCAGGTCGAACAGTACGGTGCGCAACCGTGCGCGGTCATTGCCCAGGCCAACCCCTACACCGGCAGTTCATCGCCCCTGAGCACGGGCGCCGGCGCGACCAACGCACCGGGATCGTTCGATTCACGTCCCGCGTTCCTCGCGGCAATCGCGGCCTGCAGTGCAGCCGGTGGCGGCCGGGTCGTGGTGCCGGCGGGCACGTGGTATTGCGCGGGTCCCATCGTGCTGCAGAGCAACGTCAACTTCCATCTGAGCGCGAACTGCACGATCTATTTCAGCCCGAATCCTGCCGACTATGCGAAGGACGGTCCGGTCAACTGCGGCGCCAACGGCAACCTTTACTACAGCCGCTGGCAGGCGAACGACTGCCTGAACTTCGGCTCGCCCGTGTACGCGCGAAATGCGAACAACATCGCGCTGACTGGCGAAGGCCCGACCTCGGTGCTGAACGGTCAAGCGATGACGCCGTTCGCCGGAAGTGGAAACACCAGCACTTGCTGGTGGACCTACAAGGGTTCCAGCGGCGCATACGGCTGCGCGGGGTCGACCACGCCGTCCCAGGCCTATACGAACCCGAACAACGTCGATCTGATGGTGGTCGCCCCCACCATTTCGGCCTCGCTCTACACGCTATTGACCAATCCGGCTACGCCGTGGCAGCAAGACCAGAACTACCTGCCGGCGCTCTCCGAAGCGCGCGTGCCGGTCGCGCAGCGAATCTTTGGTCTCGGCCACTATCTGCGGCCGTGTATGGTTGAGTTCATCGGTTGCACGAACGTGCTGATGGAAAACTACCGAACCAACAATACGCCGTTCTGGCAGCATCATCCGACGGACTGCACGAACGTCGTGATCCGTGGCGTGACAGCCGACAGTATCGGACCGAACAACGACGGCTTCGACCCCGACGCCTGCAACACGGTGCTGTGCGACGGCGTAACGTTCAACACCGGCGACGACTGCATCGCGATCAAGTCAGGCAAGGATCTCGACACGGAGTACGGACCCGCGCAGAACCATGTGATCCAGAACTGCATGATGAATAGCGGTCACGGCGGCATTACGCTCGGCAGCGAGATGGGTGGCGGCGTGCAGAACATCTACGCGCGCAATCTGACCATGCTCAATCAGTTCTGGGCAACGAATTCGTTGAACATCGCGATCCGTATCAAGACGAACATGAACCGTGGAGGCTACGTCAAGAACTTCTACGTGAATGGCGTCACGCTCCCGCACGGCGTGAGCCTGACGGGTGGAGGCTACGGCAGCAAGATGCTGACGGGCAGTCCGATCAACGGCACCGTGCCCATTGGTGTGGCCACCGCAACAGCCGCCAACCCGTCCGCGTCTCAAGGCGGCCTGATTACGTTCGATTGCGATTACCAGCCTGCCGCCGACGCGATTCGCACACGCCCCGCACTCATTGACAACGTCAACATCACGAACGTCAATGCTTCGAACGTGACATTGGGCAGTACAACCGGCTCCTGTTTCCAGGCCATCGTTGCACAAGGTCCAGTTGCGTTCGATTACAACGGTCCGGCGCCTGCGCCGAGCGTGCCGGCAATCACGGGAGTGACGATTTCCAACTGCGACTTCGGCACGCCTGTGGCCGCAGGCCCCGCGAGCGCCAGCACGCCGGGTCCGATCTACCTCTACAACGTGCACGACATTACGCTGCAGAACGTGATCATCGCTGGGCAGACGCTCAATCAGACGCTGTCGGATCCGCGTTAAATACGACGCACCAAAGAGCGGCGAGGCGCCGCTCTTTGGCGTCGCACAGACAAAGTGAAGTCGTCGCGCCGGGGGCTCTCAAGACGAGCCGCTTTGCAGCTCGCTCATCAGGCTCGCCGCGTAGGCCGGAATATTCGCCGCTGGCTGTGGCGCGGCGAAGTAGTATCCCTGAACGATCTCGCAGCCGGCCTCGGCAAGAAAAGCCAATTGTTCCGCTCGTTCGACGCCTCCCGCGACGACTTCGAAACGCAGGTTGCGGCCGAGTGCGATGATCGCACCGATAATCGTCTCATCCGCGAGACTGCTGCCAATGCCGCGGATGAACGACATGTCGATCTTCAGACGGTCCGCGTGAAAGCTGCGCAGGTAAGCCAGGCTCGAGTAACCGGCGCCAAAGTCATCGATCGCTATGGACACGCCAATGTCGTGCGGGGCGCGCAGGGTGGGCAGGGCGCCCGGTGCAACCAGGCCTCCTTCGGTAATCTCCAGTTCGAGCCGGTCCGCGGCCAATTGTGACGCGGCAAGAGCACGACGCACGACGGCGCCGAAATCACTCGAAGTAAGCTGGCTGGGCGACACGTTGACCGAGATGCGCAGCTCCGGCAGCACTTCCTCCCAGCGCTTTGCCTGTGCACAGGCAGTTTGCAGCACCCATTCTCCGATTGACGCAATCAAACCGATGTCTTCGGCCAGGGGTATAAACGTCGTTGCAGGTGTTTCGGGCCGCGCGGAATGATCTGCGATCTGCGGGCGCTCGCCACGCGACCGGCTGCACACCGCGCCGCCTGACTGGACGGAGAAGATTTGCAACGTGAGCCGCCAACAGCTTGAGATTTCACCAGGAGTTTGCGCGTAGAATCCATTCACGAATCCAATACGCCAGCGTCCGGCCAGCCATGCATGCCACGTCACGATACGACGCAGTTGCGTGTGTTATCCACTGGCTTGCCGTGTCGCGGTCGTGCCTACCGTTCGTCGATGGGCACACATCGGGAGCGCTATAGTGAAAAGCTCTGCCACACGCTACGGTTCGATTGCCCAATTCCTCCACTGGTGCACGGCAATTGTCGTGCTCGTGACGTTCATGTATGGGCCCGGCGGATCTGAACAGCGCGTCTACTCTTCGGTGCACGAGTTCGACCGGCGACTGCATGAGACTTTGGGTTTGTGCGTGTTCGCGCTCACCCTCGTCCGCCTGCTGTGGCGAGCATACGACGCGCGTCTCGAGACACCTCCAGTTTCTCGCTGGATGGCTGTGATGGCAACAACCGTTCGATGGATGCTGTATCTGCTTCTCCTCGCGCTACCGCTTACCGCCATCTCGGGCGCGTGGCTCGAAGGGCATCCGCTGACGCTGATCGGCGGTTACGATATTCCGCCTTTACTCAGTAGTTCGCATGAAGCAGGCTCAGCCCTCGCAACGCTGCACGCGTGGCTCGGCGACGCCATTATGTGGCTTGCGGGGTTGCATGCATTCGCGGCTATTTTTCATCACGCATTCCTTAAAGACGACGTCCTGATCGCGATGCTTCCACGCTGGTTTCCGGCGGGACGGGCACGTACTGATGGTCGTAGTTCGAGTAGCTAAATTGCGCGAACGCACCGATCCTGTCGGTGATCTTGCCGGCGAGGAAGATGCTGGCTGAATCGAAAATCGGCAGACCGTCTTTGGGCGAGACGATATTGCCGCTGGCATCATGGTTGAGCCTCGTCCTGGTCACGTCGAGCATCGCCATCACGGCCACTGGAATCGTACGTTTACCGAAGGTATATCCGTTCAGCTTGAACATTCGACCGTACGGCGTCAGTTCGGGAAACTGTCCGCCCGCGTGACATGCCACGCAGCTTTGCCCTGTTTGACGGGCAAATATAGGCAGCGCTCGAACTACCGCTAGATCTTCATGCGCTGCAGAACGCGGTCGCCGGCGACGAACTGATGAAACATCGCCGCTGCGATATGCAGGCAGATCACGCCGAACAGCACCCAAGCGAGGACGCCGTGAACATCGCCCATCGCATGTCCGAATGACGAACCCGGTGCCGACAGTGAGGGCAACGAAACAAGTCCGGCGAGGCGGACCGTCCACGTGCGCGACGAAGCGTTGATCCAGCCGAGCAGCGGCACCAGCACGAGCAGCACATACAGCGCGAGGTGCGTGAGCTTCGAAGCGGCGCGAAACAGCGGCGGCAGGTTGTCCGGCGGCGACCGATGAGTCACGCGCCACAGCACCCGCAACACCATCGCGGCGAGCAGTGCGGTGCCGACGCCAAGGTGCCAGGCTATTTCGCCGTCCGGCACGGTATCGCGGTGCACGTCCGGCATCGTCCAGCCGATCACGAACTGCGCGGCAACCAGCCCGACGACGAGCCAATGGAGCAAACGTGCGACGATGTCATAGTGGTGTTCAGTGGAGACTTGCATAGGGGAGCCTATGAGTTGGATTCAGTCGAAACAGATCGTACACGGCCGCGCCTTAAGGGCAGGTTAAGGGCCGGTTGCCAAGGCCGCCTGTCTGCGCCGTTCCAACGACTCGAAGACCGCCATTCCCGCGATCATCGCCGCCACGAACACCCACGCTTTCACCGACCCGAGTCCGAGCGCGACGAGCGCCGGGCCGGGACAGAACCCTGCAATTCCCCAACCGACGCCGAACGCGAGGCTGCCCAGCATCAGCCTTCGCGTGACGTGCGTTGACGCGGGAATCTGCATCGGCAATCCGAGCAGCGACTTGCCGCGGCGCTTCGCGATCGCGAAGCCGATTGCTGCGACAGCCACCGCGCCGATCATCACGAACGCGAGCGACGGGTCCCAGCGTCCTGCGAAATCGAGGAAGCCCAGCACTTTGGCGGGGTTGGCCATGCCCGACAGCAGCAGGCCGAAGCCGAACAGCAGCCCGCATACGAATGAAACGACTGTTGCCATCCTAGGCTCCGAGAAGATGTCGCATGATATAGACGGTGACGAAGCCGGCCGCCATGAACGTCGCCGTCGCTACGAGCGAGCGCGTGGCGCCGCGTGAAATGCCACACACGCCGTGTCCGCTCGTGCAACCGCTGCCATAGCGGGTGCCGATGCCGACCAGAAAGCCGGCCGCGATCACGGCCGGCCACGACGCGTCGACGGTGATCGCGACGGGCGCACCGACCGCGCGCGCGATTACCGCGGCAGCGACCAGCCCGGCAACGAAGGCGACGCGCCATGCGCCGTCTCGCCTGGTCCAGCGCAGCAGGCCGCCGACTATCCCGCTGATTCCGGCGATGCGGCCCAGCAAAAGCACCATCGCCGCAGCCACGGCGCCGATCAGCAGGCCTCCGCACAGGGACGCGAGCGGGGTGAAATGGTCGAGATCGATCATCGTTCAGGTTGACTGTCGTGTGAGTTGGAGGGAAGCGGCAGCGCTTACATCAGCGCCGCTTTGACCAGCAGGCCGAGCGCCACGCAGACGAGGATGCTCGCAAAGCCCAGTTGCACCTGACGCGCGGCGATGTGATGCGATGCAAGCCGTCCGCTGAGCATACCGGCGGCGGTGGCGCCAGTGAACCACAGCGCGACTTCGAGTGGAAGCGTTGCGCCGTGCGTGGCCGTCGCGAGAACGCCGCCACTGCCGACGAGTGCGATCACCATCAGCGAAGTCGCGACGATACCGTGCATCGACACGTCCGTCAGCTTGCGCATCATCGGCACGATGATGAAGCCGCCGCCGACACCGAGCATCCCCGTCATCAATCCCGTCAGCGAACCGGCGGCCGCGAGCGCGGCTGCGGTCGGCCAGGTCCAGCGAAAGCGGCCGGTCGCCGGGTCGACATGCGCGACGCAGATTGACGATTGTGCCTCGCGCGACGCGCGGCGCGCGAGCGTCTGACGCAACAGCCGGAGCGCGACCACCAGCATGACCGCGGCAAACAGCGCGAGCAGCACGCGTTGCGGCAACGCGTGCGCGAGACGCGCGCCGGCGGCGGTCGCGGGCACCCCCGCGGCGGCCATCAGCAGCGCGGCGCGATAACGGACGAGCCGCTTGCGGAACGCCTCGAGCGCGCCCACCGCTGCGCTGCCGGCCACCGCGACGAGCGCGACCGGCGTGGCCTGCTGCAGCGGCCAGCCCATGCCGAACACGAGCGCAGGCACGGCAAGAATGCCGCCGCCCGCGCCGGTCAGCCCGAGAATCGCGCCGACCAGCGCGCCGAGAAGAAGAGACAGCAGCATCGATGACCCCGTGAGCAGTGCGTGCAAGCGCTCAGTCCGCCAGTTGCGGGTTCGCGAGCCATTCGCGTCCCTTCAGCATGCCGCGCCAGTAGAGCGGCGGCAGGATCCGCTCTTTCAGCAGCCACGCGAGCCGCGATGGCTTTTTGCCGTCGATGAGCCACGCGGGAAACGTCGGCGCGACCTTGCCGCCGTAGAGAAACTCGGCGAGCACGATCTTCCCGCGCTCGACGGTGAGCGGGCATGAGCCGTAGCCGTCGTAGGTCGCAAGGCCGCGCGCCGCGCCCAGCGCGGCGAGCACGTTGTGCGCGACGACCGGCGCCTGCTTGCGCGCCGCGGCGGCGGTCTTCGCGTTGGAGGTGCTGGTCGCGTCGCCGAGTCCGAAGATGTTCTCGTGGCGCTTGTGCCTCAACGTGGTCTGATCGACGTCGAGCCAGCCGGCCGCATCGGCGAGCGCGCTGTCGCGGATGAAGTCGGGCGCCTTCTGCGGCGGCACGGCGTGCAGCATGTCGAAGCCGGTCTCGAACGTTTCCTTGCTGCCGTCGGCGAACGTCTGCGTGAATCTCGCCATTTTCGCGTCGCCATCGACCGCACTCAGCGTGGAGCCGAAGTTCAGCGCGATGCCGTAACGCTCTACGTATTGCATCAACGCGGGCACGTAGTCGGCGACGCCGAACAGTGCCGCGCCGGCATTGCGGAACTCGACGCCGATATGTTGTAGCCGCCCGCTGCGGCGCCAGTGATCACACGCGAGATACATCGCTTTCTGCGGCGCGCCGGCGCATTTGATCGGCATCGGCGGCTGCGTGAAAAGCGCCCGGCCTCTTTCGAGCTGCTGCGTCAGCTTCCACGTGTACGGCGCGAGGTCATACCGGTAATTGGATGTGACGCCGTTGCGACCGAGCGTGTCGGCGAGGCCGTCGATCGCGTTCCAGTCGAGTTTGAGGCCGGGGCACACCACCAACTGGCGGTATTTGACGGGGCGCGATCCGTCGAGAATCACGAGGTTTTCCGCCGGCTCGAAGCGCGTGACGGCGGCCTTGATCCGCGTCACGTTCGTGGGCAGCACGCTTGCCATCGGACGTGCTGTCGTTTCCGGCTGGAATACGCCGGCGCCGACCATCGTCCAGCCCGGCTGGTAATAGTGCGTGTCGGCGGGATCGATGACCGCGATGTCGAGATCGGGGCTGCGCGCGAGCAGGCTCGATGCCGTCGCGATGCCGGCCGCGCCCGCGCCGACGATCACCACGTCGTGCTGGTGCGCCGGCCGCATCGGTTGCGCTGCGACGGCAGGCGCATCGGCACCCGGCTTCGAAGGGGCTGTGAGTTTCGTGTTCCGCATGTCTGGTCCTCCTGTTTGCTCCAGGCCGCCGCGCTCACAGCGCATCGACCGGTACCTTGATGTATGACACGCCATCGCTTTCGGGCGGCGGCAGGTGGCCCGCCCGCATGTTGACCTGCACCGAAGGCAGGATCAGCACGGGCATTGCGAGCGTGGCGTCGCGGGCCGTGCGCATCGCGATGAATGACGCTTCGTCGACGCCGTCGTGGACGTGGATGTTCCGTTCGCGCTGCTCGGCCACCGTCGTTTCGAAAAGCAGCGGACGGCCGCCAGGCTGGTAGTCGTGGCACAGATACAAGCGGGTTTGCGGCGCGAGACCGAGGATGCGCTGGATCGAGCGGTACAGCGCCGCCGCATCGCCGCCCGGAAAGTCGCAGCGCGCCGTGCCGTAGTCGGGCGTGAAAAGCGTGTCGCCGACGAACGCGGCTTCTTCGCTGCCGTCGCTCGCGACATAGGTCACGCAGGCAGGCGTGTGGCCTGGCGTATGCATCACGCGCACTGACAGGCCGCCGACGGTGAACGTCTCGTCGTTGGCGAACAGGCGGTCGAACTGCGAGCCGTCGGTGCAAAACTCGGGACCCGCGTTGAACAGCTTGCCGAACACGGCTTGCACGCGCGTAACCCGCGCGCCGATCGCGATCTGACCGCCGAACCTCGCTTTCAGATATGGCGCGGCGGACAGGTGGTCGGCGTGGACGTGGGTTTCGAGTATCCATTGCACGCGCGCGCCGAGGGACTGCACGCGCGCGGCAAGGCGATCCGCGGTGGCGGTGCGGGTGCGTCCCGACTTCGGGTCGTAGTCGAGCACGGTGTCGATCAATGCGCAATTCCTCGTGCCTGCGTCCATCAGCAGATAGCTGACGGTCGATGTTGCAGGATCGAAGAAGCCCTCGACGGCGAGCTTGCCGGTTGCCATTTCGGTGGGTTCCTTACGATAGCGGACTAAGCCCGTCCGGGCGCCCACTAAAGCAGGAGTCGTGCCATCTAGTCGTAGCATCGCAAGACTCGCCTGTAACGCACTGATTTTTAGCGGTTTGTGACGCGCGATAGGGCGGATCGAAGATGCGTCCGCCTGACGATTGGCATGACGCGTGGCATAGGGTCGCTGCCATTTGGCAGTCGTGGCAGACATGGCAGTTCCGGCGTATAGTGCGGCACTCCCGGAGTAACGACGATGATCCTGCCCAACCTTCCGCCCGCCGCTTCGCCCGAGCTTTTGCCGCGCCCGCCAGGCGCGGCTGACGACGTGCCCGCAGTGGTACCCGACGTAAGCGCGCTGGTGTCGTATCTGGAACACGATCCGCAACCGGCGATCGTGCTCGATCCGCACTATCAGATTCTGGCCGCAAACCGCGCATATCAGCGCCAGTTCGGCGTCGAAGGTCAGGCGCACATCGGCCGCCGCTGCTATCAGGTTTCACATCACTACGACGTGCCCTGCGATCAGGCGGGCGAGCACTGTCCGATGAAGCGCGCGAGCGAAATTCGCGGTGCGGATCGCGTGCTACATGTCCATCACACACCGAGAGGCCCGGAGCACGTCGACGTCGAATTGCGGCCGATCTTCGACCGGCACGCGCGAATCGTCGCCTATGTCGAGCGTCTCGCCACGGTCAGGAGCGCGTCCGCGCGGCCTAGCTCCGAAGGTCTGGTCGGGCGCGCGCCGGCATTCAACCAGGCGATTTCCGCTTTGCAGCGCGTCGCGCCTTCGATGCTGCCGGTGCTGCTGCTCGGCGAATCGGGCACCGGCAAGGAGTTGTTCGCGCATGCGCTGCACGAGGCGAGCAGCCGCGCCCAGGGGCCATTCGTCGTGGTGGATTGCTCGGGCATCACCGAGACGCTGTTCGAAAGCGAGTTGTTCGGCTTCGAGAAGGGCTCGTTCACCGGCGCGACGAGCCGTAAGCAGGGCCTCGTCGAAACCGCGCAGGGCGGCACGCTGTTTCTCGATGAAATTGGCGACGTGCCGCTGTCCATTCAGGTGAAGCTGCTGCGGCTGATCGAAACGGGCACCTTCAGGCGCGTGGGCAGTACCGATATGCTGCGCGCCGACTTCCGGCTCGTCGCGGCCACGCACAAGCCGCTCGAGCGGATGGTCGCGGACGGCCAGTTCCGTGCCGATCTGTATTTCCGGATCAGTGCGTTTCCGATTCATTTGCCCGCGGTGCGCGAGCGTGTTGACGACATCGCGCTGCTCGCGGATTCGATCCTGCGGCGCATTGCGTCGGCGCGCGCCGGATCGTCGCATAGAGCGTCGATTTCCACGGATGCGATGGCGCAGTTGCGCGCCTATGCGTGGCCCGGCAACATCCGCGAATTGCGCAACGTGCTCGAGCGCGCCAACCTGCTCGCCGACGGTGGCGTGATCCGCGCCGAACACTTGCCGCAGGCGGTCAGCGACAGGGCTTCCGGCGGTGGTCAGGATTCGCTGGCGGTGGGCGTGGGCTTGCCGCGCAAGCTGACCGATGCGGAACTCGCGCGCGCAGCGGCGCAATTCCGCGGAAAACGCAGTGAGCTTGCCGCGCAACTGGGATTGAGCGAGCGCACGCTTTATCGCCGGCTCAAAGCGATCGCGGGCGGTGAGGGGGCCTAACGTTTCCTCGGCGTAGTGGGGGGAGCGTTCACATCTTCTCCCCCTCGCACGGTCAGTGGCTTAGCTGCAAGTGAAACTGCTTGCCGAGTTCACGTCTCCGCTGGTATAGCGGGCCACCTTCGGATACGCGCAGAGCGGACGCGTGCGCCCGGCACCCCAGCTAGTCGGCACTTCGCTATTCGGTATCGCGTTGGTCGTGTCGCGAGCCGTTGCGATGATCCGGTTCGGCGCTTGCCCTTGCTCGACCCATGCCACCATAGGCGTCAGCATGTCGAACTGATCGGCCGTCGGACCGCCGCTGCAGTGGTTCATCCCTGCTACCGTGAAGAGCCGGGCGAAATTGCTCGCGTCACCGCCACTAGCCGTGGACAAGCGCTGATACCAGTCGGTCGTATCGTTCGACGAGAACACTGGATCGCTCGTCCCGTGATAGACGATCAACTTCGCGCCCCGGCTCCTCAGACTGCTCAAATCAGTCTCGTTCGGTGGGGTCATGAACGACCACGAAGACTCGGAATAGACACCGCTCGTTGCGAAGATCTTCGGCGCATCATTGTCCATGTTGAAGTTCAGAGCGTAGGCGCCGATGGAGCTGAGCAGCGAAGCGCTCTGCGGCGGCGACGTAAATACGAAGGCCGCCGCGGCCGGGTCAAGGCTGATCGAATTGCCTTGCTTCCACGCGGCCCAGCCTGATCCGTTGACACCGACGTCATACGGAAAGCTCGCATAGAGCGCAGTGCCAGCGCTATTTTTCGCCCCAGAAAAAATATTTCCAACGGCTTGCTTTTGAGCCGCCGTAAGACAGGTGCCGTCGCGCCCATTGCTCGAACATGTCGGTACGTCCGTGGCCAGGTCGAAGCTCGCCTGGCACGCTTTGATGTCTTGTACCATCCCGTCCGCTACACCATCCAGCGAATCGCACTTCGCGATGATCTTCGACGCGATGAGCTGCCTTTCAGCAGTCGTCAAGCCGGTGGTGATATCGGCAATTCCGGCCGACGTTTTGGCGGTCGCGACGGTAGCTAGCTGTTGTGCGCTCCACATCTGCCCGATCGCCGCCTTTGGCAAATGAAAGCCGGGGTCGCCGGCAATGATGCCGTCGTAATCCGCGAAAGACCTGGCTGCCGCCACCATCGCATGACGGCCGCCGTTCGAGCAACCTTCGAAGTAGCTGCGGTCGGGGCCCTTGCCATAGGCCAACTTGATCACCTGCCTGGCCATTGGCGTGAGCGTAGCAACGGCGTTATAGCCATAATCGAGGCGCGCCTGGGGATCGAGACCAAACAGCGGGTTTTGCGACCCGGAATGACCTGCATCCGAACTGATCACGGCGAAGCCCATGTTTAGAGCGTTGTTCAGTGGACCCCCGCCACTGAGCACCCCCGTCGCCGGTGTCACATTACCGTCGAGACCACCGTTGGCCTGATAGAAAAAGCGACCATTCCACGCGATAGGTAGCCGCATTTCAAAACCAATCGCATAAGTTTGGCCGTCAACGGCGCTCGTGCGTTGATTCATTTTCCCTTCGATCACGCAATGTTCGGGCACGGACTTTCCCGCCACCGCGAGCGTTCCGGCCGGCACGTCGGTAACGGACGTGAACGTCGTGGCCGCAAACGTCAACCTGGCGGCGAGCGCGCTGCAGTTTCCTGACAGCGTCGCGGGTTGTGCTGCGGAAAGCCGAGGCAATTGTGTCGCACTGGTGGAGAGCGAGTCGGCACCGCCGCCGCAGGCCGCCAGCATCGCGGACACTGCCGATACGCTCATAGCAATTGAAGTTCGTTTCATTCTCTCCCCCCAATCAGAACATGTGTTTAATGCCGACCATCACGCCCGTTTGACCCATGCCCGCGCCTGGCGTGGTCCCACCGCCGCCACCGCTGACCGAATAGCGCGCCTTTGCGCTGTTCGCGAGATACGCAGCCTGCGCATAGACCGACGAACGCTTGCTCAGAAGATAGGTGGTGCGTAACGTTCCCATCGTGGCGCGGGTATCGTGGTCGCTATTGATGATCCGAAACATTTCGCCATCGAGGAGGAGCGCAGGCGTGACCATGTACGAAGCGCCAAGGAAGAACAGATTCGAACGGATATTCGGTACTGTCGGCGACTGGGTCACTACGCGGCGTCCAATCCAACCTGCGCCGATCTTCGCGCCTGCGTACTGCGCATAGGCGCTCAGTTGGGTACGGGCGTCCTTGTCCGCGGCGTTGATGAGAGGTGTCGGCGCAATTCCGTCGAAGAAGTTGGCGGCTGCGGTCGCGCCGCCGCGTTGCTCCTCGTACGACGCAGCCGCGCCGAAATATTGAGAGTCGTACTTGAGCATTGCGGACCAGTCGCGGCATTCCGTGGCGTGGCCTGGAACCGAGCCGGTACAGGTTCCTTGTCCCGGCGAGTTGCCGGTACCCGCCGCGTCCCGTCCGAATGAATAGCCCGCGCCCAGCGTAAAGCCCTTGTACGAGCCAAGATAGGTGATGGAGTTGTCGGCGCGTGCGTTGGGCACATAGGCATCCAGGGAGCCCATGCCGTAAATGTCCGGACCGATGATGTCGGCGCCCTGAACCGCAAGATAGGTCATCGTGTACTGACGGCCGAACGCGAGCGTTCCATACGGGCTTTTCATGCCGACGAATGCCTGACGTCCAAACAGCCTCCCGCCCTGTCCAGAACTGCCGTCGCGCACGTTAAAGCCGCTTTCGAGCGTGAAGACAGCGCTGTAGCCGCCGCCCAGATCTTCGTTGCCGCGCAGGCCCCAGCGTGATGGGAACTCTCCGGTAACGGATGGCATGCGAAAGACGCTGTCGCCCTTCGCGTTCGCGTGCGAGACATACTCGATCCCCGTGTCCACGATGCCATACAACGTGACGCTCGATTGCGCAAAGGCTCCAGTGCTCAGCGCGCATAGCGCACCGAACATGAGAACGTGAGTCGACTTCAATTGCATGGTGATGTCTCCAGACCAGTTGTATGTTTTTTTGTTGAACTGCGGTTGAGGGATCTTCGGTTTCAGGCGATTGCAGCGATGAGCGTGACGGGGATGCGGGCGCCGATCACCGTTGATGCAATATCAGGCAGGCTGATATAAAGAACAAAATAAAGCGCGTCGTGGAAGACGCGCCTGTCCGTCGTGATAGTTCCGTATTTGATATCAGGTATCCTGACAACGCAAGCATGAAATGTTCGGTAGATACCCTATGCAGCGGGATGGATGCGAGCCGAGCGTTGATCGGTGACGGCCGCCCTTCCGACGAGCAGCGCAAACTGTACGAGCTCGCCTACGCGCAGGTCCACTTCAATACGGACGCTCGCTGGCTCGCTGGTGTCGCCCACGCTGGCGCTGCGCATGCGGTGGGGCGAAGCTTGCCCGCAGGCCATCCTGCGTATCGAGCGCGATGTGCTCGAGCGTCATGCACAGCGTCATTTCGGCGACGCGGCGGGTGGGGCAATCGAATTCGAGCCAGAATTCGCACTGACGTCGGCACAGGGGTGTGCCTGATGCAGTTGCTGTCGATGCTCGCGGAAATCATGAGTACGGAGGCGCATCCGCTGCGCAATCCACTCGCATTCGAGCAGTTCGAGTCGACACTGCTGAACGCGCTTATCTACGGTCAACCGAACGGCGTACGAAGCGGCATGACGCGCGAGCGCAGACCGCTTGCGCCGTTTTATGTACGGCGGGTGGAGGAATACATCGGTGCGCATTTGCAGGAGCCGCTAACGATCGAGCGGCTTGCGCTGACGGAGTGTGGGTGACGATACATCCTGAAAAATCAAAGATTGTGTATTGCAAGGACAGAAGTCGCACCCAAACCTACCCGAATGTGACCTTCTGGAGTTGACCCGCTTTCGTGGACACCTATCCTTTGGAACAGGAGGTGTCCATCATGGGTAAACGCCTACTTCGTAAAATACTTTTTCTGAAAATGAAATAATCAGAAATTTATCGGCGCAAAATTGTTAATTGCCTATACGCCTTGAAGGGCAATCTCATGCAGGCACGGACGAAAGGGGCCGTCATCGTTAGCGCATGCGCTGAACACGTGGGCCGAGGGCAATGGGCGCGTTCGAAATTCAGTCCGCGCACCTGCTCAACACTCCACACAATCACAATCACCAGAAAGATCGGGCAGTAGCCCCACTGGGTCCGGATGCCACAACAGCCCAAAGTACTATGCGGCGGGCCTCTCCCGAGATAGGCGATGCACATCGCTCATCCTTCACGCGGATTCCGGCTTTTAAATCGGTTTTCGATATTCTGGATATCAAACAATTGATGTCTGGTCGGGCGAGTGGGTATTCGCGGTCGATGGAGCGTGGCTCGCCAGAGCGGTCCGTCACGAAGACCAATACACTGACAAGGTTATATATACAGGTCTAGAATGGAATTGGCGTTTGGCCGTTCGCGAAATACTTCTCCCGAAACGGAAAGCGATTCGCGACGTGGCCAGGAATCCCCACACAGGACAGTGTCGCTCACTCCAAACGTGCGGTTTTCGTTTCGATGTAATCTGGACCAAGAGGGTCCTGATTAGAACGGGAGATGTTCCGATGTTGCGCATGAGCAAACTTGCCGATTACGGCACGGTGATCATGACTGCGATGGCGCGCGATCCCGATGCCGTCCACAGCGCAAGCAGCATTGCTGCGGCGACCGGCGTCGCGGGGCCTACGGTGTCAAAGGTGCTGAAAGTCCTGACGCGCGGTGGTGTCGTGGAGTCGCTGCGCGGCACAAACGGCGGCTACCTGCTGCCGCGGCCGCCCGCGCGGATCACGCTGGCGGAGGTGATCGCCGTCGTCGACGGCCCGATCGGGATGACCGAATGCAGCACTACGCCAGGCCTGTGTATCCAGGAGGCGGCGTGCGCGGTGCGCGCCAACTGGCAGAAGGTCAATCGCCTGATTTACGAAGCGTTGCAGCAGGTCACGCTGGCGGACATGGCGGGCCCCACTTTGCGCGCAGTCGATATCAGCGCGATCCGCGCGCGTAGTATCTCCACCCATCGCGCGGGCTCGACGCCTGCGCCAAGTCGATTGACGGAGGCCACGCATGAGCGCATCCACAACCGGTTTCGATGAACTGATCAGCCGCGAATACCAGCACGGTTTCGTGACTGATCTGCAGGCCGATGCGCTTCCGCGCGGGCTGAGCGAGGATGTGGTCCGGCTCATTTCGGTGAAGAAAGACGAGCCGGCGTTCATGCTCGAATGGCGACTCGCGGCCTATCGCCACTGGCTCACGATGACCGAGCCGCATTGGGCGACGGTCGAACATCCGGCGATCGATTATCAGAACATCATCTATTATTCCGCGCCGATGACGCAGAAGAATCGTCCGAAGAGTCTCGATGAAGTCGATCCGGAACTGCTGCGTACCTACGAAAAGCTGGGTGTGCCGCTGAGGGAGCGCGAACTGCTGGCGGGCGTAGCGGTGGATGCGGTATTCGACAGCGTGTCGGTAGCGACTACGTTCCGCGAAAAGCTGGCGGAACTCGGCATTGTGTTCTGTTCATTCTCGGATGCCATACAGCATCATCCTGAACTGGTGCGAAAGTATCTCGGCTCGGTCGTGCCGCACACCGATAATTTCTTTGCCGCGCTTAATTCCGCCGTGTTCAGCGATGGCTCGTTCTGCTATATCCCGCCGGACGTGCGCTGCCCGATGGAACTGTCGACCTACTTTCGTATCAACGCCCAGAACACCGGGCAGTTCGAGCGCACGCTGATCGTCGCGGACAAAGGCGCGTACGTGAGCTATCTGGAAGGCTGCACCGCGCCGATGCGCGACGAAAACCAGCTGCATGCCGCTGTGGTCGAGCTGGTCGCGCTGGAAGGGGCGCAGATCCGCTATTCGACCGTGCAGAACTGGTATCCGGGCGATGCGTCGGGCAAGGGCGGCATCTACAACTTCGTGACCAAACGTGGCGACTGCCGCGAGGCCAATTCGAAGATTTCATGGACTCAGGTGGAAACCGGTTCGGCGATTACGTGGAAGTATCCGAGCGTGATCCTGCAGGGTGATAACTCGGTCGGTGAATTCTATTCGGTGGCACTGACCAACCACTATCAACAGGCCGATACCGGGACGAAGATGGTTCACCTCGGCCGCAATACGCGCAGCACGATTCTGTCGAAAGGCATTTCCGCGGGCCGCGGAAAGAACGCGTATCGCGGCCTCGTGAAGGTCGGCCGTGCGGCGGAAGGCGCGCGCAACTACACGCAGTGCGATTCGCTTTTGCTCGGAAACCGTTGCAGCGCTCACACATTCCCCTACATCGAGGTCAAGAACCCGACCGCGAAGGTCGAACACGAAGCATCGACATCACGCATCGGCGAAGACCAGTTGTTCTATTGCCGGCAGCGTGGGTTGTCGCCGGAAGATGCGGTGTCGATGATCGTGAACGGCTTCTGCAAGGAGGTCTTCAAGGAGCTGCCGATGGAGTTTGCAGTCGAGGCACAAAAGCTGCTCGGCGTCAGCCTGGAAGGCGCCGTGGGATAACCCACAGCGATTCGCGAGGGATTCGGACCATGCTTGAAATCAGCAATCTGCAGGTCGAAGTCGACGGCAAGAAAATTCTGCGTGGCATCGATCTGGATGTAAGGGCCGGCGAGGTGCACGCGATCATGGGTCCGAACGGCTCGGGCAAGAGCACGCTTGCCCAGGTGCTGGCCGGGCGCGAGGACTTTGCTGTCACGGGCGGCGAGGTCTCGTATCTCGGCCGCGACCTGCTGGCGCTCGCGCCCGAGGAGCGCGCACACCAGGGACTGTTTCTCGCGTTCCAGTATCCCGTCGAGATACCCGGCGTGAGCAACGTTTATCTGTTGAAGGCGGCGCTGAATGCGCAGCGGCGGTATCGTGGCGAGCCGGAGTTCGATGCGATGGAGTTTCTGCAACGGGTCAAGGAGAAGATGACGCTGATGCGGATGGACGAGAGTCTGCTGTATCGCGCCGTGAACGAAGGGTTTTCCGGCGGAGAGAAGAAACGCAACGAGATTCTGCAGATGGTCGTGCTGGAGCCCCGGCTCGCCATTCTCGACGAAACGGATTCCGGACTCGACATCGACGCATTGCAGATTGTCGCGCAGGGCGTCAACAGCATGCGCAGTCCGGAACGGGCGATCGTGCTCGTGACGCACTATCAGCGGCTATTGGACTACGTCGTGCCGGATCGCGTGCATGTGCTGGCGAATGGCCGGATCGTGAAGTCGGGGTCCCGTGAACTGGCGCTGGAGCTGGAGCGTAAAGGCTATGGTTGGGTCGACGATGAAGCGGTGCAACCGGAAAATCCAGCAAGCCAGGAAAGTGCGGGGCATCCATGAAAAACGAATCTCTCGACTATTTCCATCAGTTTGGGCAACTCGCGAAGACGTTGCCCGGCGTTGAGTTTCCATGGCTGCGTGCCGCGCGCCGAAGCGCGTTCGACCAGTTCGACGCGCTGGGTTTGCCGACCACGCGGCACGAGGACTGGAAATACACGAACGTGTCGGCGATTGGCAAGCGTCCCTGGCATTTCAAGGCACAACGCACGGACGATAGCGACGTGCGGCACGTCATCGATGAACTCAAGCTGGACCCTGCCGCGCATCGACTGGTCTTTGTCAACGGTCGGCATGTGCCGCGGCCGTCGAAACTGAATGGTTTGCCACACGGGGTATTTGTGGGCCCGCTCACCCGGGCGTTGAGAGAAATGCCACAACAACTGGAATCGGCATTCGCCTCGCAGGCGTATTCAGATGGCTTTGCCGCGCTAAATACGGCGTTCATGACGGATGGGTTTGCCATCGTGCTGCCGCCTGGCGAGGTCATCGATCAACCGCTGCAGATCCTGTTCCTGACCGACGAAGCGGGTCTTGCGGTGCAGCCGTTCAATGTCGTGCTTGCAGGAGCACGCTCGGGCTGCACGATCGTCGAGCATTTTGTAGGGCTGAGCGGCGACGCGTACTGGACCAACGCGGTTACCCGCATCGTCGCAGACGAGCAGGCGGACGTGCAGCACTACCGGTTGCAGCAAGAGGGCCCGAAGGCTTTTCATATCGCGTCGGTCGCCGCTGCGCAGCAACGGGGCAGCTGTTTTACCTCACATGCGTTCGCGTTCGGCGCCGCATTGTCGCGCACTGGTATCTGCACAAGCCTGAACGCCGCGAACGCGCAAGCGACGTTGAACGGTCTCTATTTCGTCGGGGGCCGGCAGCACGTCGATCACCACACGCGCATCGATCACACAGAGCCGCATGGCACGAGTCGCGAACATTACCGCGGCGTGCTCGACGGCGCTGCGCGCGGCGTGTTCAACGGGCGCGTCATCGTGCATCGCGATGCACAGCAAACGGACACGCATCAGGCGAATCACAACCTGCTGCTGTCACGCGATGCGGAAATCGACACGAAGCCGCAACTCGAGATCTACGCCGACGACGTGAAATGCACGCACGGCGCGACGGTCGGTCAACTGGACGACAACCAGCTGTTCTATTTACGTGCACGAGGTGTCGAAGAGCGCATGGCGCGGGCGCTACTGACATACGCATTTGCGCGCGACATTGTCGAAGGTGTGCGCATCGATTCGCTGCGTGGCCGGCTCGAAAACCTGCTGTTCGCGCGCACCCCGGAAGGCGAGCGCATCAGGGAGTTGCTATGAAGCCGATCGAACAGATGCAGACGCCCGATCCGCGCAATGTCGAGCACTGGCGAGCCGATTTTCCGATTCTGGGCGAGCGCGTGCATGGTCGGCCATTGGTCTATCTCGACAATGGCGCCACTACGCAAAAGCCTGCCTCGGTCATCTACGCGGAAAACGCTTACTACCGGCATAGCAACGCGAATGTGCACCGCGGCGTGCATCTGCTCTCGCAGCGCGCGACCGATTCATTCGAGGCCGCACGCGCGAAGATTGCACGCTTCATCAATGCGCAGCGTCCGGAGGAGATCGTGTTCGTGCGTGGCACGACCGAAGCGATCAATCTCGTCGCCCAGAGCTATGCTCGCCCGCAGATCAAGCCCGGCGACGAAATCCTGATTAGCGCGATGGAGCACCATTCGAACATTGTGCCGTGGCAGCTCGTCTGCGAGCAGACGGGCGCGGCGCTGAAAGTCGTGCCGATCGACGATACGGGCGCACTCGATGCCGACGCGTATGAGCGTTTGTTGAGTGAACGTACGCGGCTGGTCGCGATGACTCATCTGGCCAACGCGCTCGGCAGCATCAATCCGGTGGAGCGCATCGTTGCAGCGGCACACGCGCGGGGTGTGCCGGTGCTGCTGGATGGTGCACAGGCAATCGCGCATCTGCCGGTCGACGTCCGCGCGATAGATTGCGATTTCTACGCGTTGTCCGGGCATAAGGTGTACGGACCAACTGGCATTGGCGTGCTATACGCCAAGGCCGCACTGCTTGAAGCGATGCCGCCATGGCAGGGCGGCGGCGACATGATCCGATCGGTAACGTTCGAGAAAACCGAATACAACGCGATTCCGTGGAAGTTCGAGGCGGGTACGCCGAACATTGCCGGCGCGATTGCGCTGGGCGCGGCGCTCGACTATGTCGACAGCATCGGCATGGAAGTCATCGCCGCGCACGAGAACGAACTGCTCGCCTATGCGACGGCCGCCCTGCGGGTGCTACCGGGCTTGCGTTTTATCGGTAGCGCACGCGACAGGGCAGGCATTCTGTCGTTCGTGCTCGACGGCGTGCATGCCCATGATGTCGGCACGATTCTCGATCATCACGGCATCGCGGTGCGTGCGGGCCATCATTGCGCGATGCCGGTGATGCAGCGCTTCGGCGTACCGGCGACCGTGCGCGCGTCGCTCGCCCTCTACAACACGCACCAGGATATCGACGCGCTCATCGAAGGGCTCGGAAAGGTCAGGGAGATATTCGGAAAATGAGCGATCTGCGCGATCTGTATCAGGAAGTCATCTTCGACCACTACCGGCGGCCGCGTAACTGTCACGGACTGTCCGGCGCCAATCACACGGCTGAGGGCTATAACCCGCTGTGCGGCGACCGGATTACGCTTTATCTGCGAATCGAGGGCGGCATCGTCAAAGAAGCGAGTTTCGAAGGCGCGGGCTGTGCAATTGCGACAGCATCAGCGTCGCTGATGACCGAGGCGCTGAAAGGCAAAACGGAAGCAGAGGCCGAAGCGCTGTTCGGGCGCTTTCACGACATGGTGACAACACCCGCTGCAGGGCAGGCGACAGCCGCGCCGGAGATGGGCAAGCTGGCGGTGCTGTCCGGTGTACGTGAATTTCCCGAGCGTGTGAAGTGCGCGACGCTGGCCTGGCATACGCTGAACGCCGCGCTGCACGACGAGGATCGCCCCGTTTCGACAGAGTGAGGCAGACGATGAGCACATTCGACTGGCTGAAGCGCGCCGAGGCCGCACAACCCGGCAGTGGCACGACAAAAGAAGGTCTTGAAGAACGCGTGATCGATGCACTGCGCACCGTGTTCGACCCGGAGATTCCGGTCAACATCTACGATCTGGGGCTTGTTTATGGTCTTGACGTGGACGAAGCCGAAGGCCGCGTTGGGATCCGCATGACGCTGACCGCGCCCGGCTGCCCGGTCGCGCAGACCTTCCCGGCGACGGTGGAGGATGCGGTGTTCTCGGCGAGCGGAGTGAACGACGTGCACGTTGAACTGGTGTGGGATCCGCCGTGGTCGAGAGACCGGATGTCGGATGCGGCGCGCCTGCAATTGGGGATGCTTTGACATGTCCGACTGGGTCGATGTGGCCGCGATCGGGGATTTCCCGGCTGGGTCTGTTCGCAGCGTCGAGGTCGATGGCGCGCAGGTTGCTGTGTTCAACGTCGACGGCACCTGTTACGCAATCGAGGATGTCTGCCCGCACGACGGCGGCATCCTGACTGGCGGTGTGGTGGAAGGCGACGTGGTCGTCTGTCCGCGCCACGGTGCACGATTTTGCATCAGGACCGGAAAGGTGCTGGCGCCGCCGGCATATGAGGATGTGGTGGCGTTTCCGGTGCGGATCGAGGCGGGCGTCGTTCAGGTGCGTGACGAGCGGTGGGATTGAGGTGCGCTGTCGACCGGCTCTCGTTCTCAGTAAGCGGCTCAGCTGGGCCGTTCGTCCATTCGCGCGCGTGTGAGGCATGATGGCGAACTGGAGCTGTCGGTCAGGTGGCGGGATTCGGCGGATTGGCTCGCGTGTGCAGTTTGTTGGCCACGCACCAAGGCAGGAGCTCGTCGATGCAATTGATTTTGTGGTCGGCGATGTGGGGTAGCACGTAGTCCAGGTAGGCGCGCGGATCGATGTCATTCAGATATTTCGAGGATCGAACCTTCATCTCACGCACCGCGCGTTGTGAGGCGGCATAGCCATCCAGTGAGATGGTCTTCGGCGGCTTGCCCTGATATTTGAGAGCTTTTCTGAAAAAGGCTTTGGCCGCCTTCACGTCGCGCTTTGCACGTAGCATGAAGTCAACTGTCTGGCCGGCCCGTTCCAGCGCCCGGCAGAGCTATACCCAACTGCCGCGGATCTTCAGGTACGTTTCATCGACACGCCACGACGGCTCTCTATTCGTTCAGCAGGACACTCTAACCGATTCGGTTGCGCCGTTTGCACCAGATCCATCTGGCGACTTCCTGGGGTTACGGTTGCGCAGAATCGTCGTGCTGTGATGGTCACCGCCCTGTCATTATCCGGAGGATTTTCTGCACGATGCGCTCATGCTGCTCCAGCGCCTCATCGAGCGTACTTGCTCCGTAGCTCCTGTTGTCTTGCGCCTGCATTCCGGCGACGCGCGTCACGAACAGCAAAGCCTCCCCGGTTTTCGGTTTGGACACACCACGGAAGCGGGTTGTGACCGTTACACCGTAGTCGTCCAGCAGTGTGCGGCGGAAGACCAGTTCGTTTTCCGTCATCCAGCGCGACCACGCGCCGTGGTCGAACACCTCGACAGGCCTGTTCTTCGCATCGAGAACATAGATGCGCTCCGAGTTGGACGGGACCGGTGGCGTCTTCATATTTCAATGCAAAGGCGTGAGCAGGAAGTCGGTCGCCTCCCGCCACCAGGTTTCGTCGACGTGGCCAATCCAGTCGTTATGGTCAGCCGCCTTCACCACCACGAGTTTTCTCGGTGCGGACAGCGAGTTGTAAAGCGCCTCGCCGTAGCGCGTAGGGACGATGCTGTCGCGTTCCGCAACCACGACGAGAACCGGGCGGCCGAACGACGCCAGATGGGTCGCGCTGTCGTACTGGTCGCGCAGCAGCCACTTCACGGGCAGCCACGGATAGTGGTAAGCGGCGACGTGCTCGAGCCGATCCCATGGCGTGATCAGCATTAAACCGGCGATCTTGTCGTGTTCACGCGAGCCGGCCGCGGCCACCACGCCGCCCCCAAGCGATTCGCCGATGAGCAGCAGCGGCGCTCCAAAGAGGCGATGTGCGAGCGCGATGGTCTGTTGAGCATCGTCGACAAAACTCGCTTCGCCTAACGCCCCGGCGCGCGGTCCGTAGCCTGGATATTCGGCGAGAATCACGCGCAGCCCGAGCCGGGTGAGCGCTGCCGCATAGAACGAGCGGTGGCCGGCATGCCCCGCATTGCCATGGAAGACGATGACCGTGGCGCACGCGGAAGCGTCCGGCTCCGCCACGAGGCCCCGGTACGCCTCAGGTGTCGGCCAGGCGCGCAGTCCGCCGGAGGTGAGCTCCTCGATTGCGGCTTTCTGAGGGAAGTAGAGAAAACGATCCTGCAAGATGGCGACTCCGGCTAACACGATCATGTACGCGACGGCGAGGCCGACCATCATTCGGGTGAATTTCATCGTCTTGCGCTCGACCCACCGAACTTTTCGATGGCACACACCCAGTTTAGCGCGCGGTCGCCACCGCTCATATTCAGGCGTGTCGTCAGGATGTGGGCGTCTAAGTTATGGTACGGAGGGTGTCTCCCTGCCTTGTACCCTCGATATTTTCCGAGCGACGCGACCAGCCGCGGGGTTGGTCCCTACGAAGCAGCCCGGAACAGACTGAAATCGAGCGCGACCGACGCTAGCCGTGCGAAGCAATGCTACGTCCCCGCTCGTGCGCCCGCTTTTTGGCGCACCTCTCGTCGGGCGAATCCGGACCCCTGATCCTCGAAGCCGTCATCCGGATGGCTGTTTCTCCAGAAGACCTGCCTGATAAGCGTCGCGTACACTTCGGCCAGAGCGGTCGGTTGCCGATCGGGCAGCGTGCGGCGGCAGCAGGTCGCTTTGCTGACCTTCGCAACCCGGCGCCGGTGAATGTCAGCTCTCTCTGTCCATCAACGAGTCTTACCGACCTGATCCAGAGCTTTCACAGTCCCCGGGAATTTTCGCTTGCCGAGAAACGATGCGCACGATGATCGCCGACGGCCTCAAAGGTATGCCGTCAAAGGTGCGGCAAATCGTCAATGCATTTTTCGACATGGTCGCCAGGGACATCCGTGTCGATCCCGGCGTGTCCGTCGGTGTGAGAGACAGACACAATTTTTGGCCCGAGATACCGTGTGCCACCAAGCGTAAAAAGGGACCAAACAACATCTCCCCGACGGATCGCGGCGACGACTTCGACCACCTCCACAATCGCAGGGGGGGACAGCCATTCACGCGTCGACGGATCGACGGGAGCCCAACGCACGTGGGTAAACCTGTCGTTCGCCGGATTGATGCGAACGGCGTCGATAGCAAAAGTTGTCACATCTGCCTCCATCGTCCTGACAAAGGGATGTGTGCATTATGCGCCGCTTCTTTTGCCGGGGATCAGCAGGATCGGTCGTGAGGGCCGTTGTCAGCCCTTGCTGCACGTCTCGCTCTCGCCTGACGCGTGGCCCCGAACTGGATGTCTGGGTGGGTGCGGCGAATACTCCGGGACAGCCTGGACCTGGATAGTGAAGCCTAAGCGGAGTTCTCGTCGCACCACTGAATCGCCCAACGCTGCGCCGCCTCAATAGCATCCGCGTCGGAGGGATAATCGCCGAGGTCGCCCGAATACTTTACCTCGACGGCATCGCCACTCGCCGAGGCGCGCCGGTAGATCTTTGCGCGAGCGTAATAGCGGCCGCCTTCATCAAGAGGTGACGCGTCGATGTGGAATTGTTGGTAGTCGAAATGCATGGCTGTCTCCAAACGATTGCCCTAATCGTCATCGCGTTGGACGAGGTGGACCTCGTTGTCACCGCCAAGGTCGCTCTGTCACTCTGCCAAGATGAATTGGGGCTGCGACTCTTCGGCCCAAAACGCTTTAAGAATGATATGTACATCGTAGGCAGTAACAGCAAAGCTCGCTGACCAGCGAGAGCAGGACAGCAACGAGAATTCGCATGGGAACGCTCCATCCGAATACGGGTGCGCATCGATTGCCAACGATCCGGACGTCGCTTTTTTGGCTACCTTGATATACGTCAAGAGCGCCAGTCGCGCGCACGGCAGGATATCCGTGGGAAGTCTTCCGGCAAAGTTTGGCCGAGCAGACGCCTTGTCCGGTGACACGATGACGGCCTTGTTGGCAGGAGAGCTCCCAATGTCTCTCAGAATTCCCATCCTTGCGGTGTTGTTCATGATGCTGGCGTCTCCGCTTCAGGCTGCAAGTGAGGAGGTGCGCCCGGAAACGCCCGTCCTCCTTGAGTCGGTGCTGGAAACGGCCCCGGTCGAGATCGACGGTCAGCTCCTGTTCAGCGTCCGAGGGGTTTCGTCCTTTCCCGCCGAGCAGCGCGCCGAGGCCATTAGGGGAAGAATCGAAAAGGTAGCGGCAGACCCCTCATTCCCGAGCGACGGGTTGAGCGCCGAAGTTGTGGAGAACGTCACGATGATCATGGCCGGGCCAGCTACGCTGATGATTGTGAGCGAAGCGGATGCCCAGTTGGAACACACGAGCCGCGACCATCTCGCCACATTGCATCTGATGCGAATCCACCGGGCCATCGACGAATACCGGCAGTCCCGTAGAAGCGATGCCCTGCTCAAGGCGGGGCTGTATGGGGCCGGAGCCACGGCCCTGCTAGTGCTGGCGATCGCAGTTCTGCTCATGCTCAACCGGTGGTTGGACAAAGCGCTTTCCCGACTTCTGAAAAGTCGTGTTCACGCCGTCGGTATCCAGTCTTTTGAGATCCTCCGTTCCGAGACCATCTGGAAGGCATTTCATCGCCTGATGCTTGTGATTGGCGTCGCGACCATCATTGTGTCAGCGTATGCCTATTTGCATTACGTACTTGGGCTCTTTCCATGGACCCGCTCCCTCTCCAACAGCCTGTTCGCCCTCGCCGCTGGCGCGGTCGAGCATATGGGAAAATCCGTGGGCGCCAATATCCCGGACATTCTCATTCTGGCCATCATCTACTATCTGTCCCAGTTCGTCCTGCGCCGGATAAGGCGCTTCTTCGACGCGGTGGCGCAGAAGCGCGTCACCTTTGCCCAATTCGAGCCGGAATGGGGCCTCCCGACCTATAAGCTTGTCCGGGTTTTGATCCTGGCCTTCGCGCTTGTCGTCGCCTACCCGTACATCCCTGGCTCCGAGTCCGCCGCCTTCAAAGGGATTTCCATCTTCATCGGTCTAGTGCTCTCGCTCGGCTCCTCGACAGCGATTTCCAATCTCATTGCTGGCTACCTGATGACCTATCGAAGGGTGTTCAAGGTCGGCGACCGGGTGAAGGTGGGGGACGTGACCGGCGAGGTGATCGCCATCCGCCTCCAGGTGACCCATCTGCGGACGGTCAAGAACGAAGAGGTCACGATTCCCAATTCCCAGATCCTGAACGGCGACGTAACAAACTTCAGCTCCTTGGCCGGCACCCGAGGATTGATCCTCCATACCACGGTCGGAATCGGGTACGAGACCCCCTGGCGACAGGTGGAGGCGATGCTGCGCATGGCCGCAGAGCGAACTTCGGAGGTGCTCGGGGAGCCGCAGCCGTTCATCCTGCTAACCAAGCTGGGGGATTTTGCGGTCACTTACGAACTGAATGTCTATATCCGTGACCCGAATGTGATCGCCCGGATCTATGCGGACCTGCACCGACACATCCTCGATGTCTTCAACCAGTACGGGGTGCAGATCATGACTCCTGCCTACGAGGGCGATCCCGACGAGCCGAAGCTTGTACCGCGGGAGCAGTGGTATGCGACACCGGCATCGTCCGATCAAAGGGAAGAAACTGAGAACGCGGAAAGCGGCTCGTCATAGCGGCGCACAGGCGCGAGAACGCAGAGGTAACGAAGGCCACCCCGGCGCGACGGCTCAACCCACGGTTTTCCGTGCGGGCAAAAGGGTGGCGTTTTCTGTTGTCGAGCTACGAGGCCTGCGCGGATCCGCTCTGGCAAGCAAGTTTGCCCAGAATTGCCGTCCTACGCGAATACCGCAGGAAAGGTCAATTTAGATCGGGTACGCCGCAAGGCGCAGCATTAAAGCTACCGCCCCCTCCTGATGCCTGATCTTCGTCCCGTAATCGATCCATTGCCGCCGTGCACCGCCGCCGGCTCTGACCGACGAGCCGTCCGCAGTCTGGCGCACCGTCTGGCGCACCAAGTGACTGCTTGACTTTGATACCTGCCCTTGAATCTCATACGGCTTGACCGGCAGCAGTGGGTCGGAGCCAAAGCGTATCGGGCAGTAGACGGCCCGAACCAGTCATTCAGCATGAGGAAATACCCTGTCGTAGGGCGTCCGGTCCAGGTCAGATAACTGCCGTTCAGGAATGACCGGAAAATTTGCTATGGAGGTTGGCAGGCCAGACGGCCATGAGAGAATTCTTGCTCTTGCACTTGTCCTCATCGCCTCATGAAGATTCTCGAATACACAGGCCTCGACACCTCACGCGTCAAAGCCAGCTACGACAAGGTGTCCGCGGCCATCGCCCGCCACGACTTCCGGGCTGCCCAAGTCAAGAAGCTCGCCAATCTGAGCCACGGCAAGTTCTACAGGGCGAAGCTGGATGACGCCGACCGGCTGTTGTTCTCGCTGGTGCGCCACGGGGATGAAGTCTGCGCACTGATGCTGGAAGTGATCGCCAATCACGCCTACGATAAGTCACGTTTCCTGCGCGGCGCGGCGATTGACGAGAGCAAAATTCCAGACATCAGCGCTGATGACGCCATCAGGGAGGCGCAAGCTCTACGCTACCTTCATCCCGAGCGTACCGGCATTCACCTGCTCGACAAACCGATCTCGTTTGATGACACGCAGGAGACCATTTACCGACAGCCACCTCCCTTGGTTGTCGTCGGCAGCGCTGGCAGCGGCAAGACCGCACTGACGCTTGAAAAGCTCAAGCATGCCGAAGGTGAGGTCCTCTACGTCACTCACTCCGCCTTCCTGGCGCAGAGCGCCCGCGACCTTTATTACGCCAACGGTTTCGAGCATGGCGCTCAGGATGCCGTATTTCTGTCCTACCGGGAGTTTGTCGAGTCGATCCGCGTTCCGGCAGGACGCGAGGCTAGCTGGCGCGACTTTGCAAGCTGGTACTCGCGTATCCGGCAGAACTTCAAGGATGTCGATGCCCACCAGGCTTTCGAGGAGATTCGCGGCGTGATTGGCGCCGGGTCGGGCGGTGTCCTGTCGCGCGACGAGTATCAAGCACTGGGGGTGCGTCAATCGATCTTTCCCGTAGAACGGCGCGACCAACTCTACAATCTGTTTGAGAAGTATCGCGCCTGGCTGGCCGAGGCAAAGCTCTACGACCTGAATCTGGTCGCCCAGGACTGGCAAGCGCTGGCTGCGCCGCGCTACGACTTCGTGGTGATTGACGAGGTGCAGGACATCACCACCGTGCAACTGGCGCTCGTGCTGAAAACCATGAAGAAGCCTGGCCATTTCATGCTCTGCGGGGATTCCAACCAGATTGTCCATCCCAATTTCTTTTCCTGGAGCCAAGTCAAAAGCCTGTTCTGGAAGGACCCGAAACTGGCCGAGCGGCAGGAATTACGCGTGCTAATGGCCAACTTCCGCAACGGCCTGGAGGCCACTCGCGTCGCCAATCAGTTGCTGAAGATCAAGCAGCGGCGCTTCGGCTCCATCGACCGGGAGAGCAACTTCCTGGTCCAGGCCGTCGGCGGCGAGACCGGCCAGGTTACGCTGATACCCGACAAGGACGCCGCCAAGCGCGAACTGGACCAGAAGATTCGCCAATCCGCCCAGTTCGCCGTCCTGGTAATGCGCGATGAGGACAAGGCCGACGCCCGCAAGCACTTTGCCACGCCGCTGTTGTTCTCGATCCACGAAGCCAAGGGTCTCGAATACGAGAACATCGTGCTCTACCGTTTCATCTCGGATCACCGGGGCGAGTTCAACGACATTGTCGGGGGCATCGCCAAGACCGATCTGGCGGTCGAGACACTGGATTACAAACGCGCTAAAGACAAGAGTGACAAGTCGCTCGAAGTCTATAAATTCTTCGTCAATGCCCTGTATGTAGCGCTGACGCGCGCCATCAAGAACATCTACATGATCGAGTCGGACACAGGGCATGATCTGTTCGGGTTGCTGGATCTGATCGTCGGCCAGACCAGGATCGAGGCCAGGCAATCCACGCTCGAAGACTGGCAGAAGGAAGCACGCAAACTTGAACTGCAGGGCAAGCAGGAGCAGGCGGAGGCCATCCGCCGCACCATCTTGAAGCAGGTCCCGGTGCCGTGGCCGGTGTTCGATGAGGCCAAGGTCAGGGAACTGCTGATCAAGGTCTTCCGCGAGCAGTCTCCGGGCAACAAGGGCAAGCAGCAACTCTTTGACTATGCCACCTGCTTCGATGAACCGCAGCTCGCCGAGTGGCTGGCAGTCGAGGCGAAATTCGAGCAGGCACGAACCTTTGATCGGCAGCGCGCGGTGTTCGCCCGCAAGAGCTACGTCCCTTTCTTCGCCAACCGCTTCAAGGACATCCTCAGGCAGTGTGACCAGCATGGCGTCGATCATCGTCTGCCAATGAACCAGACGCCGCTGATGGCCGCAGCTGCTGCAGGAAATGTGGCGCTGGTGGAAGCCCTGCTGGAGCGCGGTGCCGACCGCGATGCCGTCGATCACTATGGTCACAATGCCCTGCACTGGGCTTTGCGTCAGGCATTTGGCGATGCAAAGTTCGCTGCTGGCCCGCTGGCGGCAATCTATGAATGCCTGGCTCCGCCCTGCATTGATGTCAGAGCGGGCGATCGCTTGGTGCGCATCGACCGGCATCTGTCTGAATACTTTCTGTTCCAGACCCTGTGGGTATTGTTCAAAGCACGATTCAGCAAGATACGAGGCAATACAGACAGCGCGTTCCAGACCCAAATCATCCTCGATGCCTGGCAACACTTACCCGCTAACATCGTGCGGCCAGAGCGCAACAAGCGCCAGCATCTTTCTGGCGTGCTGGCGAGGAACGAAATCGACAGAGACTATGCCTACAATAGATCCCTGTTCCTGCGCGTATCCACCGGGCGGTACCAGTTCAATCCCAAACTCGCTGTGCGTCGCCGCCAGGGCGAAGAAGAAAACTGGGTCCCGATCTACACCGCACTCAACCTCCCGTTGATTAGCGAGTTTGCCTACAACGACGGCTGGATCAGCACCTGGGACAATATCGACAAGCTTGTGGTCCTTGCTGGACTACCTGAACGAACCACACCCATCGCGGCTGAACGCTTCGCCGAACGGCAAGCGGCCAAAATGAGGGAGCTGGACGAACGCAGAGCCAATCAACTTGCTGCCAAAGCACGCATTCGTGCAGCCGCCGAAGCCACCCAGAACAGAGCGCCACGATGGGGAACAAAGGAAGCTAAACGGCTTGAAATCGAACGTGTGAAACAAGAAATCGAAAGACGAAAGAAGGGTTGACTTGCCGATATTTCTTTTGGGGCGGCTTTCGGCCCATCAACTGTCGTTCGCTCAGCGATCCGGGCGGACATTCGAAGATCCGCTTCGCTCAGTTATCGCAGCCGGCAGACTTACGCATTGGGGTGACCTGGATGGCCCTGACATCGCACTATGGGCGCTTTATCCTTCGCGGCGCTTGCTAAGCCCTCGCGTTTCCGCGTTTCTCGATCACATTAAGGAAGCATTCCCCCTGGGAAAACCCGAGGAATTGGCTGGATTTATAGGATCGGAACCGTGAGACCGGTGCGGACCACAGGTCGCTCTTACGTTGAGTGCTAACGGCTGCGCGCCACCGCGTATGACCATCTCGTGTGATCGGGAAGCGCGCGGCAAGGCATGGGCTTCCCAGGCGAATGATCACCTATCGTGGCTTCGAGATTCACGTCGAGTTGACTCTGGCTGGACTAACACGCGAACGTTGCATGGTTCATACGGCTACAGGCCGGGAGACGGCGTTCATTTCATTTCAACAGACCACAGGGCCGCTCAGGCCAGGTAGCGGCGATTGTTTTTGAATGCGAGCGTGACGCCCGGCGTCGTGGGATCATCTGATGTGGCTGCCTCGGGCCGCACGCCTTTGAGTTGCCGGCCCCAACCTCCGGGATCAGACGAACAGGATAAATATATGAAGCTTCGCGTCGGATACGAACTGTCGTACGAGTGCTCACAACCGACGCCGATGATGCTGATGCTGAACACGCACTTTTCGCATGCAAAGGATATTGTCGAGGCAGATCTGCTCGTTGCCGATCCGCCGGTGGCGACGAGGCAGTACCGCGACCTGTTCGGCAACCTGTGCACGCGGATAATCGCGCCCGCCGGGCGTGTTGGCTTGAGCACGACCGCGCTTCTGAATGTGCCAAATGCGATGGAAACGCGCCCGAAAGACGGTTGGGGCCATCCAGTCGAGCAGTTGCCCGACGATACGCTCGTTTTCCTATTGGGTAGCCGCTATTGTGAAACCGATTTGATGGTCGACGTCGCGTGGAAGGTTTTTGGACAGTGCGCGCCGGGCCGCGAGACGGTTCTCGCAATCTGCGACTTCGTGCACCGGCATATCGCATTTGATTACCGGCACGCGCGGCCGACCAAAACCGCAGCGGACGTTTACCGCGAACGCAGGGGCGTCTGCCGGGACTTCGCCCATCTGGGCATCACGCTATGCCGCGCCATGAATATTCCGGCTCGCTACTGCACCGGTTATATCAGCGATGTCGGTTTGCCCCCCGTCGCAGCGCCGATGGATTTCGCGGCGTGGTTTGAGGCCTACGTAGGGGGTAGCTGGCAAACCTTCGATCCGCGTAACAACGCACCGCGCATCGGGCGCGTTTTGATGGCATACGGTCGCGACGCCGCCGATGTTGCGATAAGCAATGCGTTTGGGGCGGCCGTGCTAACGCACTTCAAGGTGCATTGCGATCAGGAATAACCGCGCACAATTGGCCATTGCTGAGCCGACGGGGAATTTTTGAATCCCCTCCCGGTAACGTCAGCATTTGGACCGCGCTGGCCTAATTGATTGCGCGCCTGAGCGTCACCGCGTCGTGCACCCGTTCCACGCGTCAGTCGTTCGGTGGACTATGGGCGACCGGATGCGCGGCGGAGTATGTCCAGCAAAGTTACTCGGCGAATGAGCGCTGTGCTCCTGGACGGAGACGGCGAGGCCCCTCGAAACGCTTGACGGACTGACTCAGGGCGTGAAGTGGTTTAACCGGCTGGCCAGCGCCCGCAACTTCATCGCGCACATCGGCGCGTTCTATCTGGCCCTCGACACCACCGAGCCCGCTTGGGACCTGCTGCTTGTCAAGGGAATATCAAACAGTTCGATGACCCGCGTACCCACGTGCGGTTCTCCAGCGTCATGGAGATCATGGACGGCTTAGATGAAGTCGTGTGTTTCTCCATGACAGAAGCAATTGTCTGCCGTTGGCGGCGCATCGCTTAGGATTGGAGGGCGACGGAAAAATTCTGCCCTTGCCACGTCTGACTCGAGGTCCAGAAGAAGGTGAATGCAAGCGATGAACCGGCCTGGGCTGCTTGCGTGACCAGATCGACGTAGTAGATGCCGAGCGCCGTTGCGGTGGCTTCGCTGTCCTCCGACGTGGCCCAGTCGTCGATCGTCCAGCGCAGGCGGAAAGGCGCAGCCAAAGGGATCCGAATTGTCGTGGCGGCCGGAATCGACGGCAGCGGGCGGTTGAAGTTCCAGATTTCGATATTGCCGCGAGCGCGCGGCGCCTGGCCGGGCTGAGACTGATAACGATCGGCGACGACTTTCAGGTGGTTAAAGACCCGACCGTCCGAAGCGGAGCGAACGAGCTTGATGTATTCGGCGTGGGCCCACGCGAGCGGCATGGCAGAGCCAGTCGGCCCGCCAGTGACGAAGGGCGGGTTTGCCAGATCGGGCAGATCCCACACTTGCTCGGGAAGCAGAGCGCGCGTTCCGGCGAACGCCTCGAGAGCGCGGATGTAGGGGGTGGGGTCGCCACCGGCGGCCAATTCGTAATGGCCGCGTTCGCCAGTGAGCAGCGGCCAGGGGCGACCAACGCCGAAGGTAGCGCCGTCGTACCAGTCCTCGCCGAGATTGCCTTGACCATAACCGTCGTGGTTGTATCGGTAAAAGGCAGGCCCCTGCGGCAGAATTTTTCTGATTACTGCATCGACTACCTTGACCGAGTTGACGATGATCGGATCGTTCGCGGCGCGAATGCCATAGCGCACCAGTTCGAGAAAACCCGCGTCCACGATGGTGTTTGCGTTGTAGTCTTTCTTCCAGACGGTTACTTGGGCGGTATCTGGATTTTCTGGAAAATTAAAGACGCCATTGACGTGCGTCGGCAAGATTCGAATGTAGTGCTGCGTCACGCCCGGAACCGGTGAGCCTTCCGCAGCGACGCACCATGTCTCTAGATGCGATTCCAGAAAATCCGCGTATTCGAGCAGGAACTGGGCGGTGCTGGCGTCCGCCCATTTAGTAGCCGCACAGACTAGCGCCGCGATGTTCGATGCCAATGTCGAAGGGGAGTATCCTTCGAGTTCTTCCCATCGTTCCTGCTGAGTCATGGGGCCGTTCTTGATCAATGCGCCTGCTGCGGCCAGCACCATGCCGGTGGGATCGAACTGACGCAGCAGACCGGCTTCGCTCAAGTGATAGGCCAGAATGATTGGAAAGGAATATTCGTCGAGCTGCGAGGCATTGTCCCGCCAAGGCTCGCCGTCAATGAAAAACTTTTGCGGAAAGCTACCATCCGCCAATTGCGACGCAGCGAGAAACATCAGCCCGCGTAGCGGCGCATCCTGCGCGCCCGCGGCCAGCAGCGCGAGTGCGCTTTGGCACATGTCACGCGGCCAGACCATGTGGTAGCCGGCAGCGAGGTCCCGCACCGTCTGTCCCCACGGGATGCTCAATGAAGCCACCAGTGCGCCGTCGGCCGTCTTGTCCTCATGCGCGAGCAACACGTTGCGGCTCATGTTGAAAAGCGCATTGCCATCGCCCGTAATGTTCGCCTTGGGCTGGAACGGGTCGCGAACAGCGTCGTTCCAGCCCTGGATGAACGCTTGCTTGTGGCTGTACGGGTCGGCGGGTCCGTCGAAGGGGTAGGCCAGCGCCTCGGATACGGCGGTCAGCGCCTTGTTGGGCGTGCTCCGCGTAATCGGCGTCGGTTCGTCGACGCAAAACGCCAGTGCCAGAACGAATTGATTCTGCCCTGCGCGGTTGATCTCTGCCGTCACGGCGACGTATCCGTCCTTTGCTGCGTCGTAGTTCCAGACCGGCAAGCGCTTGTTTGCGATGATGTCGGTCCAGCCATCGTTCACTCCCACGAAGCCGCAACTCGTCGTGCCGAAGCCGCAGTCGGCGCCCAGCGCGAGCCAGTAATGGTCACGCGTCGCGACCAGGCGATCGCCATTTGCGGTGCTGACGCGATGCGCGGTGTTGCCAGCGCCGTATCCCGCCATGTGAGGCGTCAACAAGGCATAGACGTGCAGTTTGTTAAGGAAATCCTGGTCCCCCTGCAGTGTCGTGCGAACCAGCACGCAGGCCGAACCCTTCTCGGCGATCACGTCCTGCACGACGGTGTAGGGTTGCCCTTTCGCCTGGGATGTGAGCCGGCAGGATAAGGCGGGCGGTTCCGGCCATTCGCATCGATGGTCGAAGTCCTTCTGCGCGTCGTGATAGAAGGTCGACCCGTCGGTAATGATCAGCTGGAAGTCTCGTACCTGAGGGGTGTCGACATCCGGGAAGTAGATTTCCGTGAGGATGCCGCCTGCTGTCGTGTACCAGACCTGGCTCGACAGCGAGTACGCCGTTCCGACGGCGTCTTTGTCCGCGCGGCTCCAGTTCAGCGGATTGCCAGGTGCGCCCGGAGCCGGATTCGATTCAAGCAGATTTGCCATCGCATCTCACTCCATATCTTTGCTTCGATCGATCAGAAATCCACGTGATGAGCAGAAGAGCGGGCATGCTACGCATTGTAGCTATCGAGGATAGCGCTTTTGACGTGCATAGAGAGGCACCCGTGAGGCCGCTCAACTGCCGGAACGCCATCGCATCGTCCCGCCAACTCTCCTCGTCGAAGTCGACGGCGAGGAGGTAACAGGTACCGTCCGCCATTAGCGGGTAAAGGCCCACGGTATGATCGCCGGAAAGATGCGCATAGAAGACCTGATCGTCCAGTGACAGCTGCACCGGATGCGTGCAGTCCGCGCAGCGGATACGGGGCTTTTCGCAGATGCCCGCGCGCCACTCGTTCGCGCACGCCGGCGCGTAACCGGATTTTCCGGAATTGCGGCTTTCCCACCGAAGCGGATAGACGTCAGTGCGGCCGCGGAAAAGCCTCCGGAAAAGTTGCACTTTCTGTAGTGGGGAAGTGGGGAAAGCGACGAATGCCTGCATTTTGCGCAGCCGGCGAGGCATTACGCAGGATCGCTTGCCCGGGGTTGCCTGGTACCGGCACAGTGGCTCGCAGCATGGCCGCGAGTCGGCTGTTTTCGGCCTGCAGACGGGCGAGTTCTGCCCGCAACTCTTCGCGCGTGAGATCGTCCCACTCTGGGCGTGACAGGTTGCCGTCGTTCATCGCCTCGTCCGTTGCTGTCCGAGGGGTAAGACATGGGCGACCGGGCTCTTGGCCGTGTCAGCCGCGCGGCCAGGCGGGGCAGTTCTTGCGCAACGTGAGATCGTTTATGCAGAGGCCAGGCAGCGCAATCCACGGCGTTGGTCCCGATCGACGCGCAACTGGAAATTGAAGGATGAAGTCTGGCTCAATCCGGAGCGCATGCAACCGGAAGAACTAAAGCAGTGCGCATGAGGTGACACGACAAGTACGTTGACAACCGCCGTAACCGCCGCGCTTCAGATAGCGTTAGATGCGATCCATACCAGTAAGAAAGGTGCGGCCCAAGAAGGAGGACTCCTAATTCGATTCCGCCATCGAAAAGCTCATCTTTCAGAACTCGGTAACGCCAATGTGAAGGTGGGACATCCACGGTCATATTGCGAGTTGCCGCCTCGGCAGCGAAACAGGGTTTGACTGCATAGAAAACAGTTGGCCGGATTGGGTTGTTCGGAACTGGAGCCGAAAGCAGCTCAGCCATAGAGAAGGATTCAAGGTGACCAAGCAGATAGCCATGAAACTCGCCAGCGCTCGGCGTCCAACTACGCACTAGAGTGGCCCTTCCACTCGTTGGTAATTGCAATGCAAGCCCTCGACCTATCGAGCGCAAAACGGCTCTTACCGGAGCGAACCCCTCATGCGTCCCCCAAGCGAGTTCGGCCGACGCACATAATTCTCCTGCCAGCCCGGAAGCTGACAAAGTGTTAGAGAATTCAAATTCCGGTTGAATTCCTGTCTTGCCATGATTGGACTCCGCAGAAGACATGGACGCTCTACGACTATCGAATTCAGATATCACCAACACCTGAATGCCCAACGCCTGCACAGCTTCATAGCAAGTCGCAGTGCCTGGCGCTAACAGCGCCAGCACTTCTTTAAGAAAATGGGTTACCAAACCGGGATTAGCACCGTGCCAAAAAACGGCGGTGGCTCTGCCATGGCCCTGCCAGCGTAGGGCATGCATACGCGCTAACGCAAGACTATGTGTTTGGCCAGTCCAAGGTTCAAGATTGCTATCTATATAAACTACATCTTGCTCGCGACACCATGCCATCAGGTCAAGACTACCCACGCCGAGTGACAAATTAAGCAGGACGTCTCCACCACTGAGATGGCGCGCAAGTTTTGCCGCATAGTTCTCAGGTGTGAGCGTGCAAGTAGAAAAGTTGAGGCCATAGCGCTGCGCGAGCTTGCGTCCCCCATCATTGTCCGCGCCAAGTAGGGCTACGTGCTCCCGGCAAAGGGGTAAATATTGCGAAAGAAGTGGGAGCATGCTTTCGGCCACACATCCGGAGCCGACAATGAGCACGCGGTTAGGCAAAAAGGCGTTTCGGTGCATTAGAGCCCCTGAGTCCTACGTATCAGTTCGAAATACAGGGTGAATCATTAACATTTCTCGAAGCACCTCCATTTCGGAAAGACAACCTGAAGGACCTTAACAATCGGAAAATTATAAACAAGATTGGCGTCTATCCGGCCAACATTTAAGTGCATCGCAATCGTGCGATGCTATAGATGGAATTTTATTTGGTTCCGCGAGAAAGCGCGCTCCTTTGGCGAATAATTAATTCTTGACGTTCGCGGGCAACGGGGCCATAAATTTTCATCAAGCCCTCCTCATACCAGGAGGCATTCTGCTCAAAGTAATGGCAAAGAAACGGCGCGTCACGAAATCCATCTGCAATAAATGATTTCCATTCATCCCACGAGGGAATCTTCTGAGAGGTTAGAAGTCGCTCATGTTCTTGTATTGTTGAATAAAAGTCTAGGATGTACTCAGCTACTGCCGTGCGAGGGGAGCTGGCCGCAGACTTCCAGAAGTGTCTGCCAGTTCTTTGCGCTCGGCCTGTCATGCCGGGGAGCGTGGGTTCGAGCGCCATGAATTCTTTCGATGAATTCGGCGTAGTGCTGATAAATGGTCGGCTGTCCAAGGTAATTAAAACCCTCCGGATAATCGCTCGCGCAGATACTTCACCAGTGCGCGCACCGCACTCGGCACGATCGGGCTGTATGGCCGGATCGCGAAGATATGATCGCCAAATGCGCCCGACGGATGCCACGCGCCGAGCAGTGGCACGAGATTACCGGCGTCGATGTCGCGCTGTGCGCTGAAATCCGGCAGCAGCGCGATCCCGAGCCCGCCGAGCGCCGCTTCCCGCATCGCCTCGCTGTTGTTTGCCGCGAAGCAGCCGCCCACCGGTACGCTGACCCGGCTTTTCCGCCGGTCGCGCGGTTCGAAGCTCCATGCTGTTGGCTCGTTGCCGCGTAGATAGCACAGACAGTCGTGATTGACGAGCGCGTTCGGATGTTCGGGCGTACCGCGCCGCGCCAGATACTCCCGGCTCGCGACGAGCAGCGAGTGCGTCTCGCACAGCGTCCAGGCCACGTGCGTCTGCGGCGCGGTGGTCGTATGACGAATCGCGACGTCGAAGCCCTCTTGCGACAGCGAAAACAGCCGGTCCGACAGCTCCAGCTCGATCCGTACCCCGGGATATCGCTCGATGAACGCCGGCAGCAATGGCACGATCTGCTGCCTGCCGAGCGCAACGGGCGCCGTGACGCGCACGAGGCCACGCGGCTCGCCGGCAAGATCCTTCACGCGCGCGAAGTTCACCTCGATCGTCTCGTAGGCCTCGCGCGTACTGTCGACGAGCGTCTGCCCTGCCTCCGTGAGCCGCACGCTGCGCGTCGTCCGACGCACGAGCGGCACGCCGGCGGCCTCCTCGAGATCGGCGATGCGCTGGCTCATCGCAGCCTTGCTGATCCCCAGCCGCTGCGCGGCGGCCGTGAAACTCCCGGTCACGGCGAGCACCGTCAGCGAATGGATGTGCGGCCAAAGCGCCTGGACATTTTGTGGATTCATTCGGCCATTATTCAGTATTCTGAACAGTGAATCAATCTTATCGGTCTTCTCCTGCCTGCGTCGTTTGCCTAGACTGGGGCCTTCCCTATCAGGAGACGACACGATGAATCGAGTACCCGCCTTCACTTCGACCGACGACGTCGGCCATTACATCAACGGCGAACGACTGCCTGGCCGCAGCAGCCGCTTCCAGGACGTGTTCAATCCCGCGGCCGGCCAGGCGGCGCGTCGCGTCGCGCTCGCCGACGAAGACGAAGTGCAGCAGGCGGTTGCCGCAGCGCAAGCCGCCTTTCCTGCCTGGTCAAACACGCCGCCGATCCGACGCGCGCGCGTGATGCATCGTTTCCTGCAACTGATGAACGAGCATCGCGATACGCTTGCGGCGATCATCACCGCCGAGCATGGCAAGGTGTTCTCCGACGCGCAAGGCGAAGTCGAGCGCGGCATCGACATCGTCGAATTCGCGTGCGGGATTCCGCAGCTGCTCAAGGGCGACTACACCGATCAAGTCAGCACCGGAATGGACAACTGGACGATGCGTCAGCCGCTCGGTGTGGTGGCCGGCATCACGCCGTTCAACTTCCCGTGCATGGTGCCGTGCTGGATGTTCCCGGTCGCGATCGCGGCGGGCAATACGTTCGTGCTGAAGCCGAGCGAGCGCGATCCGTCGGCCGCGCTGTTCATCGCGGATCTGCTGACGCAGGCAGGTTTGCCCGCCGGCGTGTTCAACGTCGTGCAAGGCGGCAAGCCGGCGGTCGACGCACTGCTCGACCATCCGGACGTGCAGGCCGTCAGTTTCGTCGGGTCGACGCCGATCGCGGCTTACGTGCAGCAGCGCGGCGTGCAGCAGGGTAAGCGCGTGCAGGCGCTCGGCGGCGCGAAGAATCATCTCGTTGTGATGCCCGATGCCAATCTCGATCAGGCGGTCGATGCGCTGATCGGCGCCGCCTACGGTTCAGCCGGCGAGCGCTGCATGGCGATCAGCGTCGCCGTGCTGGTCGGCGACGTCGCTGACCGCATCGTGCCCGCACTGGCCGAACGCGCACGAAATCTCGTCATTGGTGACGGCATGTCGTCCGAAGTCGAAATGGGGCCGATTGTCACCGGCGAAGCGCTGCAGCGCATCGAGGGTTACATCGAGCAAGGCGTGAAGGAAGGCGCACAACTGGTCGTCGACGGACGCGGCATTCGCGTGCCGGGCCGCGAAACGGGCTTCTTTACCGGCGGAACGCTGTTCGATCACGTGACGCCCGGCATGCGGATCTACAAGGAAGAAATCTTCGGACCGGTGCTGGCCTGCGTTCGTGTGAAGGATTTTGGCGAGGCGGTGAACCTCATCAACGCGCATGAGTTCGGCAACGGCGTTTCCTGCTACACCAGCGACGGCGGCATCGCGCGCGAATTCGCGCGGCGTATTCAGGTCGGCATGGTCGGCATCAATGTGCCGATTCCGGTGCCGATGGCATGGCACGGGTTCGGCGGTTGGAAGAAGAGTCTGTTCGGCGATATGCACGCCTACGGCGAAGAAGGCGTGAGGTTCTATACGCGGCAGAAGTCGATCATGCAGCGTTGGTCGTCGAGCATTGGCAAGGGTGCTGAATTCGCGATGCCGACCGCCAAATAAGCAAGGTGATGTCCCGGTGCGTAGAACGTCGTTGCAGGTACTCGCCGTGCAGCGACGACCGGGCTCACCGACCTCGAACGGAGCGAGCTGGGATCGGCAGCGCTACAGTCTGCCAATCCCCCGAATGAATTGGCTTGGGGCGGGCTGCTCTCTTCAGTCGACGAGACAGCCTGCTTCTGTAAGTTGACGGAAGGATACGGTTTCGGCCTCTGCCGGTCATACCCGACGACGGTTGAACTATGGCTCCCATTCGAAGAGGCTGGTTCTACCGATTACTCGAGGTCCGCATCGATTTGTATCGGTTGCGTATCGTTCGGGCAAACGATCTTGGTCGCCATTGACGCGACCACCGCTCATTGTAGTTCGTGATCCGTGCGGTGCCCGAAAATGGCACGGCGTTGTTCAAGCGCCTGCCGCGCGGCATCGAATTGACCGAGGCAGGGCTCGCATATCTGCCGGTCGTCCACGAAGCGATCGAGCGACTCGCTGCCGCCACCGACGAAATTTTCGGGCAAGGGCACCTGAAAATACTGACCGTGCGTGTAAGCCTCGTGTTTTTCACGCACTGGCTCTCATGGCGTCTGCCGGATTTCCGCAAGCGGTATCCGAACGTCAATCTGCGCATCACGAGCAATATCTGGGGAGGCGACAGCAGTGTCACCGACGTCGAGGCCGATCTGGAGATCCGCTACGGCCACGGGAAATGGGGCGGCTTGCGTGCCGAACGACTGACCTGGGACACGCTGTTGCCAGTGTGTGCTCCCGGGTTGCCTTCTCCCAAAGCGCCTCTCTCCTCGCCGAAGGATCTCGCGTATCACGAACTTCTCCACGTGCTGGGCTACGAGGAGGGGTGGGGATACTGGCTCAAAAGAGCCGGTGCATCGAAAATCGACTCGTCGAAGGGGATGCAATTCGATACGCTGATTTCTGCACTGAAGGCCGCTGAACTCGGCCAGGGCGTTGCACTCGCGCGGTCATCTCTCGTCGAACACATGCTGGTTTCCGGACAACTGATTGCGCCGCTAAAACCCCGCCTTCCTACTAGTGAGGCGTTCTACCTAGTCTACTCCCAGCACAGCATTGTTAACCCTCATGCGGCTGCGTTCGTCGCATGGTTAAACGCACAGGCGCAGGAAGCGCACGCGCGACACTGACTTTGGGGTGGGCTCGCGTATCCGGGGCAGAGCGCGATGGCGCGGCCCGCAACCTCCTCCTCGATTGCTTTATCCATAAAAAAAATAGACCCACCATCGTTTTTTTTATTGCTTTACCCACTACGGCTTCTGGCCGAAAGTTGCCTCCACCCAGTTTGACCGCCATCCAACGCGCATCTCAACGCGTAAGGCTGGCAGTAACGGGGTTTACCCACAACATGATGATGGAAGGTCGCGCGATGCGACTAGTTTGGAGGCGACTCGGTAGATTATGGGAAAGAACAAGCAATTGCCGTTCAGCGGCGTGAAAGTTGTCGATTTCGGCCAATACATTGCGGGGCCCGCTGTCGCCATGATCCTCGCGGATCTTGGTGCCACCGTCATTCATGTTGACCCGCCTGGTGGGCCGCTTTGGGATAGTCCGGCCAATGCGGTACTGAACCGTAACAAGTATTGCTTGCGGCTCGACCTGAAGGCCGAGAAGGGGCTGGAAGAAGCTAAGAGTCTCATCCGACATGCGGACATCGTTATCGAGAATTTCCGGCCTGGCGTAATGGCGCGGCTGGGCCTCGATTTCGCGAAGCTGCGTGAAGAACGCCCACAACTGATCACGCTTTCCATGCCGGGGTTCGCGAGCAACGACTCATTGCGTCGCGAATGGCGTGCCTTCGAGCCGATTATCGCCGCCGCTTCGGGCGTCTTCTCGGACATGGGGCAGAACCGCGTACTGATGGGAATCAACCCAAGTTTCTCGCCTTTGCCGCTTGCGTCCGCCTACGGCACCATGCTGGCCGTCTCTGCAGTCGCGCTAGCGTTGCAGGCGCGGCAGCGGACTGGAATGGGCGATGAAGTCGAAGTACCTCTGGCTTCGGCGGTGATGGAAGGGCTCTCCTACAATTCGATTCATATCGACGGCTATCCCGAGCGATACAAGACGCTGCGTGAAAAGGAAATCGAGCGCCGACGCTCGAATGATCTTCCGATGGATCTGTCGTACGAAGCGCTTCAAGAGTATCTGGATCCGTTCTACCGCACATACGAGTGTGCCGACGGTCGCAAGTTTTACGCGGTGTGTCCATCGCATCGCTCGCATGCGCGGCGTTGCCTGCAGGCGATGGGGCTCTATGAGGAAATGCTGGCGGCCGGATTGCCGAGGGTCGATGATCCGTACTTGCCGATTGCCGAATGGGAGGGGGATGCATCGTTAGGGGTCTATCCGTTGCCCGAGCATTGGGCCAAGCGTATTTCTGCGCGCATGACGGAGGTCTTCCGCACGAAAACCGCAGCCGAGTGGGAAAAGATTTTTGGCGAGGGCGGCTTCCCTGGAGCAGCTCACCGTACCACGCAGGAGTGGCTGCACGATGAGCATGCCAATGCTGCTGGGTTGATCGTGAATGTCGACGATCTCGAGTACGGCACGATGAAGCAGCCCGGACCGGTTGCGTGGCTCGAAGACTGTGCAGAATCCATGCTCTCGCCGAAGTCCCGCTGTCCGGTGACCTTCCCGGATGCGCTGGCCATTCTCGATGAACAGCCGAGTGCCGAACTGCCGCCTCCGTCGCAGACGGGCGCGCAGGGCTGGCTCGACGGGGTGCGCGTTCTCGACCTGACCAACGTGATTGCCGGGCCGCATTCGACGTCGTTTCTCGGCCGGTTCGGTGCCGATGTCATCAAACTCGACCCGGTCGCGCCGAATTACGACCCGTGGAATACCGTGGTCTTCGGGATGTCTTCTGCCCGTGGAAAACGCAGCGTGCTCGTCGATCTGAATCACCCGGATGGGCGCGAGGTGTTCAATCGCGTTGCCCGGTCTGTGGACGTGATCGTGATGAACGCTCCTGATCGTCAACTGGTGCCGCTGGGGCTCGACGAAGCAAGCCTGCGTGCCGTCAATCCTGGTCTGATCTTCTGTCAGCTCGACTGCTTTGGCGGGCCGCGACGCGGGCCGCGGACCGACTATCTCGGCTACGACGATCTGATCCAGGCATGTACGGGAATCATGGTGCGATTCGGCGGCGGCATGCAGACGCCGGAGGAACATGCTCACGTCGGAACTATCGACGTCATGTGCGGATTCGCGGCGGCACTGGGTGTCGCGGCCGCACTGTATCGCAAGGCCAAAACGGGTGAAGTCGGGCGAGCCAGAACCTCCCTCGCGGCGCTTGGCAATCTGGTACAGATTCCGTTCGCGTACGACTATGCGAACCGCGGCCCGTTCGACGAGCCGTCCGGCCGTGACGTACGCGGCGCTGGCGCGCTGTCGCGCTTCTTCCGCGCCGCGGACAACTGGATCTATGTGGACACCAGCGAAAGCGAGCTGGATAAGCTGGATCGGGTAGACGGTCTGAACGGGATCGCCGCCGCCGAAGATCCGGCCGCGTTTCTTGCGTCCGTCCTCGACACCGCCTCCGCCGAAACCTGGCAAACCCGCTTGCAGGCCGCCGATATCGCTGCGGCGGTCCCGGACAACATCGTCAATTTGCGCCGGCACAATAGCAGGCCCGGCGACGATCGTCCCGGTATCGACAACGGCAGCTATTCGTTCAGCGTCTATGCGGACCATCCGAGCGGCCGCTGTGTCACGCAGCTCGATCCCTTTGCGATTCGTCCACGCAACGCACGGATTCGTGCGTTGCTACCGGCTGAGAAATTCGGTGCGTCGACCCACGCTGTCCTGCACGAGTTTGGCTATAGCGATACGGAGATCGAGATGCGCGCAGCGCGACATGCGATCGGCGATAGCTGGTCCGAAGAGTATTTGCCTAGCTAGTAGGCGGGGTTCTACGTGGGGCAGCATAAGTATATTTATCGTCTTTTCAAGTCTGCTGCTTATCACCATGGAATGGTTGCGGTCTAGATCCGTAGTAAAGCAGACATCAACCTGACGTTGTCTACATTTGCTCGCATCGGATTTACTTTCCGAGCGGCAGAGCGACCGAAACAGACAGTAATCGATATGCACGGATGCCAGGAGGCAAGATGTCGGCAGGAAAAATAAACGGAACCCGCTCGAAGCAGTCGGTGGGCGAGTTCGACTATATTGTGGTCGGGGCAGGTACAGCAGGTTGCGTGCTCGCAAGTCGTTTGAGCGAAGATGAAGACGTGTCCGTACTGCTGATCGAGGCGGGTGGAAAGGATGACTACCATTGGATTCATATCCCGGTAGGTTATCTCTACTGCATTGGAAATCCACGGACCGATTGGCTTTACAAGACGTGTGACGAGGCAGGGCTGAACGGCAGGGCGTTGGCCTATCCGCGAGGTCGAGTCCTTGGCGGCTGCTCGTCGATCAACGGCATGATCTACATGCGCGGTCAGAGTGAGGACTACGACGAATGGGCACGCATAGCGGGCGATTCGTCATGGCGGTGGGAGTCTGTCCTCGAGACGTTCAAGAAGAGCGAGGACTTCCATGGTGGTGCAAGTGGTGCTCACGGTGCTGGCGGCCCGTGGTGCGTGGAGAAGCAGCGGTTGAAATGGGACATTCTCGAGACATTTTCGCAAGCCGCGCAACAGACAGGCATACCAGCGACGGACGATTTCAATAGAGGCAACAACACCGGAGTCGGGTATTTCGACGTCAATCAAAAACACGGCGTCCGGTGGAATGCTTCGAAAGCCTATCTTCGACCTGCGGCAAAGCGCGGGAACCTGACGATTCTCACGAATGCGCAGACACGACGACTGATGTTCGAGAATAACCAGTGTACCGGAATCGAGTTCCGTCTCGGCGACGAGCCGCGTGTGGAAAGAGCCCGGCGTGAAGTGATTCTCTGTGCAGGGGCCGTCAATTCTCCCCAATTGCTGGAATTGTCGGGAATCGGAAGTGCCGATCGCTTGGCAAAGAATGGAATCGATGTGGTCAAGGATCTTCGGGGTGTTGGCGAGAATCTGCAGGATCATTTGCAGTTGCGCATGGCATTCAAGGTGGAGGGCGTACGGACATTGAACACCCTCAGCGCTCACTGGTGGGGCAAACTGAAGATCGGCCTCGAATATGGAGTATTCAGAAGTGGGCCGATGGCGATGGCGCCGTCGCAGCTCGGCGTGTTTGCAAAGTCAGATCCGAATGATGGAACGCTGACGCGACCTGACGTTCAGTACCATGTACAGCCGCTGTCACTCGAGCGGTTCGGAGAACCGTTGCATCCGTTCGACGCGTTCACCGCGTCAGTTTGTCAGTTGCGGCCGTCGTCGCGGGGCAGCGTGCACATCACGTCGAGTGATCCAGCGATGGCACCGAGAATTGCGCCCAACTATCTTTCGACCGAGGAGGACCGTCATGTCGCGGCAAACGCGCTGCGGCTGACCCGGCGCATTGTGTCGGCGTCCGCACTTGAGCGGTTTCGGCCACAGGAAATTCTCCCTGGAATTCAATTCCAGACCGAAGAAGAATTGCGGCGTGCGGCAGGCGACGTGGGAACAACAATCTTTCATCCGGTCGGAACCTGCCGAATGGGTATGGCGGACGATCCGGACTCCGTTGTCGATTCCCGTCTTCGCGTGCACGGTGTGAACGGCTTGCGGGTGGTCGATGCTTCGATCATGCCGACGATCACATCGGGTAACACCAACTCGCCAACATTGATGATCGCAGAGCGCGCTAGTGAGATGATTCGCATGGATAGAAAGCGCGCAGTTAATTAAGACGGTGAGGCATATGCATGGCGTTGTTGACGTGAGCATAAGCCCGAACGCGAATCTAACGCGATTGGAAATAGGAGGTGCGTGTGTTCAAGGGAATTCTGATTGAGAAGGATGAGGCAGGTTGCCACGCAACACTGAAGGACATCGACGAGTCGCAATTGCCCGACGGAGATGTAACCATACGCGTGAGTCATTCGACGCTCAACTATAAGGATGGGCTCGCCATAACGAGCCGCGGTCCAGTAGTACGAAAATTTCCGATGGTGCCGGGCATCGACTTGGTCGGTGTTGTGGAGCACAGCCGTCATGTCGAATATCAGGCAGGCGATCAGGTTCTACTCAACGGCTGGGGCGTCGGCGAGCAGCATTGGGGAGGTCTTGCGCAGAAGGCCTGCCTGAATGGTGACTGGCTCGTGCCGTTGCCCGCGCAATTCACACCTCAGCAGGCCATGGCGATCGGTACGGCGGGGTACACCGCAATGTTGTGCGTGCTTGCCCTGGAGCGCCTCGGAGTGACTCCCGGCAAGGGGGAGATCGTGGTGACTGCCGCTGCTGGCGGGGTAGGCAGCGTCGCGATCGCGGTGCTCTCGAAACTTGGCTATACCGTGGTTGGTGTCACGGGTCGCCTGGAGGAGGCCGACTACGTGATGCGACTAGGCGCCGCCCAGGTGCTCGATCGGCGAGAGTTCTCTTCGCCCGGCAAACCTTTGGCACGTGAGCGTTGGGCTGGCGCAGTCGATGTCGTCGGCAGCCATACCCTGGCCAACATTTGTGCCGGCACCCGGTATCGCGGAGTCGTTGCAGCCTGCGGCCTGGCTGGCGGAATGGACTTCCCGGCCACAGTGGCCCCGTTCATCCTGCGTGGCGTGACGTTGGTCGGTATTGACAGTGTTTTGTGCACACGCGCTGACCGCTTACTTGCATGGAAGCGTCTCGGGACTGACCTCGACATATCGAAGCTCTCTCTGATTTTCAATGAGATTGGCCTTGCCGAGGTAGTCCCGTTGGCCACGAAGCTGCTCGACGGTCAGTTGCGTGGGCGGGTCGTCGTCAATGTGAACGCCTGAGTACCGGAGTGTGCGACCCACCTAGTCATAAAAAAAACATACCCACCCTCGTTTTTTTTATTGCTTTACCGGTTTCTGGATCTGCCCGAAAGTGAGTCATGGAGTCACCGTCGCCGTTAAATGTGTCGCTGCATTGGTGGTCGATGGAACAGGGATAGACAGCAAAACGATCGACGGTCATGCAAAACGATGGATCGGGAGACGAGACGATAAATGATGGAACAAAGCAAAGCGCGCCCGTTGAGCGGCATCAACGTGATCGATTCTGGTCGGTACATTGCGGACCCCCGCAGTCGCCAAGATCCTTGCGGATCTTGGTGCGACCGTCGTGCATTTCGAACCTCTTGGTGGTCCGCGCTGGTCCAGTCCGGCGAATGGCGTGCGTTCGAAACGATCGTCGCGTCTGCGTCGGACATATTCACCGGTGTGAGCCAGAACTGCGTCGACGGGTATCAGCCCGAGTTCTTTGCCGTTGCCGCTTGTCCCTGCATACCCGGACGATGAGATCGACGGGCTGGTTGCATGGCGCGCAATTGGTGAGCGCTGGTCCGAAGAGTATTTGCCGAGATAGCCCCCTTTATCGTACGCGGAAATGATCCGTGTAGCTCGGAAGTGATCGCGATCAGAGGTTGTCGCGGTCCAGACCGATGCTTCGCTTTCTGATGCGCTGTACCGGTTATATGCCTCATGCGGAAGGAGAACTGGCCGCGTACAGGTTGCGCGTTAGCGAACGGTGCGTCGACATCGCCCCCTATATCAAAAGACTTGGAGACAAACATGCAGCAGACTACTTCACCCATTTCACGAGCGCGACCGAAGGCCCGTCTGACAGTCGAGCGGCGTTCAATCGATTATGTACCGTTGTCCGAACGGCATGGGAAGGTTTGGCACCTGGGGCCGATTTGGTTCTCTGGCAACGCGCAGATCGCGACGCTTGCAGTGGGAGCGATCGGCAGCGCCATGGGCGCCAACCTTCTGTGCACTGCGCTCGCGGTAGTGCTTGGTTCCGCGCTGGGTTCGTTTTTCATGGCATTCCATTCGACCCAAGGTCCGCAACTCGGCCTGCCACAGATGATCCAGTCGCGTCCCCAGTTCGGCTACATGGGGGCGCTTCTCGTGTGGGTCGTTGCGTTTATTACCTACGTTGGTTACAACGCATTCAATCAGGTGCTTGCCGGTGATACGGTTCATCACTTGATCCATGCCGGCGCCAAAGGCAGCCTGGTCATATTCACCGTGCTGGCGCTTACGGTCGCTTTCCTCGGACACGACTTGATACATAAGGCACAGCAATGGCTTGCCGCGGCGATGATCGTCGTGCTGACGGTGTTTTGTGCGGGCTTGATATTCTGCGTCCACTTCGACGCATCGCAATTCAGTCTGAGTGGTTTCAGGACGATCCCATTCTTCGCGCAACTTTTCGCAGCGGCAGCCTATCAATTGAGCTGGTCAATCTACGTGTCTGATTATTCGCGTTATTTGCCGGCGAACGTTGGTGTCCGTGCGTCGTTCTGGTGGACCTATCTCGGCGCATTCATAGGCGGCACCTGGATGATGCTCGTCGGCACGGCGGCCGCCGCGATGTATGGGAAGCTCGATATTTCAGCAGCGGTCCAAGTCGTGGGCGACTCGATCTATCCGGGGCTCGGCACGGTGACCCTCGTGTTGTCGTTGGCGACGCTGTTGACGATGACGAGCCTGAACTTCTACGGGGCGTCGCTCACGCTGCTGAGCATTGCTGATTCGTTCCGACCGTCGCGTCCCACCACAACGACCCGTTTCGTCAGCCTTGCGATTGTCGCTGTCTCGGCGACGCTCATTGCACTGGGCGCGTCGGGTGATTTCATGGCGAAATTCGGCGACTTCCTTGGCATCCTCCTGTATCTGTTCACCCCGTGGACCGCCATCAACCTTGTCGACTTCTACCTTGTGCGCAAGACCACTTATTCGGTCAGGGAAATCTTTAACTCGAATGGAATGTACGGGCGGTGGAACTGGCGCGGGCTGACGGCGTACTTCGTGGGATTTACAGCGATGATTCCGTTCTTCTCGAACGGAATCTATACCGGTCCGGTCGCACGTCTCCTTGGAGGCACGGATGTCGGCATGATCGTCGGACTTGTGGTGTCGGCGGGTATCTACTACTGGACATGCCAGTCATTGGATATGGAGTCTGAACGAATTCGAGCTCACGCGGCAGATATTGGGCTTGATGCTTATTGATATTTCCGCAAATCATGACAACCGTTGAGCGTCTCAAGGGGTAGTCGTACCTTTCGTGCAAAATCTGGCGCTTCGCTCCGAAAAGCAGTGACTTTTCAATAGTTTGCTAGATCCAGCTGGGCGTAACGGACGCGGAAACGGCAAGCCTTACTGGGCGCGACTCTCCGGGAGACTACCGCCAGATTTTGCACGGGCAGGACGAATACCCCGAAATCCGGACTTTACCCGGTTCCCGCATCCGTTATGGAAGTTCCAGTCCTGGCGTGGCTTGCAGACAAACTCCACGGCCCTCGAAAACCCGCAACCAGTTGGATATCTGACTGGTTGGCGCGGCTACTTCGGTTTCTGCGAAACGCCGAGTGTTCTTCAGCGACTGGATGAATGGGTACGTCGTCGCATCCGCTGCTTCTTCTGGAAGCAGTGGCGACGCGGCCGTACCCGCTTCCGGGAGTTGCTGGCGCGCGGTGTCGATCGGAATCTTGCCGCCCAGACTGCAGGATCCCCGCACAACGCCTGGCGGCTGAGTAATAGCCCCGCGTTGCAACGGGCACTGACCAATCGCCTTCTGCGATCGCTTGGTCTTCCATCGTTGAATATCTAAGCCGGGCAACCGATCCGAACCGCCGTGTACGGACCCGTACGCACGGTGGTGTGGGAGGGGGCGGGCCGTGAGGCCTGCCCCTATCCCGATTCCGTCTTTTGCCATCGACATCGACTGCATCTTCAGGGTAAATGGGGCAACGGTCAGCGTGGCAATGGCATACATTGAGCGCGATGCGTTAGAACCTTGCCCGTTGCGATGTTGCGGCGTTCGATCACGAACGAAGTTCTGACCTCGTTCAAGGACACAATTCGAATACCCGATACCTGCATCAGCCAGAGGCGACATTCCCGAACTGTATCAACTCTCTTCCGGTGTCATTTGGGATGTTGTATTCGCTGGGCGATGTGGCATAGTGCCGCTCATCATCTAATACAAAGGAAAGTAACCTATGGCAACGCTGGAATCCATTCAGGAAGAAATCGCAAAACTTCAGGCCCAGGCGGCAGCGGTCGCAACGAAAGATTCCGCCAAGGTTATCGCGAAGATCCGAGGTCTGATGGATCAGCACGCTTTGACCATTGCTGATATCGAAGCATCTGTGGGCAAGCGTCGCGGTCGAAAACCCGGCGTGAATTCGCCGGCGAAGCGGGAGGCATCGGCTGCGAAATACGCTGACCCAAAGACGGGCGCCACGTGGACTGGCCACGGTCGGGCACCGGCTTGGCTAGCGAACGCGAAAGACCGCAACAAGTTCCTGATTACCGGTACTGCTGCGAAGTCAGCGTCGACTGCACAGAAAGCGCCGAACGCCGGGAAGTCCGTCCGGGCGCCCCAGACTCCGATGTATCAGGATCCCAAAACAGGCGCGACGTGGAGCGGTCGGGGTCGGGCACCGGCGTGGATCGCCAGCGCAAAGGACCGGACGAAGTTCCTGATCGCGACAACCTCGAAGCCCGCAGGTGCTCCGAAGGCGAGCACAGGCAAAGCAGTCCTTTCCAGCAAGACGGCTGCGAAGAAGGCAATAGGCAGGAAGACGACAGCCACAAAGCCGGCCGCCAGGAAGGTTTCTGCAAAAAAAGCCGCTGCACCAGCGCAGAAAAGCACGCCGAAGAGTGTTGGAAAAGCCAGGCCACCTGTATCGCGAAAGCCCCTTGCGGCGAAAAGCACCGTGAAGTCGGCGGCTCCGGTCGAAGCCGTTGCACCGCAAGCGGCGCCAGAGGTCGCGGGTACGTCTGCCGAGGCATAAGTATCAGAGGACGGGCTGCAAGAACGTCTTCGCAGCCCGGTCCCGTGTTTGCGCAGCCGTGCGGCCCTTTGGCACGGCCGGCATGTCCGTCTCTGATACAACCCTGGCAGTTGCTTCCTGATGAACGATGTGGCGCGAGGCTCGCAACAGGAATGCTGAGGGCTCGCGGCCTACAGAATCCTGAGGTTGCGAATCTTTCCGATTGCCGGCGACCGCTGGATGATCAGGTTGGTGATGTACTCGGGCAGTAACGCACGCGGAACGTTGGCAGGCACATCGCTCACGAGCTGCGAGGGGACCTGAACAATGAACTGGTCCGGGGATGAAGCAAGGCTGTGTTCGTAACTGACGCGCATATCCATGTTTTTTCGTTCGGGCGACGTGTTCAACAGTGCCTTCAGCGTACACAGGCGCTGGAGGGGCAGGGCTCCGCAGGCAGTGTAACGTGGTCAGCCATTGAGAAGCCATTATTAACGGTTGCCGGTCCCGCGGTTGTGTGCGCTCCGCGCACTGCCGGCAAGCAGCGAGGTTTGACGATCGCGAGTCCTCTCCGCGGGCGGATCCGCTTACGGGCGAACCTCGCGCATGGCGCGGTCGATGTCTGTGCCCGGTGCACCTGAGCCAAAAGGTTACCGTGCCAGCTGGACGTGGCTATTGGCGGCCCGGGTGTCGCGCGCTGCTGCCTGATAGGAAAGCCTGTCCAGGTGATCACTCGCGCGGACAAGAATCTCCATACGGGTGACGCAGATCTGCCGGTCGTACTCGTTAATCACGTCAATGAGACCATCGATTAACGTTTCAGAAACATTCCAGATCCCGGTGTTATCGGCCTCGGCGAGGGCATCTTCCAGACCGCGCTTAACGGCTTCAAGGACCTCGATATCAAGCTTTCCGTGTCCTGCCTGGACGACAAACCGCACGATAAGCGTGACCTGCGAGACCAGATTGATCAGCGGTCGGTCCGCCTCGCCATTGCGCAAACGCTCCAGCGCGATGCGCGCGCGCAGCACCAGATCCGAGGCTTCCTTCCGCGGCATGGGGAGTAACCGCGCTTTTGAATGTGCTGCCGCCGACGGCTGAAGTAGTGAACGGTGTCTTTTCTTGTTCGGCATGTCCGGGATCGGGCAATTCAGTTCAACGGCACATATTGGGACGGTTTCCCTGCAATCAAGAGTCACAGGCAGATTTAACGTCCCTCATCGAACTGTTCCCTGAGGGCAGACGGCCTCAACTGAATTGCCTGTGGGCGGCGACAGTGGCTTTGTCCGGACAAAGCCACTGTCGCCGCCCATTCATACACTCAACGGGCTCTCCATTGCCGAAGCCGCATGATGTGCCGCGCATCGGCCCCCCCCCCGGGAGAAGCACACCATCCCAATTCAAGTCGCTTACAGGAGACAAAGCATGGCCCATCTCGTCGCGCTTTACAAAAAACCATCCGATGAAAAGCCGTTAGATGACTATTACGCGTCGACCCATGCTCCACTGGCGAAGACACTGCCGGGCCTGAAAAGCTATGAGATCAGCGCGGGGCCGGTGGCGATGGCGCAAGGCGACTCGCCTTACCATCTCGTCGCCATGCTTGGCTTCGATTCGATCGACGTCATCAAGTCAGCGCCTGGCTCACCCGAAGGTCAGGCGACCGCGGCGGATCTGGGAGATTTCGCGCAAGCGGGCGTCGATCTTCTGATCTTCGATACGAAAGTTGCGTAGTCCCGCCTCACTGTGCTGGCTGCGTTCTCCCGGGTAGCCAGCACAGGCGTCTCCAGGCAGCGGAGCGGACCCCTAGCCTGCATTTACGGTCGCATCCTCAAATCGATTGGCGGTGTCCCGCGCCCGGACGCCAATAAGCAATCTCATGACAGCTTGTGCTCCTCGCCCGGACGGCTCTCCCGAACGATTCCATGCCCCGGCACCTTTGCCGCGGATGAGCGCCGATGGCTGATTCGGCGCCGGCAGGGGCCGGCTATGCGCGCACGATCGTGGGCGCAACGTCGCGCAAAGCGCGCTTCAGCTAGCGTAACCGATGCAGACGACCAGTCGGGCGGCGATGCCGCGCAATTGCGCCTCAACTGTTGCGGCCGCCGACGCCTTTGGGTCTTTCATCGACAGCGCCACGCGGATGCCGTCGGAGACGGTCGCCAGTTCCCAGGGGCCGTCTGTCGATGTTAGTGACGAGTCCCAGGCGACCGTCCCGATCGACGGTAACAAGGCTGAGATGACCGATCTCGAGACCGGTACCTTCTGTCAGGTTGAGCAGGGGCGAGGCCACGCGCTGCTCCTCGATAGCGTCCTGCAGGGACAACGTGATGGCCTCGCCGATGACGCCGGCGACGCGCAGATGACGCCGAGCGTAGGCCTCAACCGGCCCGAAAGACACCCGCGTTTTGTCACGATAAGTGTCGTTCATAGGGACGGCTTATCTTGATTTCGAGCGGTGATTATCGCCTGACAGGATTTTCCGCGGCTTCCTCCTCGTCGCGCGGTCATGCTGCGCGCCAGTACCACTCCCCACTGTAGCCCGGCTCTCCCTCTCGCGGTCGCCGAGATGGCCAAAAGAAGCGGCCAAACGCGCCGCTGGAGTCAGCGGTCATGGCGTCGCATCGTAATTCCATCGAGTTTGCACACCGCCTGGGTCGTCACACGTCACCCGTGCCGGGCTGGCAGGGTAAAGCGTGGCGGGCGGCGAGAATCGGTTTCCGCCGCCGCTTTGCGCCGCAGTGACCGAGGCTGCCGGCCCTGGGTTACGGCAAACACGTGTAACTGCGAGCGCTCCATTTTGAGGACTTTCGACGGAACGTTGGTCACTAGGGGCTGTTTACATTCGATGAAATGTGTTTACATCTTGTCTTTTGCGCGAGCAGGCCAAGATGATTCGAACGTTATTGAGCGATGAAGTATGGGCACGAATCGAATCCGTCTTGCGGGGCAAGGAAGGCGATCCAGGTCGAACGGCGACCGACAATCGTTGGTTTGTCGAAGCTGTCCTCTGGATCGGCCGGACCGGCTGCCCGTGGCGCGATTTGCCGAAGGCGTTCGGCCGATGCCATACGGTGTACATGCGTTTCTCCAGGTGGCGTCGCAAGGGTGTGTGGGAACGCGTGATCCACGCCGTGGCCGACGAAACCGAGATCAAGCATGTGTTGATCGATTCGACCATCGTGCGCGCACACCAGCATTCGTCCGGAGCTCGAAAAAAAACGGTCCGCAAGCGCTCGGTCGCTCGCGAGGCGGACTGACCACCACGTTGCACCTGGCCGTTGATGACGCCGGACGCCCCCTGCGGTTGATTGCCACCGAGGGACAAGTTCCGATATTACGTGCGCGAATGAACTGGTTGAGCATTTGCGCACCGGTGCGGTCATCGCTGACAAGGGCTACGATTCGAACGCCTTTGTGGAGAACATCCGCGCTACGCGTGCGAAGGCCGTGATCCCACCGCGTTCGAATCGAAAGACCAAGCGTCGCTATAGCCGCGTGCTGTATCGGACCCGGAACATCGTCGAACGCTTTTTCAGTCGTATCAAACATTTTCGTCGTGTCGCCACTCGCTACGACAAACTGGCAGGGAACTATCTCGCCTTCGCTTCGCTTGCCTGTGCCTTTGGACCGCTCGTAAGAATGTGAACAGAACCTAGGCATTCAGCCACGCAATACCGAGGCACCCTTAGCGATGTACTCCTGCAGCAAATGATGAGCGATGGCAAACGGCTTGGGCGCCGACAGCCTGCTTGAGTGGGTTCCCGTGAGCATCGCGGCGACTTCAGCGCGGGTGAACCAGCGCGCGTCTTCGAGTTCCACCGTGTCGACAACGATGTCAGTATCGCTCGCCTGCGCAAAGCAGCCGATCATCAATGATGAAGGAAACGGCCACGGCTGCGACGCGAAGTAGGCAACCTGTGCACACTTCACACAAGCTTCCTCCAACACTTCCCGGCGCACGGCGTCTTCGAAGGTCTCGCCCGGTTCAACAAAACCAGCAAGCGCGGAGTACATTCCCGGTGCGAAATGCCGTTGGCGTCCCAGCAGACACCGTTCGCCATCGATCACCAACATGATCACGACGGGATCTACCCGCGGGAAATGGCGTGCGCCGCAAACATCGCAGATGCGTTGCCAGCCGGCCGCCACGACGCGGCTTGCGGAGCCGCAGTTTGCGCAGAAGGAGTGGCGGCGGTGCCAGTCGAGCATCGACTTCGCTTCGCCCAGTATTCCGAGCATCCCAGTGGAAACGAGGCCCTGCAGCGCGATCGAGCGAAGGTCGATGCGCTCGTGGACTACACCTCCAGATGGGTCTTCTGGCGCGAGGCCGAACGTGAAGCCGAGCGCGAAGCGTCCCCTGCCGTCGCTATCTACCCCAAGGAATACGCTACCGAGGGGCTGGCCAAAAGCAGCCGTTTCGCGCGCGAGGAACCAGGGCTCGTGCTCTCTGCCGCGCTTGAGTAGGGGGACGTCGCCGTCGAAGACGAGAAAGCGCGCTGCCGGGTCGCTGCGCAGCCGCTCGATGAGGACGCCGTCGTCCCGCTTGTCGGAGCGGCGATCGAGAGGGTTGAAGTTAAAGCCGATGGACGCGGAAGGAGCGGTCATTACGATCATTGACGCATGGGCAGAGGGTTTGCAAGTATGGCATGGCGTCCTTCCCGGTGGGATGAGCCATGCGGTCATCCGGGGGCGCGCTGATTTGCGTCGCGGCGAGCAGTGTCGTGCAGGACGCCACATGCGAGGAGCCGGATCTAATGCGAGTCGGCGCAACAACTGTCCCTCGTGTGTAAGACCTCGCTGTTGCCTGTGTTCCGGACACAGACGCGCCGGCCGAAACCGCCGGAATTCCGGTGGTGGCGCTGAGGAGTAAACTCGAGAAGGGAAATGACGCGCCGGCTAATGGCGCATAGGAGTAGCCATGAACCATGACATTCTGAGGGCGATTATTTTAATGGTGCCCGTGGTGATGTTGATTGTCGTCGTTTATACGGGATGGCATCGACGACAGTGAAGGATGCCCCGGACGCCATGGTCCGTTGGACATGCGATCCACCCTTGTGGAAATCGATTTGCGCCTGCTCTGTTGGATCCTCTGAGCCGAGCGCGGCGTTGCCGGATCGAGAAGTGTTGCTTGTCGCGTATTTCCTTCGATCTACGGGCGAGTGCGCGCGCGATCGAACAGTTCTTTGCCGCCTGGCCCGCCCCCACCGAAAAAGCCCGGGCGCTGGTGGTCGCGAGCGCGCCGGTCGTGACGCGCACGCTGGATGCGCCGAACGACTATGAGGGGCCGCAGACCTGGCTCGCGCTGCAGGAGTCGCCCGTCACCCGGCGCACCTACCGCAAGGAGGCCGAGCGCCTGATCCCGTGGGCGATCGTCGAGCGCGGCCGCGCCCTGCCGTCGCTGACGACTGAAGATGCGATCGCCTACTGCGCGTTTCTTCGCCATCCATCGCCGCGCGGACGCTGGGTCGGACCCGTGCGTCCGCGTACGTCACCTGACTGGCGGCGGTTCAACGGCAACCTGTCGAACCGCTCGGCCGCGCATGCGCTATCTCCTCTGCGCCCTGTTTCGCTGGCTCGTCGAGCAGCGCTACGTGCTCGCCATGCGTGGCGGCCATGGCGCAAACGACGCTCGATGCGTCGCATGCGTTCACGGAAGGCGAATGGGCGCTCGTACGGACCATCGCCGACGGACTTGCGTATCCGGATGCGAACGCTTCCGCCGCAATGACACACGTACGTTTTCCGAACGACTTCCGCGCTTTCAGCATGCACAAAAATCAACGCAAACTTCCGGCGTGCATGGGTCAACCGCCTCGGCACCTAGAAGGGCAAGTCCTCGGCCTTAAGGCCGATGAAGGAGCATTCGCCGCCGACAATCAGATGGCCGGTTGCGGGGTGGAACTGACGCCTGAACGGCCCACCGAAAACGCATGTGAACGGCGGCTTGCGGCCGACTACCGCCCGATGCGTGGCGCGACGCGGTCGGACGCCCTCTGGCGATCTCCCGACCTCGCCGCGAGCCGCGGCATCGGCTACTCGGCTCATACGCGCCACCCGTATCGTCTTCGTATCGGGCGTGTCAGCGTCGTACGCGCTGGCAAGCGGATTGCGGCACGTGTGCGCCGCCAAAGGGAAGAAGCTATTGCCGCTGTTTGACGGCGAAAGGCTGATGACCTTAGAGGGATGTCAGGCCACCACCGTCTCGGTGGCCGACAGTCATGGTACTCGGGGGTGAACTATGAGCGAGCGCGACGGTGGCCAAGGTGGGCAGCCAACGGGCGGGCAGTCCCGTGCAGCGGGCTCGAAGGCAGGTAGCTCTTGGCGCGGCCGAGCGCCGAACAGTTTCTACGGCGGCAACTGGCCGAGTACTACAGGCGGCACGTCTGGCGGCAACCGTGGGAGCGCAGCACGCTCCGGCGGGAAGAGGTAAGCAAAGGATTTGACGCAAATTGCCCAGTGTGGCGGGCGGGCGCTGCGATTAAGTGCGACCGACGTTTGCAGCGGAGACGCTCCTCACCAGTGCTGCGCGACACCGCATCGTCTCGGTTGTTGTATGCCGGCCAAGCGAGGTAGTACGGACGGAGCGCTGCGTGACGTCATCGACAAGCGTGCTGCATTCATCAGATGTCGAGGCAGCGCGAAGTGCCGCCGGATCAGGCCGAAGCATGAGAGGAAACCCCGTGTGCGATGTTGCGCAGCGTAGTCAAATCGGGCAGCCTTTCGGAACTTGCGGACGGGACGTTTCAGGAGGCTGGGTGAACGTGGGGGCCTGCTGCTATTTCAACGCACGACATGGCAGATGACATCCGCCGTCACGCCCCAAGCCTACATTGCGTTCGCCCGAGAGCTGTGCGATGCGGTAGGGTGCGGTTTCACTAACCGAACAGGGCAGTCCATGAAAAACAGGAACTGAATCCGGCTCGGATAATGGGGGGAAAGCAATGCGGCGGGTGGTAGTCCGGCGATCGCCGGTGCATGGGAAAGGAGTGTTCGCGCTGCGGACGCTGAAAGCGGGGGAGCGCGTGTTGGAATACAGGGGTGAGGTGATTTCCTGGCGACGGGCCGCCCGCGCAGCACCGGCGAGACGGCATCGAGGGACACACGTTCTTTTTCGGGCTGGAGGACGGCCGGGTGATCGACGGCAGCCGCGGGGGCAACAGCGCGCGCTGGCTGAATCACTGCTGCTCGGCGAACTGCGAGGCAGTTGAGGAGGCGGGGCGCGTGTTCAACCACGCGATCCGGGACATTACGGCTGGCGGCGAACTCTTTATCGATTACCGACTGGAGACGGACGAGCCACTTGATGGTGACCTGTGTCGGTACTACGCGTGCCTGTGCGGTGGTGCCGCCGCACCATGCTCGGGCCCGGGAAGCGAGCGTTACCCGGGACGGGCCGGGTCATGCAGACGCTGGCAAAGTCCCGGAGCACAGCTCGTCCGGAGTGGAGCGCAAACGGCTGGCCCCTGTCGCTTGCGCTGCCGGAATTGCCCGCAATGGGTGGACAGTCAACAAGGCAGGTGTCTGGCTGTGCTTCAAGGCCTGCGGTGCAACCAGTCCCGCATCGGATGGGTGTCCAGCCAGCGGAGTTGCCGGCTCCTGTGATGTTCACGTCGGTAGTGCTCCGTCACGAGGATGGCAGCCATGATCAGAACGATCACTCCCAGCATGATTCCCGAAATTGATTCGGCCATGGCGGCCTCCTGTCGAGTCGCAAACATGCTTACAGTTTAGGTGATGCGCCGACGCGTCGGGTACTCTACCCGTTCCTTCTTGCTGCCGCCTCCTGCCGCCTTGCGCAGCCCAAACCGGGAAGGATGCGAAGAGGCTGCCACGAGCATGGGCGCGTTGATGACCCGGGTTTAGCGCTGCTTGTCCTACTCGGCAAACGGCGGCGCGACCAGGGGCAGCCTGGTCTGCCGAACGGTGATCTTGTCATCATCGCCGATCGGTTCCACATGGCATCCTCCTCGACCGACCACATTCGGCTTCGCTCGTTACGCAGACTGAAATCTGGAGGTTCGAGTATCGATTCGGCCCTGACATGTGCGTTCGACGCTCTCATAAGGGCGAATTCCTGCCGTCCCGATGGCAGATCCGCGTGTGACTTCATAGGACCTCCGGCGCAAAGGCGCAAACGATTTGCCCGGCGCCATTACGTGCCGCCGCATCGCCAAGGCGCCCGATGCGGTTAGCGATGTCACGACGGACTGCAGGAGGAAAGCCTCAGCGTTCCAGTGTCCGCGCTCCTGCAAAAGCTCGCCTTACCGGTTCATTTAATACCGGATGACGCAACTAACCGTCATGGTCGCCTGGTCCGCCCCTCCAACGTCGAGACCGTTTCGCAATGACGGAGCCGCACACACCGACTGTTACCGCAGTGCCGCGACAGCGCTGCTGGTCGCTGGACGATTTTCCGTCTGTCACGCTCCGGCAGCCCGCGCTGGCCGGGAAAACGGAGGGGGCGGGCGCTACCTTGGGCACGTGCGTGGCGCGTTTGCGTTCGGACCGCCCGTTGCCGTACGTTGCGGGTCTGGCCAACAACAACCGATCGAACATGAATAAACAGGAACTGATTGACGCGGTCGCAGCCCGCACCGGCGACACCAGGGCCGCCACCGGCGAAGTCATCGATGCAGTGCCAGGCGCCATCACGCGCGCGGCCGCCGCCCGCAGCGTCAACGCGTTGATGACGGCGACCTACCGGGAGATTGGCCGGGTCGAAGCTCTGCTTGCGACCGCGCTTTGCTCTCTTGCGACCGCGCGGGTTTTCCGGAATGTTGGGAACCATGCCCCGGTTGAAAATGGCCTTGCGGTTGGCCCGGCAGTCGTAGACGCCGTCCAGACTGACGCGCGCGCCTTTCAGGTCCATGCCGATGGCGCGCGCCATCTGGCTCAGTCTGGGCAGCGCGTCACGCAGCAGGGGCGATTCGTTGCGGTTGCCCGCAGCGGCGACGAACGGCGCGATGACGTTGCAGCCACGATCGCAGAAGGCCACCACCTTGTCGCCTTTCAGATGTTTATGACCGCTGTAACCGAGATTGTCACCGCCTTTTTTCGCCGCCGTCGTCGTGCCATCGCCGTGAATGACGCCAGATCGAGCAACTGATCCTTATGAAGCTTGCCGACCGAGCCCGCAAAGATGGCGTCCATGCAACCCGCCGCCTGCCAGCGCCGCATCGCGCGGTAGATGCGGGTGTGGTGAATTTCAGGACGACCCAGGCAATCCTTATCGATCGGCAGTGCCTTTCACTGGCATCCCATATAAAGCACCTGCAGAACGTAGTTGAATATCCTGTGCAAACTTAGCTGCGGCGGCGGCCCGCGCCGACCACGGATCAGGTGGGGCAAGACAAATTCTTCAAACTGCGCAAGGCTCAGTCTCACCGGAATCGCTTGCCAGCGGTGCTTTCCATCCATTCAGGGCATCCATAAATCTGGACTTTAACCGATCCGGCGCCCAATAGACGATCATCCAGTTCCTGCAAGGCTCGCACACAAATTCGATCACTAGAAAAAACGCGCAACCAGTTGTTCGCCTTCGGCGCTCAAGGTCGATGTGAAGCGCGCGGCCATGAATGCGGCTTCGCGCACGGTGCTCGTGTCGGGCAGTTCGAAGTACGGGACGGTCGGGCTGTATAAGGTCGCGGCGCTCGATGCGTTCGATCTGATCGTGACCGACAACGGGCTCGCGCCGGGCGCCGCTGTTGCAATCCGGCTGGCTGGCGTCGAGCTGGCGCTCGCTCAGGACGGCTAGCGGGCGGGGCAACCAGCGCCGCGCCGGATCGATAGCATGCCGACGCCCCGCACACAGAACTCAGGATTTCCATGGCCACGTGGGATAGATACGTCGGCTGGTCTCAACGCTATCCCGGCCTTCGCCGCTTTGCTGGTCGTTGCGGCGTCATCTGCGCCGATACGTGCTAGTAGCGGCAAGCGCCCGAGCACGTCATTCGTTGCGGCAAGTTCGCGCACCGTCTTGTGTAGCCTCATGCCAAGGGTGCGTCCGATACTTCGTCGCACGCGGCGTGTTGCACCGACTGGCTCGCAACGCGCTTCCATTGCATATACCGAGCAGCTGATCGACCGCGGCGCGCTCAGCTTGCATAAATTGTGCCCACAGCGAAACGCGGGCCAGCCACTCGTTGGCACCGGTCTCTAACCGGCTGCGGATTCGAATGCGCAAGTCCTGCGGGGTGGCAGCCCGACAGCACAGCCCGCTTTCCGTTTCGCTCGTCTCGACCTGCCGCCGGCGGGCTCATGAACTGCGTGACCGTCTCCGGCGGATGTTCGGGCAGCCAGCGCGCCATCTCGATCTCCCGAGGCAGAATCTGTTCGCAACCTCACGGGTTTCAACGTGACCTACGGAATTACCCGGATGCAAAAAGTATCAGTCATTCGTTTATTTTAAGTAGTGAAAAACCGCGGATGGGACTAACGTATGTAGCAGTCGTGGCGCAGTCGGTAGCATTAAAAGAGCAAAGCCGGTTCAGGAGACAGACAGATGCAAGCCGTTCAGGGTCTCAAAGCTTGCCAATGTGGAATTTGCAACTATTGCCTTGCAATGCGAAACGAGGCTCGTCGTCTGACCATCGCCAAACCGGATCTGGAATGGGTTGCAGTGCCGCGCGATGAATCGTTCAAAGTCTGCTCGCATGGGTATCCGTACCGCACCGTGCGCTGGCATTTCCATCCTGAATACGAAATTCACCTGATCACGTCGACAGCGGGCAAGTATTTCGTCGGCGATTTCATCGGCGACTTCGAGCCCGGCAATCTCGTGATGACCGAAACAAAGCTGCCGCACAATTGGGTCAGCAATGTGCCGCCGGGCGAACGGGTCGACGAGCGCTGCCTGATCCTGCAATTCGATGCCGAATTCGTCGCGCGCGCCGTTGCCGTTTTTCCTGAGCTGAAACGGGTGGAGCCCTTGCTCGAGGCGTCATGCTGGGGCGTGCTGTTCGCACCGGAAACGGGCGCGGCTGCTGAACCCGTCATGCGCGAGATGCTCGGCGCGCAGGGTATCCGGCGCATCACGCTATTCGTCGCACTGCTCGATCTGCTCGTGCAAAGCAACGGGGCGGTGAAAGTCGCCAGCGCCGCCTACCGCGCGGATGCGGCGCACTACGCAGAGACGCGCATCAATAATGTGCTCTCGTACATCGGCAGGAATCTGTCGCAGGAACTGCGAGAAAGCGAACTGGCGCAACTCGCCGGGCAAAGCGCGAGCGCATTTTCTCGCTACTTCCGCCGGCACACCGGCGTGCCGTTCGTGCAGTACGTCAACCGGCTTCGCATCGATCTCGCGTGTCAACTGCTGATGTCGGGCGAACTGAGCATCACGGATATTTGCTATCAGGTCGGCTTCAACAATCTGTCGAATTTCAACCGACAATTCCTGCTGCCGAAAGGCATGTCACGGTCGCAATGGCGCGCCTGGCGGAAGCTCGGTACAGCGAGTGCGAACGAGCCTCGCGACGCGGTTCATGCGGTGGAAGCAGTCGGCTAGTACGGTCAAGAAGTTGGCAAAGCACGACGCGAATGCGCAGTATCACCGTGGAGATCTTGTCCTCTGATCCCGCGCAGTCGCGTTTCCGGATGGTGTTCATTTCGGAACCCACGGCGCTTGAGGCGAAACATCGATTCAACGGATTTCACCCGCACTTCAACAAGAAAGGCATGGCGCGCTGCCGAATCACGGAAGCTCCCGGACTGAAATTTTTCTAAAAACGGAGACAAGCGATGACCAGACATTCGAATCAATTGCTCTGCGCCGGCGCGCTGAGCCTCAGCCTGCTGGGCGGCACTACGGCATTTGCCGCGCCGAGCGCCACGGTTGCTTTTCTGATGCCCGACCAGGCGTCGACGCGTTACGAACAACATGACTTTCCTGGCTTCAAAGCCGAAATGGGCAAGCTCTGTCCGGACTGCAAGGTCCTTTATCAAAACGCCAACGCGGATGTGTCGACGCAGCAGCAGCAGTTCAATTCGGTGATTGCGCAAGGGGCAAAGGTGATCGTGCTCGATCCGGTGGACTCGACGGCGGCTGCCTCGCTGGTGCACATGGCACAGAGCCAGGGCATCAAGGTGATCGCCTATGACCGTCCCGTGCCCTCGACGCCCGCCGACTACTACGTGTCGTTCGACAACGAAGGCATCGGCAAGGCGATCGCCGAATCGCTCGTTCAGCACCTTAAAGAGACCAACGTGCCGACCAGCAAGGGCGGCGTGCTCGAAGTCAATGGTTCCCCAACCGACGCGGCAGCGGGCCTGATCAAGAAGGGCATCCACGCCGGCTTGCAGGGCAGCGGTTACAAGACGCTGGCCGAATACGACACGCCCGACTGGGCGCCGCCGAAAGCCCAGCAATGGGTCAGCGGGCAGATCACGCGCTTCGGGCCGCAGATCGTCGGTGTCGTGGCCGCGAACGACGGCACGGGCGGCGGCGCGATCGCAGCCTTCAAGGCAGCCGGCGTGAACCCGGTGCCGCCCGTGACGGGCAACGATGCGACGCTGGCGGGACTTCAGCTCATCATCGCGGGCGACCAGTACAACACGATCCTGAAGCCAAGCGAAATCGTGGCGGCCGCAGCGGCGAAGGTGGCCGTCGGCTTTCTCAACGGCCAGGCACCGAAAGCCGAGACGAAGCTCTTCAACACGCCGACCCAGCTCTTTAAGCCGGCGGTGATCACCGCGAAGAATCTGAAGGCCGAAGTCGTCGACAAGGGCTTTGCGAGCGGCAAGGATCTGTGCACGGGCCGCTACGCCGACGGCTGCAAGAAGCTGGGCATCGCGGACTGAAACGGCGCTGCGTCTGACGGGGTCCGGGTGCGGGTGGATCCCGCTACTCACGATGAGGTATCTGTCAAATGACTGACGACTCCACAACGCGGTCCACGCCCGGCGAGGTGGTGCTGAGCCTGCGCGGCGTCTCGAAGCACTTCGGAGCGGTTTCGGCGCTGACGGATATCGCGCTCGACGTGCGCGCGGGCGAAGTCGTTGCGCTGGTCGGCGATAACGGTGCGGGCAAATCGACGCTCGTGAAAGTGCTCGCGGGTGTCCATCAGCCGAGCACCGGCACGATCACGTTCGGCGGCCGGCAGGTGACGCTGTCCAATCCCGCCGCGGCGCTTGATCTCGGCATCGCGACGGTATTCCAGGATCTCGCGCTATGCGAAAACCTCGATGTCGTCGCGAACATCTATCTCGGGCGCGAACTGAGTCCGCTGCGTCTCGACGAAGTCGCGATGGAGGTGAAGGCCTGGACGTTGCTGAACGAATTGTCGGCCCGCATCCCGAGCGTGCGCGATGTGGTCGCGTCGCTGTCGGGCGGTCAGCGGCAGACCGTCGCGATCGCGCGCTCGCTGTTGCTAGACCCGAAGCTGATCATGCTCGATGAGCCAACGGCGGCGCTCGGCGTCGCGCAGACCGCCGAGGTGCTCAACCTGATCGAGCGCGTGCGCGACCGCGGCCACGCCGTGATCATGATCAGCCACAACATGGAAGACGTGCGCGCCGTGGCCGATCGAATCGTCGTGCTGCGGCTGGGCCGCAACAATGGCATTTTCTATCCCGATTCGTCGAATCAGGAACTGGTGGCCGCGATCACGGGTGCCACTGAGAACGCGGTCTCGCGTCGCGCGGACCGTCGCCAGGCTCAACCGCGCATCTGAACCGAGGAATCGTCATGGGAAACGATATGCGAGGCACTCCGCCGGCTGAATCGCGGGACACGCCGCAGCCATCGACACTGCTCGATCGCAGCGACGTCCGGGTCAAGCACGCGACCGGCGTCGGGGGCACGGTTTCCGCGTTTGTCGAACGGGTGAAGTCGGGCGATCTGGGATCGCTGCCGGTCATCGCGGGCCTGATCATCATCTGGACCGTCTTCACCAGCCTGAATCCCGTGTTTCTGTCGGCCAGCAATCTGGTGAACCTGCTGTTCGACTGCTCGACGGTCGGGGTGATCTCGCTCGGCATTGTGTGCGTGCTGATGGTGGGCCAGATCGACCTGTCGGTCGGTTCGATGAGCGGGTTCGCGTCGGCGCTTGTCGGGTTGCTCTGGGTCAACCATGGGTGGCCGGTGTTGCTCGCGATCATCGCGGCCATCGTTGTCGGCGCGGTAGTGGGTGCCGTGTATGCGTTGCTGCTGAACCGGCTCGGGATGCCGAGCTTTGTCGCGACGCTGGCTGGTCTGCTCGCGATACTCGGCATGCAGCTTTACGTGCTCGGTGCGGCTGGTTCGATCAATTTGCCTTACGGTTCGGCGATGGTGAACCTGGGGCAATTGATCGTCATCCCCACGATCGTGTCGCATCTGCTCGCACTGGTGCCGGGCGTCGTCATGCTGGTGGTCGGACTGCGCACGCGCCAGCGCCGCCATGCGTCGAGGCTCTCTGCGCAGTCGATCGGCAGCCTGCTCGTCCGATGCATTGCGATCACCGTGTTGCTGGAGGTCGTGGTGACCTACCTGAATCAGGGGCGTGGCGTGCCGTTGATGTTCGGCATCTTTCTCGGCCTCGCGATCGCGATGGACTACGCGCTGACGAGAACGCGCTGGGGCCGCTCGATGAGCGCCGTCGGCGGTAATCACGAAGCTGCGCGGCGAGCCGGCATCAACGTCAACGCGATCTACACCAGCGCGTTCGTGCTGTGCGCAAGTCTCGCCGCGCTAGGCGGCGTACTGACGGCGGCGCGTCTCGCATCGGCGAGCCAGCAGGCCGGCACCGGCGACGTGAATCTGAACGCGATCGCCGCGGCCGTGATCGGCGGCACCAGTCTGTTCGGCGGACGAGGTAGTGCGTATTCGGCAGTGCTCGGCATCATTGTGATCCAGTCGATTGCCAGCGGTCTGACGCTGCTGAACCTGTCGTCGTCGCTGCGCTTCATGATCACCGGCGCGGTGCTGGCGATCGCGGTGATTGTCGATTCGCTCGCCCGGCAATCCCGCGTCTCGCACGGACGCGCGTGATTTCAGCGCTATCGCTGACGTTTTGCAGGGGACCGGAGCGCGCGCCAGGATGCTGACTGCGATAGACCGTAAAGAATTTGCATGGACAAGGGCAGTGCGCTAATGCGCTAACTCGCTCGGCACACGAGAGGAGCACATGACTGAATCGGTGAAAGGAAAGGTTGCCGCCATCACGGGCGCGGCATCGGGTATCGGCCTCGCGTGTGCGCGCGCGCTGATCGGGGCGGGCGCGAAGGTCGTGCTGGTGGACCGCGCGAAGGACCGGCTCGAACAACTCTGTGGTGAACTGGGTCCGAACGCGTTGCCGCTGGTCGTGGATCTGCTCAAGCCGTCGGAGGTGTCGGCGATGCTGCCCGAGATCGTCGACCTGGCTGGCGGCCTCGATATCTTTCACGCGAATGCCGGTGCGTATATCGGCGGCGAGATCGTCGACGGCAATCCGGACGAATGGGACCGGATGTTGAATCTGAACATCAATGCCGCGTTCCGGTCGGTGCATGCCGTGCTGCCGCACATGATCGCGCAGAAATCCGGCGACATTCTTTTCACCAGTTCGATTGCCGGGATGGTGCCGGTCGTCTGGGAGCCGATCTACACGGCGTCGAAGTTCGCAGTGCAGGCCTTCGTTCACACGACGCGCCGCCAGGTCGCCAGACATGGCGTGCGTGTCGGCGCGGTGCTGCCGGGACCGGTGGTCACCGCGTTGCTCGACGACTGGCCGAAGGCGAAGATGGACGAGGCACTGGCGTCGGGCAGCCTGATGCAACCCGACGAGGTCGCCGAAGCCGTGCTCTTCATGCTGACGAGATCGCGCAACGTGACGATTCGCGATCTCGTGATCCTTCCAAATAGCGTCGATCTTTGAACGGGTAACAAACACGGACTGGATGCAGCCCGTTATAGAACGAACCGAAACGAATCCGATATGACAGGCAGCAAGCCATGACACCGGCAAATCCAGCCTCCGGCGCGAATCCCGGCCCGCGCTATGTGATCGGCGTGGACGTGGGCACCGGCAGCGCCCGGGCCGGGATTTTCGATCCCAAAGGGCGGATGAGGGCCTCGGCCAAGCGCGACATCAGCCTTTATCAGTCGAGCGGCTCGATCGTCGAGCAGTCGAGCGGCGAGATATGGAACGCCGTCTGCGATGCCGTGCAGCACGCGCTATCGGAGGCGGCGGTCTCGCCCGACCTGATCGCGGGCGTCGGCTTCGACGCGACCTGCTCGCTGGTCGTGCTGGGCGAGGGCGGGCAGCCGTTGCCGGTGGGTCCTACGGAGAAGGCCGATCGCGACATCATCGTCTGGATGGACCATCGCGCCGTGCAGCAGGCCGATCGCATCAACGCCACGAATCACGCGGTGCTGAAATTCGTCGGCGGCAAGATTTCCCCGGAGATGGAAACGCCGAAGCTGCTGTGGCTGCTCGAGCACCGCCAGCGTGTGTTCGAGGCAGCGTGGCAGTTCTTCGATCTGACCGACTTCCTCACCTGGCGCGCGACCGGCGATCTGTCCAGATCGACCTGCACGGTCACCTGCAAATGGACCTACCTCGCGCACGAGCACCGTTGGGATGAGACCTATTTTCGCACGGTAGGCCTCGGCGTGCTCGCGGACGAGGCGTTTGCCCGAATCGGACAAAGCGTCGTCGATGCGGGTACGCCGCTAGGAAACGGGCTGACCGAACGCGCCGCCGCAGAACTCGGACTGCACCCTGGCACGCCGGTGGCGGCGGGGGTGATTGATGCACATGCGGGTGGGATCGGCACGGTCGGCGCCGACGGCGAGCCGGAGTCCTGCCTCGCGTATGTCTTCGGCACCTCATCGTGCACGATGACTACGACCCAATCGCCGGTGTTTGTTCCCGGCGTCTGGGGACCGTATTTTTCAGCGATGGTGCCGGAGGTCTGGCTGAACGAAGGCGGCCAATCGGTGGCCGGCGCGGCGATCGACCGGCTCGTCTCAATGCATCCTGCGGCCCCGGACGCCAAAACTCGCGCAGAACACGCGGGCCAATCCGTGCCAGTCATGCTGGCGGGTCTCGCGGTGCAGGCGTCGCATGATCTGTCGGACGCGGTGTTGCTGGCCAGGGGCTTGCATGTCGTCCCGGAATTTTTGGGCAATCGCGCGCCGCTGGCCGATCCACACGCAAGAGCGGTGATCGCAGGGCTCGGTATGGAAGTCGACCTGCAGAGCCTGGTCGCGCTCTATGTCGCGGGTATTTGCAGCATCGGATACGGGCTTCGCCAGATCATCGAAACTCAGGCGGCGGCCGGTGCGCCGATCGAGCGCGTAATAGTCAGCGGCGGCGCAGGGCGACTTGATCTTGTCCGGCAATCGCTCGCGGACGCAACGGGTAAGACCATGCTCGCGACGGAGGCAGAAGAACCGGTGCTGCTGGGCGCCGCGATGCTGGGCAGTGTGGCCGGTAACCTCTTCGACGATGTGCGCTCAGCGATGGTCGGCATGTCGCGGATTAGCAAGACTTACGTGCCGGCTGGCGGCGACATCGCGGCGCTGCACGACGCGCGGTTTCGCGCGTTCATGAAGTTGCAGAGCGTGGCCAGAGAAATCCGGTGATCATGCGGCGAAGATGGCGCGTTGATCGGCATTGCCGATGCGTCGTGCGAAGCGCTGTTGGTCACCCGACCGGCCGACCATTGTCAGCTGACGACCCCACCAGCCGCTGATAGCTTGAGGGGCCAACGACCGCTGTGGCCGATCAGCGAGCATTGGACGACATCGCGGCTACGGGAATTGATAGGCCATTGCAGACGCTCAGCTACCGACCCTCAGCGGGCGGCTGCACGGTACTAACCGGCCGTTCGCCCGAGCCGGCTCCGGAGCGACGACTCTCACATCGGCGAACGCATACTTATGACCCACAGCCGCCCTTCGACCCCACCTGAACTCAACGGCCGCTCGCAAGGTGCTACGGCCACTTAAATAACACGTGGGGTCGGTCGTCAGATCGTTGGCTGGAGCGGACGTTCGGCGCCGTGCCTGCGCGAGCAGTGGCAACGCCTATACTCAAAGTCATGCCACCCTTCGATCGGCTCCGGAGCACCGACGCTGCACGATGACGGCCGGCGCAAGCGCACGGGGGTGGCAACATAGGCGCCAGGGTGGTAAACCGCAATCGCGCCAGCCTCGTTTTAGAGTTTCGGACACGCTTTCACAAAGGAGTGTCACCATGATGCAAGCCAGCGAAATCCAGAAGCGTTTCACGCATCTACAGCAATCCATCGAACAGGCTTCGCAAACCTGTCATGCCGACTCCACCCTCCCCAAGGACCTCATCGAGTGCGTTGATGAGCTAGATCAACAATCCGCGTCGGCAAAGAAAGTGATGGCTTCGAACGATCAGGATCGCATGCGCCAATGGGTGGACGATCTTGAGCGGATCGGCGACAGCGCGGAAAAAGCGTGCAAACGCGCTGCGAATGTCAATGCCAGGATCAGGAAAGCAGTCAGTTCGGTTCACGCCGAACTGAGCGATCTAAAGAAACAGCTACATTAATCTCATTCACGTCATGTGAGCGGTCGCCGCGTGCGTGAGCGACCTGCGGCGGGGACATTCACGCTGATCGGCCCCGCCGCCAATATTTCACGCAGTTCTTCCCCGCGTCGAACACGATGCCGATCGCGACGTTTGGCTGGTGCGAGCAGGAATGCCTTACTTGCGTATAGGCTTTCGAAGCCTGATGCCCTCCGGTGGCGCCACAAGGAATGAACGTCCGTGCTCCAATGGCCGTGCCGCAGTCTCAGCTTCCACACTACCGCCGTCGACGGGCGCTGAACGACCCGCATCAGCCGGTCATGGGGTTGCGATACTGCGATACCATCGGCCGCTTCCTGGGGCTTCAGACATCCGCCGCGCTTCACGAACAAGGTATCGTCGGCAACGCGCGAACACCTTTCTAGCGATGCGGGGCTATGCCAGCCAACGGTCGCGGAGCTTGCGCAAAATCCGTGCCGTGTCGAGCGTGCATCGTCCCGAGGCGATACGTGTCACAAATAATCAATGCGGTGGAATAATGCCGCGCCGTGGGCGTTTGTAGATTAGGCGTCGCGTGCAAGACCGCGAAGCCGCGAAACGGAATCGTCGGCCGCGCACAGCGCTTGCGTCCCCGTTTTGCAGGGGGTTTGTCTGTCCTTTTTGTAAAAGTTCACCGGCGTCGCGGCACTTGCCGCGAGCGATCCGCGACTCGCCGGCTCAACGCGTGGCCGCGCGACAAGTCAGTCGCGTTGGCCGTGCAGGAGAGTTCTACATGAAAGTATCAAGACTGCTATCGGCCGTATTCGTGATCATCGCGCTAGGAGTCGCATCGTTGTCGTTGGCCGCGTGCCAGTCCACGGGCGACACGAGCTCGTCGGGCAGCAGCAGCGGCACCAGCAGCAGCAGCGGCTATTGATGCGCGCTCGCGCGGCCGTCAGCGCCGCGTGAACTTCGAAGCGGAAGTGATATCGCGGCTCCCGCAGCCACGGCGCTATGCGCGTGCGCTGACGGGCGACTCAGTCCGGGCTGACCATCTGGTTCACGATACGGCCGAGCGGGCGCTCGCGCGCTGGAAAGGCTTTTGGCCCAACTGCAATCTGCGTGCGTGGCTGCTGACGATCCCTGCGACACATTGTCTGACAGGCTCGTGAGGAAAATGCCGACATCTTCTTCTGGGACGAATCTGGCTTTCGGGCCGCTTCTTGAGTAGAGCAGCCGGTTGAATGACCATCTAAGCGCAAGGGCGAACGACCGTAGGTGGCCGAAGACGCCCCGAGCCGCACTGGACCTTCAGACGCCTCGCACAGGCAAGCGCGATGTGTACTGGCGACAGAACACAGACGCTCTCCTGCAGCGTCAGTCATAGGTGAAGGCCCGCTGATCTCCACGTGCCCGATCGTCGCCGCCTTTCGTCACACGCCTTCAACGAGAACGGCGCGATAGCGCGCGCCCTTGAACCGGTGCTGCGCGATCTCCTGATACGCCGGGCTGTCGTACCACGCGCGCGCCGCCGCCGTCGACGGAAACTCCACGATCACGACGCCCTCTGGCGCGTCGCCCTCAAGGATCTGCTGAGGTCCGTAGGCAGCGAGAATCTTGACGGGATGACCTCTAAAGGTCTCGCCCACCTTGCTTTGATAGGTGTCGAGGCTCACCCTGATCCTGCGTGCTTTCCTTTGTGGAGACGATATAAGTCGCCATGGCGTACGCTCCTGCGGTGGTGTGAAGGTGCACTTGATGATGCCATGGAACCGCATCTGGACATCGATACGCAGCATCGGCACAAATGTCGACTCGTCGCGTCGGCGAGAGAACCCCCTGATGCTCGCAAACAACCATTCGCGAGGCGATCAAGAGAGGGAAGCCAATCTCCCTCCGCGCGTCGGACGCATATCGACCCACAAGCGCCATTAAGCTTGAGCCAATGGATGGCGGCTTTCGGCACAACATGGGACCTGGCAGTCGACGCCGGGTTTGTCGATCGAGCCTATCCGCGCATGCCTCCGGTCGCAATCACGACGTTAGCCTGGATGCTCCAGACAGGCGACTGGTGACGCCTGAGGCGCTGCAGCAACTGCCCATGAAATGTGGAAGCGCCTCGACAGGGACGTACACTTTATGCGGGAAGGATGTTGCACTTCAGATTTCGGGTGCCTACTGTTGTCAGGCGAGCTGAGTTGTCGTTTACCCTCGTGAACGACCGTGCGACAAGGTGGCGGACCGTGCGTCTGAAAATCTTCAAGCGCCTTTAATGACGGGGCGCACGCCTACATGCGTGCAGGTGGCCGCCCACCGTTCGAATGCAATCGTAAGAAAAAAGTTAATTCCCACATATTGATCGCGCGGATGGGGACACATTAAGATGACCTCCCGGGCGCGCAGTCGGCATCCGGTTAGCGTGAATCTTGCGTAAAGTCACATTTCGCGAGACGCGGTCACGGTCGTCACGCGAGATCGGTTGAGCTTTCCAGCAAATTGACACCTATCAACAGGAGACAAAGATGCTTAGTCCTCATGAGTTCGCAACCTTGATGCTGGTCAAGGACGCTCCCGGTCAACTCGGGCTGGATCGTTCAGATCTGGATATTTTGCTCGAACACCAACTCGTCGCATTGGAAACCCTCCCATCCGGCCAGCAACGCCCCCATATAACCAGCGACGGCGTTTCCGTACTCAAGGCTGTCACGCGGTTCGGCTGATGACATTCGTCAGCGGATCATTGTCCGCCCCATAAAACGCAGCACTCGCGTCCGCCGGGCAAGCAATGCAGTTCCTTATCATTGGGATAAGTGAATCAAGAACGCAATTAGGACTACTATTAATCATCCTGGCGCGTGCGATGCGCAGTTCGCATTGCACACGTGCTTTCCCGCCAGTCCATCCACACGACCGCAGCGCGCCCCCATTGCCATCCGGTTGAACGGAAAGGTGCCGGGTCGACTTCCCTGGAGTTTCGCAATGAATCTATTGACCCCGGAACAATTTGTAACAGCACAGAAGGCTAACCTCGACGCCGCTTACGGCCTGGCCAGCAATGTTGTGGCGGGGATGGAAAGGCTGGCCGAACTGAATCTGAAAACGATCCGGTCGACGCTGGCGGAAACTCAGGAGAACGCGCTGAAAGCGTGCTCCACTAAGGAACCGCAAGAGTGGCTCGCGCTGCAAACCACTTTCGCTGCACCGACGGCAGAAAAAGTGCAGTCGTACGGCCGTCAGCTGTTCGAGATCGTGTCGGCCACCCAGTCCGAATTCACACAGCTCGCGCAGACGCAATATGAAGCGTACAACCGCCGGACGCAAACGCTCGTCGAAGAGGTCGCCAAAAGCGCGCCTGCGGGTTCCGAAGCCGCCATTGCAGCGTGGAAGTCGGCGATCACCGCCACCAGTACGCTGGTCGAGACCCTGCAGAAAACCAGTCAGCAAGCGGTGCAGGTCGCCGAAAGCAACCTTGACGCCGTCGCGACGGCTGCATCGAAGACTGCCCGGCGCACTGCCGAGCGGTAATTGTCCAGGCGGCCCGGACGCCTGCATCGGCCAGTTGCGTCACACAAGGGAACCCTGTTGATGTTGGCGCATCTGGATGGTCATCGGGCGAGCATCGCTGTTCTGTATGAGCGAGGATCGCCCTCCCTTTACCGGAGACAAGTGAGATGATGAAACAGGTTGCCTTGGTCACGGGCGGAATGGGCGGACTCGGTGAAGCGATCAGCATCAAACTGCACGACGCTGGCTATACCGTCGTGGTCACCTGCTCGCCGCGGAATACCGGCGCGGACCGGTGGCTGGCCCGGATGGAAGCCGACGGGCGGCGATTCGGGGCGTATGGGGTCGACGTCGCCGACTACGACTCGTGCCAGCGATGCGCGGAGCAGATCCACGCCGAGGTCGGTCCGGTCGACATCCTGATCAATAACGCCGGCATCACACGGGATGCGGGCTTTAAAAAGCTGGACAAGATCAATTGGGATGCAGTGATCCGCACCAACCTCGACTCGGTGTTCAACATGACGAAGCCGTGGTGCGACAGCATGGTTGAACGGGGCTGGGGCCGCATCATCAACGTGGCGTCGATCATTGGCCGCAAGGGCGGTTTCGGTCAGACGAACTATGCGGCCGCCAAAGCCGGCATGCATGGCTTCACGAAGTCACTGGCGCTCGAAGTGGCGAAGAAAGGTGTCACCGTCAACACGATCTCGCCCGGCTATATCGCCACGAAGATGGTCACGGCGGTGCCCCAGGACATTCTGGACAGCAAGATCATTCCGCAGATTCCGGTCGGCCGCCTCGGGCAGCCCGAGGAAGTGGCCGCGCTTGTTCTGTACCTGTGCTCGCGTGAGGCGGCTTTCGTGACCGGAGCCAACATCGCGATCAATGGCGGCCAGCACCTGCAGTGAAACAACCAGGCTTGCAGCCGGTTCGCTGCACAACAGGGATGGCGATGGAAGCCTGCGGCCCGGATGGACGGGTTCCGGTGGATCGCCTGAGTCGGTAACGGCAACCGCGCAGGAGAGCGAAATGAGCGACTCGTGGGTAGGCATTGTGATGGGCTCGATTGTGCTGATGATCGCATCAGTGCTCGTGGCCGGCCACTATCGGCGCGAGCACCGTCGACGACAGCTCCTTCGGAACCTGGACCACCACGACTGGTGCCGCTGGACCCGGACCCGACATTGACAATGTGGCGAGCGATGAAGCGAGAAGGTGAGCCTTCTGGGCGAGGTGGCTATGTCTTGGCACGACCATGCGCAGCAGGAATTGGATCATATCGAGGCCGTGATTTCCCAGTTGGAACACCTAGGTGTCAGCCACCGGACAGAACATTCAAGTGCCGTGATGCACGTGGAATATTGGCGAACGCGCATTCGCACGGTACTGGCGCTTCCTGATGTGCCTCGTCGCGTTGTGGAACAGGGTTCGGCACTACTGGCAAGACTGGATCGGCTTCACCCTGCGCCGCGTGATACCACCATGCATGACCGAAAGTAAGCGGTACCCCAACCCACCGCCGACGTTGCCTTCGTCCAACGTTCAATCATCGCGATGAAGTACGTTTCACGGGGCAAGCGTGTCGTCTACGACCCGCTGTCTGGCGCTGAACCCTGCCATGAGCGTCTCGGCTTCCGTCGCGAAGGGCCGATGATTGTCTGCTATCAGGCGTATCGGCGCAACCGTCGGTCGACTAGCGCCAATCATTTTGATCTGCACGACGGTGATAAAACCACGCGGTGGCAGCAATGTAACGTTGCCAGACGCTTTCCACACTGGTTCAAGCTCCACCGCGATCTCGAAGCCCCTGTACGTATAGATTCTTTTCATCTGTCTATTTGAATTGCGACCCCGCTGTCTCGCACTCTACGAGATCAATTCTTCGACGTGCGGGTCCCTTCTCCCTTCCGTAACGGAGGGTTCGCGGAAAGTGTTGAGCAATTTTTTCAGGGGCCGCCATATTGACCTTTCTTTCAAAGTCGGGGCTGGTGGGCCGCACGGATGACATTATGCCCTCAATACCGCTACGGCAAATGATCGACGTCACTGGCGAGCGTTGTCGAGGCATCGCCGCGTCGAAGGGCCGCTCGCCCCTCATGAGTTGACGTTCGCGAACAGATCGTGACGGGCCGTTCCTGGCCGGTAGTACGCGTTCACACAAGTCGCCGGAAAGCCGCCGTTCAGGATTCCAACGTCGGCTCTTTAGAACGCTCATCGAACAGGTCCTATCGGCCACAAGCAGCCGGTCGAGGTCACCATCCAATCTGAATAACGAAGGGCTCGTTCGCCCTTGCTCAATGGCCGGTCTCCGGCGAGCGAATTACCGGTGGCACTGCCCCAACCCGGCCAATTTCTGCCGTTGGGTAAGCGCGTTTGGCGGTCCGTTCTTGTCCAGGGAGCGGACGATGGCACAAAAACACTGCAACTTCGCCCGTTTTAATATGACATGTACGCCTCTAGCCGGTTCAGCTGCTCCGCTCCTGTAGCAGTGCCACCATGCGTTGGGCAAGCGGAGAGAGGTAAGCCCCGGTCCGGAACACTACGCCAATACGTCGACGCAAGTCGAGTTCGTCCATGTCGAGATTGAGCGCGCGCAGCCCCTCGAGACTCTCGAACGATTCGGTGCCTGCTATGCAGAGCATCGTCGTGCCGCGCAGCAGATGTAGTAGCGAGGTGCTACCGAAATCGGTTTCCACGCGAAGCTTCGGCGGCCCGAGCCCCTGCCGCTCGAAGGCCGCGTCGACCTGCTGCCGCAGCAGAATGTTCGGTCCGGGCAGCAACCATTCCTGACCTGCCAGATCCGCTAGCCGTAGATTGCGCTTGCGATGTAGTGCATGCGCCTCATCGGCTAGCACAGAGAGCGAGTCGCGAAAGAGCTCGACGAAGGTCACGTCGCCTACGCTGCGAGTCGGCTCGGGCGCCACGACCAGATCGAGTTCGCCCGCCATGAGGAGGTCGACCAGATCGCGCGCGAGCCGGCGCCGCAGTCGCAGACGCGCGGCCGGGCGTTCGTTCAACAACTGCCGGCACGCGCCCAGTACCAGCGCGTTTGGCACCGTTGGCGAATAACCGATGCGAAGCACGCCCTGTTCGCCGCTCCGGATCGCATGCATTTCCTTCAGCGCGTCTTCGTATTCGAGCGCAATGCGCTGCGCACGTACGATGAACAGCGCCCCTGCCTGGGTCGGCACGATACCGCTGGCCGTGCGCTCGAACAGTCCCAGGCCAACCTGCGCCTCCACGCGTTGAATCGCCTTGGTCAAAGCCGGCTGGCTCATGCCTAGTGCCTCGGCGGCACGGCCAATGCCCCCGTGCTTCTCGACGGCAAGCAGATATTCTAGGTCCCGTGTCTCCATTGTCATTCCTAACGGCTATGACTTTATAGCCAACGCGTCATTGTGGTGATCCCCTGCATCTTACAGACTAAGAGCCAGATCGATAACGGGAGACACCGATTGGGCTTTGCTTATTTTCTGCGCCGCGCCGCGCGTTATTGGGGCGACACCGTAGCGGTCATGCATCGCGAGCGCGAGCTGACGTACCGCCAACTCGACGAACGCTCAAGCCGGCTCGCGAATGCATTACTCGGTCTTGGACTGACGAAAGGCGACCGGGTCGCGGTTCAGGCCCGCAACTGCACGGAACTGGTGGAGATCGAATGCGCGCTTTATAAGGCGGGGCTCGTCAAGGCCGCGTTGAATCCGCGCTTCACGGCGCACGAAGCCGCCGACGTGGTCGAGAATTGCGCACCGCGCGTGATGATCGCGGGAGCGGGATACACGACTTACGATCGCAGCTCGCCAGGTTTCGGTTCAGTCGAAACATTCATTTCTCTTGGCGAAGCGGCGAACGGCTATGCCGACTACGAAACACTGATTTCGCGGGCCAGCGCGAACCTGCCCGATGTCACGCTGTCGTCCGACGACCTCGCCGTGCTGCACTTCTCGTCCGGTTCGACCGGCAAGATCAAAGCGGCTATGCAGACCTACGGCAATCGCCTCGCGTCGCTGCGCAAAATCCTGTTGGGCATGGACCGTCCCGCGAAACCCGGCGACCGCCTGGCGCTCATCGGACCAGTCACGCACGCGTCGGGCATGTTGATGCAGCCGTACCTCTATTCGGGCGCCACACTCGTGCTGTTCGACACGTTCGAGCCAGCGCACTTTCTTTCGGAAATCGAACGACTGCGCATTACGCACGTGTTCATGGTGCCCGCGATGATCAACATGCTGCTCAACGACGCTGCGCTGGACACCGCCAATCTCAAGAGCCTGAAGATGCTCGGCTACGGCGCCGCGCCAATGGCGCCCGCGCGCATCGAGGAAGCATGGACGCGGATTGGGCCGGTGCTGTCGCAAGGTTACGGCGCGAGCGAGTCGACCTCGGGCGTCACGCGCCTGAGCATCGCCGATCATGCCGACGCAATCGCGTACCGTCCCGAAAGGCTGGCATCGTGCGGCCGGCCGGCCGGCGAGACTGAAGTCCTGGTGGTTGACGAACACGGCTGCGAGGTCATGGGCGATGCGATCGGTGAGGTCATCATTCGCGGCGCCGATGTGTTCCAAGGCTACTGGGGCGAGCCGGAACTCACGCGCGAAGTGCTCGTGGACGGCTGGCTGCGCACCGGCGATCTCGCGCGCCTCGACGAAGCGGGCTTTATCTACCTCGTCGATCGCCAGAAAGACATGATCATTTCCGGCGGCTTCAACGTGTATCCCACCGAAATCGAAGCCTCGCTGTATCAGCATTCCGATGTGATGGAAGTATGCGTGGTCGGCGTGCCCGACGAGAAGTGGGGCGAAAGTGTCAAGGCAGTCGTCGTGCTGAAGTCCGGACGCAATACGTCTGCCGAAGAAATCATCGCGCATTGCCGCGCCCGCCTTGCTGACTACAAGCTCCCTCGCACGGTGAGCTTCGTCGCCGATCTGCCCAAGAACGCGAGCGGCAAGGTCGCCCGCAAGCTGGTTCGCGAGCAGTACTGGCAAGGCATCTCGCGTCGTGTCAACTGAAGGGGACAACCATGTTCGATCACCTGAGCAATCCGGTATTCGTTGAAACGCGTGAGGGCATTCGCCGTTTCATCGCGGAAGAATTGTTGCCGCTGGAGCAGGAACTCGGCATCGGCAGCGAAGACATCTGGCCGCGCGACACGCTACGCCGTGTCTGGCGCCGCTCCGCGCAGCTCGGCTTCTACGCGGCATGTCTGCCCGTCAAGCTCGGCGGCCGGGGGCTGTCGATCATTGAACAGTGCGCACTCAAGGCAGATCTGGCCGCCTCCGGATCCGCGCTCGCGCCTCACGTGCTCGGCGACCTGGGCGGTCCGCCGCGCGTCGGCAATATGCTCAAGTACGCGACGCCGGATCAGCTCGTGCGCTATTTCGAACCGGTGGTCCGTGGGGAGAAATCGACCTGCTTCGCGCTGACCGAACCCCACTCGGGCTCGGATGCGCAGAGCATCACCACCTCGGCCGTGGTGGACGGCGACGACCTCGTGATCAACGGCGTCAAGCACTACATCAGCGGCGCGCCGTTTGCCGATTTCGCGATTGTCATGTGCGTAACCGATGCCAGCACCACGCCACCTGCCATTACCGCGGTGCTCGTCGATCTCGACCGGCCCGGCGTGACGGTCGAACAGCAATATGTGCCGATGTCTGGACAGCACATCGACGCGGACATCCGCTTCGTCGACGTGCGCGTGCCTCGCGCAAACGTGTTCGGCGGAGAGGGCAATGGCTTCAAGCTCGGCATGTCGCGTATCAACGTGAACCGCCTGCTGCATTGCCCGACGATGCTCGGCCTCGCCACGGCGGCCTACGAAGCGTCGCTCGACTATGCGCGTACGCGCCGGCAGTTCGGCGGCCCGATCGCGCGCTTTCAGGCAATCCAGCACATGCTCGCCGACATGGCCGCCGCGCTGTGGGCATGCGAAAGCATGATCGCGCAGACAGCAGCGCTCGCGGACGCCGGTGCCGATCTGCGGATGAAGGCCGCGGCCTGCAAGCTGTTCGTGTCGGAGCGTTGCTTCGAAGTCGCGGACAAGGCCGTGCAGATTCACGGCAACGTCGGCGTGACGCGCCATCACCCGATCGAGCAGACGTTCCGGAAACTGCGAATGTTCCGCATCTTCACGGGCACGAGCGAGATCCAGCGCAATACAATCGCCCGCGTCATTCTCGACCCGGCCGGCTCGCCGGCATAAAAGAAGAATGCAGCACGCACACGGCTGCCGCATACCTTGAAGAGGTACCGATGAAACCGGAATGGTCCTGCCTGAACGGCGTCAAGATTGTCGATTTGAGTCAACTGCTGCCCGGGCCACACGCCACGTCGATGCTAATGCATCTGGGGGCGGACGTGGTCAAGGTCGAGCCGCCCGGCACCGGCGATCCGGCGCGCCAACTCGGACGCGAGATATTCGCCCAGGTCAACCGGGGCAAACGGTCCATCGCGCTCGACTTGAAAAGTTCCGCGGGACAGGCTGCGATGCTCGAACTGGTGCGTGACGCGGATGCGGTGGTCGAAGGTTTCCGGCCAGGCATCATGAAACGGCTTGGACTCGACTATTCGACGCTCGCCGAAGTGAATCCGCGCATCGTGATGTGTTCGATTTCCGGATTCGGGCAGACCGGCCCGTACGCGGCCCGGCCTGGCCACGATCTCAATTACTTGGCGCTCGGCGGTTTCTGGTCGATTCCGGTTCAGGTCGACGACCGGGTCACGCGCCCACGTGTGCGGCTTGCGGACTACGCCGCGTCGAGTCACGCCGCGCTCGCGCTGGCGGTTGCTGTTATGAGCGCGCGTCAGAACGGTCGCGGCCAGCATCTTGACGTATCGATTCACGACTGTGTGTTGGCGTGGACTGCATCGGCCGCGTGGACCTCGCGGGAGTATGCGGACCGCCCGCTGGCATCGCCCAACGTCATGCCCGAGAACGATCTTTTCGCGACGCGAGACGGCCGGCATCTTGCGTTGGGGATTCTGGAGAACAAGTTCTGGTTGAACCTGTGCGAAGCGCTCGGGGCCGACTATCCCGCGTTGACTGACGATCGCTTCGCGTCGCGCCTCGGCAGGCGGCAGTTCAAGCGCGAGGTCAACTCGCTGCTCACGCAGATGTTCTTGCAGCGCACACTTGCCGAATGGCTCGACATGCTCGCGTCTTTCGATCTGCCGGTGTCGCCGCTGCTCGATGCGCATGAGCTGTTTGACGATCCGCACGTGCGTGAACGCGGCATGGTCCGTGAACTCGCTAACGGCGCAACCATGTCGGTGCGCTTTCCCGTGAAGTTTTCAGCAGGCCTGCCCGACGGCGATGACGCCGTTCCATCGCTCGGCGAGCACTACAGCTGAGGCAGCTTACTAGCGAGGACGCAAAAGACGTCCCCACCATAACGGAGACAAACCGAATGACAAGTGAACACAACCGGTACCGGCCGGCACGGGCGTGGTTTATCGCGATCATGCTTGCGCTGATGATGCTGGTGAACTTTCTGGACAAGGTCGTTCTCGGCCTCGTATCCATCCCGATGATGCGCGAGCTTCACCTCTCACCCACGCAGTTCGGGCTGATTGGCGGGAGCCTCAACTGGTTGTTTTCGATTTCCGCTGTGCTGGGCGGCCTCGCGGCGAATCGTGCTTCGACAAAATGGCTGTTGCTGCTGATGGCTGGCTCATGGGCCCTGCTGCAATTGCCGATGCTGGTCGCCAGTTCGATCTGGAGCATCATCGCGTGCCGTGTGCTGCTCGGCGCCGGCGAAGGACCGACCTCGCCGGTTGCGGTGCATGCGCTTTACAAGTGGTTTCCGGACGCAAGGCGCAACCTGCCTGTCGCCGTGCTGCATCAGGGGAGCGCGCTCGGTCTGCTGGTCGCCGGGCTGAGCATTCCGGCCATCACCGCACACTGGGGCTGGCGGGCAAACTTTCTCGTGCTTTCCGCGCTGGGCTGCCTCTGGTGCATCGCGTGGCTTGTGTTCGGCGCAGAAGGTCGTTTGTCGAGCCCCGTGCGTTCGGGTCGCACGGCGCGCGTCCCGTACGCTCTGCTGCTGACCGATCGGACCGTACTGGGCGTTTTTGCCGGGCACTTCGCCGCCAACTGGATTCTTGCCATGACACTCACCTGGACGCCAACCTGGCTGCAACTGGGAATGGGTTATGAACCGCATGTCGCGGGCAGAATGTTTGCGTTATTCGTCGCCATTACGGCGCCCCTTAGCCTCGGGCTTGCCTGGCTGTCGCAGCGCCTGTTGGCGAACGGGGTGCCGTCGAAAGTCGGGCGCGGCGGCTTACTAGCCGTGACGCTGATCGTGGCGGGCGCACTGATCGCGTTGCTTGCGTGGCCAGGCGTCTCGCCCATGGTGAAGTTCGTCCTGCTGACGCTCGGCAGTGGCATGACGCTTGCCATGTATTCGATCGGGCCTGCCATGTTGGGCGAAGTCACCCCCGATTCGCAACGGGGCGGCGTCCTCGCATTGAGCAACGGATTTTCATCGCTCGCCGGACTCGCCGCGCCGATCGTCACCGGGCTGCTGATCGACGGCGCCGGCCGGTCCACCGCGCGCGGCTTCGAGCAGGCGTGCGTCGCCTGCGGCGTGGTACTGCTGGGATGTGGCCTGCTTTGCGCATTCTGCCTCGATCCGCAGCGTTCGCAACGGCGCCTCGCCGGTGGCGTGCCCGGCGCCCCGGCGCCGCATAGCGTCGCCGATCCTGGCTGAAACACTGCGCATCACCGTCTTTGAGGGCGTTCCGCGACATGTCTGGACGGACGCCATAAATTAGTTATCCATAATAATACCAATAGAAATCAAAGGAGACGTATGAAGAAGGTTCTTGGTGCGACGCTGATAAGCCTGCTCTCGGAAGTGGCCTGTGCGCAGTCAAGCGTGACGTTGTATGGCAATGTCGGCGGCGGTCTTCGCTGGACGAACGGCGCCAAGGGCGGTAGCGTGGTCGGTTACAACAACAATATCATTGCCGGCAACCAGTTCGGTTTCACTGGCAAAGAAGAGCTGGGTGGCGGCCTGAAGGCCATCTTCAAGCTGGAGGGCGCGTTCAACAGCGGTACCGGCGCGGTGAAGACCTCGGGCACCTTGTTTTCGCAGGCTGCGTTCGTCGGTTTGACTGGCAATTTTGGCCGCCTGACCTTTGGCCGGCAACTGAACGCAAACGAAGACCTTGGCATTCTCATCGATCCGGCGGGTGGGCGCGGACAGTCCATTGCGATCGAACCAGGCGTGGTATATAGCGCTAACTATTTCACACTGGACTCGCGTTTCAATAACACTGTCAAATATATCGGACAGGTAGGCGGCTTTCGCCTGGCCGCGAGCTATTCTCCCGGCGGCGTCGCAGGCAATTCCCGCGCGGCGACGAACTTCTCGGGCGCGGCCTTGTATCAGTGGGGGCCGGCGCTCGGCGGCGTGTCGTATCAAAAGACGTGGAACGCGACGGCAACACAATGGGCGCAGACGTTCCAGACTGGCGGTACGCTCCAGATCGGACCAGCGCGCCTTTACCTGAACTATGCCGATCTCACCGTTACTGGCGCTAAGCCCACTGCACCCCGGCGTCGCGACAGAATTCCGGGCGGTGGAGTCGTCTGGTCGGTCACGCCAGCGTTACAGTTCACGGCGGCTTTCATTGATGATATTGCCAGTAATCTTGGCAATGTCGCGTCGGCCAGCGGCCATAAGGTCACAACGTTTGCAATTGCCGAGTATTTTCTGTCGAAGCAGACCGAACTCTACGCGGAGTTCGATCGGAACGGATTTTCGGGCGCCTATCGTTACGATCCCGCCAACATCACGGCACTCGGCCTGAATCCCGGTGGCCATACGATGACCGGCGTATCACTCGGTCTCATGACACGTTTCTAGAAGGGAGGTGCCAGCCTACGCCTGGCCGATCCCACCCATTCACTTTCTTGAAGAAATCGCATGACGATCCGTATTCGAATTCCCCGTGCTCTGCTCATGGCTGCGCTTATCGGCGCGTCCGCCGGCGCATTTGCCCAGTCCGGGGCCGCATCCGCGGGCGGCGCCACCACCGCCTCTGACGCGACGTCCGTCAAGGCAACGAAGGCCGCGGACAGGAAGCTCGCCCGCCGGGTATCGACTGCACTAGCTCGCACTCGAGGGCTCAACGCCGCACGCATCTTCGTGAAGGCACAAAGCGGCCACGTCACGCTTTCCGGCTCGGTGTCGGATAACGAGCAGATTCCACTGGCCGTCGAAGCGGCAAAGCAGGTCGTCGGCGTCTCAAGCGTGGAGAATTTTATCCACCTGTCCGGGCCATCTCTGTAATGCCTGCCTTCCGGGAAAAAACATGAAAAACACTCGAAATCGTGACCTCACCACTGGCCCTGTCGCGACCGCCGTGGCGCTTGTCATTGGCGCACTGCTGCCGCTGGCCACGCATGCTCAGGAGGTCGGGGTGTCTCGCGACCCCGTCGAACTCGGCATCATGCAGGGCTTTCCTCCGCCTGCGGACAAGCTTGTGACCAAGGCCAACTCGCTGCGCTACCCGAACCTTGCCTGGGCGCTCCGCAATACCCGTCTGATGACCCCTACTGCAAATGTCGAGCACGCGCACACGCCGTTGCCACTACCTGCCGGTGCCGCGCTCGACCCCGACAAGGTGCAGTTCACTGTCGACGGAACGACGCTAACCCTGACCGATTATCTGCGACGCACCTATACCGACGGTTTCATCGTCGTTCACGACGGCAAGGTGGTGCTTGAGCGCTACTTCAATTCCTTTACGCCCCGGCAGACGCACGCGTGGGCATCGATGACGAAATCCGTGACTGGGCTCGTCGCCGCGCAACTGATCGACGAAGGCCGACTGGACCCACAAGCGACACTCTCGACGTACGTTCCCGAACTGGCGGGCACGCCGTTCGGCGACGCGACGATCCAGCAAAATCTGGATATGGAGGTGCCGGTCAGCTACCCGGCCGATCTTCCACCGGATCTGGGACTCTTCGGCGCAGTGGGCATCACTCCGCGCCGCAGCGGCGCCCCGGACAGCATCTACGACTTCCTGAAAGTGGCACGCCCCACGCCCGGCGCCACGGCGGGAAACGTGTGGTTCTACCAGAATGGCTCGCCCGAAGCTGTCGCATGGGCGATACGGCGCGTATCTGGGCTGTCGTGGAGCGAACTGGTCTCCCGCACGATGTGGCAGAAGATCGCCGAAGACGACGGCGACGTCGTGGTCGATCGTTTAGGTACCGAGATGGCAAGCGGTGGCTTCAACACGACGCTTCGCGACGCCGCACGTTTCGGTGAGTTAGTGCGGTTGGGCGAAGCGGGACGGACGACTTTGCTCCCGGCTTCTACCGCTCACATCACATTGAGGCCTGCGGATAACGCCGGTGCCTTCGCGAAGGGCAATCTTGCGTCCGGCCGCCCGGGCTACTCATATCGGGACTACTGGTATCAGGTGAACGATGGGCACGGCTCGTTCGCGGCCGGCGGCCGGTTCGGGCAATCGATCCTGGTCGATCCGAAGACGAAGCTCACCATCGTCAAGTTCTCGTCATCGCCTGATCAGGCCGCGCGACCGACCAGTGCAGCAGCGGGGCGCTCGATCCCACGAGCGTCGCTCGATACTGCCGCTGCGCTTAACCAGGTCGCACGCGCCATCAGTGCCGCGATCAGATAACGCATTGCAGTGCGAGCGGGGAGCGGTGGCGCGACGCGCCGCCCGGTTATCGGTCGAGCGACGTCGCGGCCGCGCCGAGACACAATGTGCCGGCCGACGTAATGGTTAGGTGCGACCGTACGGGCTGTTTAAGTGCTAATCGCCCAGCGGACAGCTAGCCTTCGTCTGCGACCGTCCGATTTGTGGGTGCTCAGGGGACATTCGCCGTCAGGGTGCGACGGGCGGCTCCGGGTCGGGCTGCGTCAGTCCGCTCTTCAAACTCATCGCTGGAAAGCGGCCAGAGGAATTCCGCTGCCCGGAAGCGGCCAGTCGGCAGTGCGTACTCCCGACCCTGAGCAGCCGTTGAGACGGACCGTCGCGTATGGCCGTTGTTTGGCTTGAGCGGCCGCTCCCCTCGCACTGCGTGCTTCAGTAGCAAACGGTCGCCTTTGGCGGCGACATCAGGTTTTAGGTCAGAAACTGCACGGTACGATCGTCTATGAGTCACAGGATGGTGTTCGCGCTGTGCCCTCGTTCAAAAGTGTCGCGAACAAACCGTTTGGACGCACCGGATTAGCCCATCGGCCCACTGTTCAGCAGCCGTTCAAGCGGTTCGGGCAGGCCCCGGTTCGGCTTAACGGGCGGCTGGGTGAAACTGCCTTTCGTCGCTTTTTTCGGGCTCAGCCGGATAAGGCCCTCAAGCTGGGTGATCGCACTCGACACGCCATCGACCACCGGCACCGGCAGTTCGCTACTTATCTCACGTGCGAGCCCTGCTAAAGGAGCGCCGGCGATGATGATGACGTCGGCCCCGTCATCGTCGACTACCTGGTTGCACAGCACCTTTAGTCTCGCTGCGTACTCCTGCTGCACGCTGCCGATATCGCGCAATGGTTCGTCGAGCGCGCGGATGCTGGCGAGCCGGCTCGCCAGATGACTGCGTTCGACAGTCTCGCGGTACCACGCCTTGATTCTCGGCGAGATCGCGATGATCGAAAAGCGCTGCCCGAGCGTCGCCGCGGTCATGAGCGACGACTCGGTCAGTCCGACCACTGGCACGTCGATTACCTCCTTGATGCCCTGCAAACCCGGATCGCCGAACGCGGCGACCACGACACCATCGTAGGTACCATGGCGCTCGGCCGCGACGCACGCGGTGGCGTACGCGCCGACCAGCGCTTCGAAGCGAGTCTCAATGTACGCCACGCCGAACGGCGCGGTCGCGACCGCGATTTCGGTGCCGGGCGAAGCGCTGCGTTGGGCCTCTGCCTGAATTAGCGTCGAGACGCTTTCGGAGATGTTGGGATTGATGACCAGGATCTTCATACTTTTCCCAATATCAGAGGTCGACGTACTGCGGTTTACCAGCAGCGAGAAACCGGCCCCGGCCCGCCTCCGGCTCGAGATAGCGGCCGCCTTCCACCAGCAGTTCGCCGCGCGACAGGCAGTACTTCGGCCAACCTTGAACGGTACGTCCCTCGTACGGGGTGTAGTCCACGTTGTGATGGAGCGCGTCGTTCGCGATGACCACTTGCCGGAGCGGGTCCCATAGAACGATGTCGGCGTCCGCGCCAACCGCGATCGTCCCCTTGCGCGGATAAAGGCCATACAGTTTCGCAGGATTCAGCGAGGTCAGTTCGACGAACTTGTGCAGCGACAGCTTGCCGTTGTTCACGCCATCGAACAGCAGCGCCAGCCGGGTCTCGATGCCGGGGATGCCGTTCGGGATGTGCTCGAACGACACCTCTTCACCGCCTGGCTTTTTGCCTTGCGGATCGTCGAATGAGAACGGCGCATGATCGGACGAGAACACGCTGAATACGCCACGCTTGAGCGCGCTCCACACCGCTTTCTGGCTAGACATATCGCGCGGCGGCGGACTGCAGACGCACTTGGCGCCATGATAGCCGTCATCATGGCCGAGGTCTTCCTCGGTCAGATACAGGTACTGCGGACAGGTCTCGGCGTAGATGTTGAGACCGCGTTGCTGCGCCCATTCGATCTGCTCGATCGCATCCTGGCCCGACACATGGACGATCAGGATCGGCACGTCGACGAGTTCTGAAAAGGCAATCGCGCGGTGCGTGGCCTCTCGTTCGACCACTGCCGGCCGCGATAAGGCGTGATATTTTGGCGCGTGATTGCCGGCTTCAGTGAGCTTGTCGGTCAGCCACGCGATGCAGTCCGAGTTCTCGGCATGCACCATCACGAGTGCCTGGTTGCGGCGTGCAACATCCATCACTTCGAGGATCTCGCGGTCGCTGAGCTTAAGGTCGTCGTAAGTCATGTAGATCTTGAACGATGTGTAACCGGCCGCGATCAGTTCTGGCAACTCGCGTTCAAGCACCTCCGGCGTCGGATCGGAGACGATCAGATGGAATGCGTAGTCGGTGACTGCGCGACCGTCGGCGCGGCGATGGTAGTCGGCCACTGCGGCTTTGAGCGATTGCCCCTTTGCCTGCGCGGCGAACGGGATCACCGTCGTTGTGCCGCCGCACACGGCGGCGCGTGTGCCGCTCAGGAAGTCATCGGCCATCTTCAACCCGTCCGGCATGGGTTGATCCAGATGGCAGTGCGCGTCGATACCGCCTGGCAATGCCAGCAGGCCAGCGGCGTCGAGCTCGCGCCTGCCGGCGTCGAGATCCCGGCCCAGCGCGACGATGATGCCGTCCTTCACGCCGATATCGCAGTTGAAGCGCTCGGACGCGGTGACCACGTCGGCGTTGCGGATTACGAGGTCGTATACAGTTGTCATGACTGGTCCTTCACTCAACTTCGGAAAACAGGCGGCCCCAGCTCGCGAGCCGGCTCGTGTCGTAGCCGGCAAGCTTCAGCGACTTCCACACCACGGTGGAGATCGTGTCGTAGAGCGGGATGCCGTGATGCTGCTCCACCTCCGAGGCCAGATGGGCGGCATGCAGGTTGGTGCAGAAGGTGACGATCGCTTCCGGGCGCTGCATTGCGACCGCGCGAATTTGCGCGCGTAGCGTCTCTTCGGTCACTTCGGAAAACTGGAAATTCACTTTCAGGCCGAGATGGTTTTCAGAAGAGCAGTCGATGCCGTTGTCGCGGTAGTTGGCGACGATCTTCTGCTGCACCTCCTTGAGGTACGGAGTCACCAGACCGAATTTCTTCACACCGGTCGCCGCCAGGATTTCGTTCAATGCAAGCACCGATGTGGTGGCGCGGATACCCGTCGCCTCTTCGATCTCACGGCACAGTTGGTGGTCGGACTCGAAACCGAGCCAGCCGGATGAAGTGCCATTCCATGCGATCACATCGACGTTGGCGTCGGCCAGTAGCCGCGCGGCCTGAATGATATTGTTCGTATCGAACTGCCCGAGTGCCCGATCGGACAGCGAGATTTCGGTGACTCTGAAACGCGAGAAATGGGCACTGACACCGGTCAATTGGGCCACCATCGCGCTCGTGATCGGCTCGAGCGCGGTATTGGATGATGGGGTAAGCATGCCGAGCTTGACGCGTTTGCTCATGATGAAATCAACAATCCGTTGGTAAAGGTAATGAGCGACTGGCTCAGACGGGCAGCTTGCGTTCGTAGTCAATGAGCGTCGAACAGACAAGGAGTCCCACGCCAGCGGCAGCGAAAAACATCAGCGCCAGGAAATAAGATCCAGTGATTTGCACGATCAGGCCCACGATGATCGGAACGAGGACCCCACCGATATTTCCGCCGAGGTTCATGAAACCGCCGAGAAAGCCGACCTTGTTGCGGGTACCGAGTATGGAAGGCAGACACCAGTAGAGACCGCACCAGCGCAGGAAGAACAACGTGGAGGCGAGCAACACCACCACCGTCACCGGGTTGCCGACGTAAGCGACCGAGAAGATCGACACAGTGGCTGCCACGGCGGCGATACCGAACAGCGTACGCATTACGCGATTCGGCGAACCGCCCGCCGCCTTCCACTTGTCGGCGATCCATCCACCGATCAGTTCACCGACGAAGCCGCTGAAGAAAATTGCGAAACTGGCGCCGCCCATCTGCTGGATGTTGAAGCCGTGAACCTTGTTCAGATAGTTCGGCATCCAGGTGAGCAAGCCATAAAACACCGAGTTGAAACACATCCAGCCGAAGAACATGCCCCACACCGAGCGGTAGCGGAAAAAGTCCAAACTGCGGCCGCTGGCATGAACCGGCTCGTTGCGGTGCTCTTCTTGCAGCGCCGCTTCGAGATAGTCGGCTTCGCCCTCATTGACGGCTGGATGCTCGCGCGGGTTGTTACGGATGTAGTACCAGGCCAACAGACCGGCCAGCATGGTGCCCGCACCCGCCACCACGAAGGACGTGCGCCACGATCCGAATTCGCTGATCAAGCCGGAGATGATCACCGCACCGAGTGCCGCTCCGAGGGGCGCGCCACCGTCGAGCAGCGTCGCGCCGCGGCCACGTTCGTGCCGCGTCATCCACATCGCGTTGAGCTTGCCGCCTGCGGGGTAGATCGGTGCTTCCGCGGCGCCAAGGCCGAGACGGGTGAGGATCAGCGCGGTGGCCGTCGTGCAGGTGGCGGCAATTCCCTGAAAAAAGCCCCAAAACAACGTGGCGCACGCGATCACGATGCGTGGCTTGAATCGGTCAGCCAGCATGCCGCCCGGAATCTGCATCAACGCATAGGTCCAGAAGAACGAGCTGAGAATGAGTCCCTGCATGGCAGGGGCGATATGAAACTCCGTGGCGATGAGGGGCATGGCCACGGACAGCGAGGCCCGGTCCACATAGTTGATCGAAATCAGCATCAACATGATCAAAAAGATTCGCCAGCGCACGCCGGTCCGGGCCTCGGTCCGCACAGCCGCATTTACGGTTCGCATGATCTATGTCTCCTCCATTCGCCTGATTGGCTTCGGTTTCATGTCCGTGACCGTTCCCGGCCCGGTGCGCTGTGTGCGCCAACGCAGTATATGATGTCTAATTATGAATTACAAGCGCCGTAACACCTTGATTTTACGCGTTTTTTATTTTTGTGGATAGTCTGATGAAGGTGTAAGACAATTAAGCAAAAACGGAAGACAGGAACGGAACCAGGCGACATGGACATGAAGTCACTACCGGCTGAAGCTCGCAGGCGGATCAGCCTCCGCGGCACGGGTATGTATGCGGCAATCGCGCAGCAACTGCGCGACATGATTCTCGAAGGGGAATTAGCGCCCGGCGCGCATATCGACGAGAAAGCGCTGTGCGAACAGTTCGACATCTCAAGGACGCCTCTGCGCGAGGCGCTCAAGACGCTGGTGACCGAAGGGCATGTGACCCATCGGCAGCACATGGGTTTTCGGGTCGCACCGATCAACAAGAATGAGATTGCGGCCATCTTCGAAGTGCTGCATGGCCTGGAGGAAACCGCCGGACGGCTGGCTGCCCAGCGCATTGACGACAAGCAATTGAAGGTCCTTTTGGAGCGCCATCGCACCATGGAGGCCTATCATCGCGAGGGCAAGCGCACGGCCTACTACCGCGCCAATCAAAAAGTGCATCAGCAGATCGTCGATGTCGCCGGCAACTCCGTGCTGTCCGATATGTACGCGGCGTTGATGAGCAAGATCCATCGAGCGCGAGGCGCGGCCAATGCAGATGTGCTCCGCTGGGCCGAGTCTCTTGGCGAACATAGTGAAATACTCGACGCGCTGGCGAAGCGCGATGGAGCATGCCTCGCCCGGTTACTGCGTGAACATTCGGAACACACGGCTGCGGAAGTGATGAAAGTGCTGGAGACCACGAGCGAGAACTAGGTAGTGAAGGTCTGCGAAACTCGCATTGGTCCTCGTCCATGATCCACATCAAACCATCGGCGATACCCGCGCAGGTATAGCGGCGCGCCGTGCCGACTCTGCTATAACGCGTTCGCGCCTTTTTTGCAGCGATGCACTTGCCTTGCGCGCACGACGCGTCAGTAATCCGGGCGGCTATATCGCCAAACCGTTTCCTGTACTGAAGTTGACCCAGAAAAACGGACATCTATCCTTTGGAGAAGGAGGTGCCGATTATGGGCAAGCATCGTACCCCGTACCCGGCGGAATTTCGGGCGCAAATGGTCGGGCTGGTGAAGGCCGGACGCAGGCCGGAGGAACTGGAAAAGGAGTTCGAGCCGACTGCACAGACCATCTACAACTGGGTGGCGCAGGCTGATCGCGACACAGGTGTGCGGCATGACGGTCTGACCACAGCCGAACGGCAGGAGCTCACACGGTTGCGTCGCGAAGTCCGGCAACTGAAGATGGAGCGCGACATACTCTCTCACGCGGCAGCCTGGTTCGCGAGGGAGACGGGATCCATTCCACCGAAGAGCGGTACGGATTCATGAAAGCGTATATGGACGCCTCCCATCTGCAAGGGATTTCAAGGGAGATGAACAAGACAGGGATGGGATGCAGCTGTATATCCGGCCTTGTTGCAGCATGAGTCTGCTGCGGGCCTGTATGGAAGCCGCGGACTCGCACCTCATTGAACCGGCGAGCTGGACGCTCCTGCTTTCATTCAGGTTTGGCGGGTCCCGGGTCCGACCTGTTTTGCCATCACACTCGATTTCCAGCGCAGTCTTTTGAAGGTCCTAAAAAATGGCAACCGCTTCATACAAGCGGCGTGCTCGGGTTTGGTTTCACACTGTTGAACGCGTTTTGATATGGCCGGTCGTGTGCCAGAACTGCCCAGATCGTGCGTGCCATCTTGTTGGCCAAGGCAGTCACTACAACATTGAACGGACGTCGCTGCCTGATTTGGTCGAGCCAAGGGTCAGAGTGTCTGCGGTTTTTGACGACGCTGCGCGCTCCATGAATCAGCAGGGTGCGTAAATAGGTATCGCCGCGCTTGCTGATTCCCAGCAGCTGGATCTTTCCGCCG
>NZ_JACHDI010000020.1:0-177271 GCF_014201025.1 Paraburkholderia sp. MM5384-R2
CAGTCCTTCACCTTCTCACACGACGTCGGCAAGGCAACATTGCGACAACAGAAAACCACATTTGTGCTTGCGCTCAATGGGGAAGCCCTTGTAGTAGCCTTAGGATGTGCGGAAACGGACTGACGGCACGGCATACGTAGCTACTCAAGTCCCTGTTGAAGCAGGAGGAACCATGAGTCGAATTGAGACCGCTTTGATTGTGGGTGCGGGAAAGGGATTGAGTGCCTCCCTCGCGCGACTGTTTGCGGCCGAGGGTATGCAGGTCGCACTCGCTGCCCGCGACACCAGCAAGCTGACAAACCTCGTCGACGAGACCGGCGCTCTCGCCTTGAGTTGCGACGCCAGTCGAGCGGACGAGGTCAAGGCACTCTTTGACCATGTAGAAGACGCATTCGGCGCTCCTGACCTCGTTGTTTATAACGCGAGTGGCCGCTATCGCGCGGCTGTCGAAGATGTCGAGGCAGAGAAACTTGAGGATGCCTTCAAAGTGACCGCCTTCGGTGGCTTTCTCGTCGCCCAGGCAGCGGCAGTTCGAATGCTGGCACGCGGCAACGGCACCATCCTCCTGACCGGCGCTACGGCGAGCGTAAAAGGTCTACCCGGTTCGACGCCATTTGCAATGGGCAAGTTCGCCTTGCGAGGGATGGCCCAATGCATGGCGCGAGAGCTCGCCCCGAAAAATATCCATGTGGCGCATTTTGTGATTGACGGCGGCATTGCCAGTAGCTGGGCACAATCAGACGATGGCGGGACGGACGACAAATGGTTGAACCCTGACGCGATAGCGCGGGAATACCTTCACGTTCATCGTCAGCACCGCAGCGCGTGGACGTGGGAGGTGGAACTCCGACCATGGGTGGAGAGATTTTAGGAAACACCGCTCGCCTCACAACGCTGCGAAGTTGGCCGCTATGCCAGCCGTGGTCTCCCTGAAGAAACAGTGAGATACACTTCGCCATTCTTTCGAGGACTTCGCATGGACGCTGACGACGAAGATGGGATGCTTGAGACTCGGCTCGTTCGAGTACGCGGTCAGGTACAGGGCATCGGCTATCGGGATAGCGTGCGTACGCCGGGCTCAAGCGCTCGGCGTCTCCGGCTGGGTGCGCAACCGGATGGACGGTTCGGTAGAAACGATGCTGCAGGGCTCATCCGTGCAGCTTGCCGAAAATGTGCGCCTGGTTGAGCGGCGGGATGTCTGTAGCGCTTGTCGACGAGCTTGAGGTGACCGGGGTTCAGCCGGCGTTTGCTCGCTTTGACCGCTTTGAGCGATTGCCCACGTTGTAGTGGCGAGCGAGTGTCGCGAGATTGTTCGATGCGGTGTGACGCTGAGTTCCACAGCTGCCCGCCGCTGCTGCACCCGACTTTTTAGTCGGTCTGGCCGTGGCCTACGCTAGTATTGAAGGACCGCGGGAAAAAGAAAGCGAACTTCCTTGTCGGCAATGAAGTCCTTCGTCGCATCGTCATAGATGGCTCGATACGGCTTCTGGGGCTGCTCGCTGAGCCATTCGTCTCGGGTGCCGTTCCAAACTTCGAATAGAACCAGTTCGTCCGGTGCCTCCGGGTCTTCGCTGAGCACCGCACTGACGAAAGCTGGTTCTCTCGCCATCGTGTTCATGAGCTCCGCAAGATGTGGCACGAACAGTGGCCCGGTCGAGGGGTATCAGCCTGAGCGCGAGCTACGCTTATGTGATAGGCAACGCGGCTCTCGACAGGGCCCATGGGCATCAAATTGCGGCCATTGCAGAATACTTCCTCTCGAAGCGAAGCAGCGTCTATGTGATGAGTGTCTATCAGCGGGCTAGTTCTGGAGCGCTCGCCTCGATTACCGGTACCGGCGCGGTCTCCGACAGTCAGAATCAGTTGGTCGCAAGAATCGGCATGAAAACAAGGTTCTGACCAGTGCATCTTATCGGTGCGAGTCAGCTCGGCACTCTTTCCGTCGAGATGACTCGGGTTGCGCTATAGATGGGTTGCTCGTCACCCGCGCGCCTTCATCCTCGAAGGCTCCGAAACGAGATGCGGAGCCGGCGTCGGCGTCCTGAGAAAGCGGTCATTGGGGCATCGAAGTGTAAGCATTGCTCGTGTCAGTTGCACAAGCATTGCAGTCTGTCTATCGAACCAGGAACCCGTAAGTCAGAGGGTCACGCTCGTCCACAATCCAATTCGCAAAGCCGCAAACGAAAGCGTTGCCTTCTACTTCGGGGATGACTGCCCTGAAATCGCCCACCGTCGTCTCGCTCAGCACCCGTCCTTTGAATACCGTGCCGATGATGGACTCGTTCACGAGCGTGTCGCCATTTCCCAACTTACCGCGCAGATATAGCTGAGCGACGCGTCCGCCGGTGCCTGAGCCGGTCGGTGAACGGTCCACTTCGCGGTCGGCGAATACGCAGCAGTTGGCTTGCGTGGAACCCTCGTGCCGCGGTGCGTTAGCGATAATCGTTCCGTAGATATGGTTGATTTCAGGGATATCAGGGTGTACGACCGGGAACGCCTTGTTCGCAGCTTCCTTTACTTCCCCTCCAAAACGGATGAGCTGTTCCACCGACGATTCACGAACTTCAAGTCCATGTGGCTGACCATCGGTGTAAAAGTAGAATGCGCCGCCGAACGCAATATCGCCAGTCACCGAACCAAACGACGGCGTCTCGACCGTCACGTCCTGTTTCCAGATGAAGGACGGCACATTAACGAAACGGACATTGCCCGCGTGTTCGCCGTCCCACTGCACGAATGCCTCGATGAATCCGCACGGCGCATCGATACCGACGCGTGTCTCGGGCACCTGACGTTGCACCCAGCCAAGCTCCACCGCCGCCGTCGACAGTGCGATGACACCGTGGCCGCAATGGTCGCTATAACCTTCGTTGTGAACAAAGACGATGCCGAAATCAGCGTTCGGGCTAACCGGCTCGGTCAGGTAACCGCCGTACATATCGGCATGCCCACGCGGTTCGAACATGAGCGCCTTGCGAATATCGTCGGCGTTTTCTTTCAGCCATGCGCGACGCTTGACGATGGTGTCGCCAGGCAGACGCGGCAGACCGCTGGTAACGATGCGGAATGCTTCACCGCCGGTGTGGACTTCAACGGTCGAGATGGTGCGGGTGATTTTCATGTCTGCTTCAGTGAAGTCGGTGGGTATCCTGCTTTTACTCGCCGTAAGGAACCGGCAAGCAATTTAAATCGGCGCTACTTACACGTCAGCGCCGAATTGACACGCGTTTGCGTCGAGCGTTTTACGTGCTACGCGGCACGCGGCCAGGTCCCACGCAGCGCAGCCAACGCTCTTGAACAGAATCGGCGCACTCGGCTTCAGCTCGCCAGCCAGTGCCTTGGCAAGCGGAGAAACTGAGGTCCAGTCGACCTTGGCTTTGATAAGGTCGCCCGCTTCATGCTTTGCGCCGACGGGGTCGTCTACGACCACGCAACTTGCGTCGACGGTTTCCTTGCCGATTTCCGCTGCGTCTGCCGTGAAAGCGCCGACCCCGACGACGAGACGGCCGGGTCGCGCCGGCAACGTGTAGACCGGAGACTTGCTGGTTGTCAAAGTGATGACGACTTCAATGCTGTCGGGAATCACATCGCCATCAAGGACAGAGAGGTTCGGTGCTACCGACCGGCTCAGGGCCACGAAGGCCTCCGCTGCTGCCGGCGAGGTGCCCTTTGCGAACAGTTTGGCTTCCGGGAAGGAGGCCGCGAAAGCTTCAGCGTGGTTGGCCGCCTGCTTCCCGGTGCCGATGATGAGAATTTTGCGCGGAGCCATGCCATGCAGGGCCTGGATGCCCAGCACAGTGACCGCTGCCGTTCGCCGCCCGGTCACGGTCGGCCCGTCGAGCACGAACAACATTTCCCCGGTGTGCGCGTCGCATGCGATGACCTGACCATGGATGGTCGGAAGCTGGCGCTTCCCATTCGAAGGACACACGGTCACCAACTTGTGGATGGCGATGTCTTTGGCACTAGCAGGCATCGACAGCATCAGGCCGCCGTCCTGCATCGGAATGGCCAGCCGCTCAGGACTCACGATGTGTCCCGCGTCGTATTCGATGATGGTCTCCCGAAGAAGGCGCACCAGCGAGGGATAGTCCAGCAGTGCAGCTGTTGCGTGGGCGTCGAAACTTCGGGTGCTGAGAGAGGACATGTTCGGTTTCGCCTTTGGAGGAGTGGGCGCGACCCATGGCGCGCGCCAGCAGTTCACTCTGCGACTGGCTCGAGCAGTCGGCCGGCTTCCTTCATACACACCCCAGCCTTGATGACCACGGGAATGTGTTCGCCTTGCCCCAGCAGAAGGGAAATGTCCTCAATCGGGTCACCGTCGACCACGATGAGGTCAGCCACGGCTCCGACAGCGACCGTTCCCCGCACGCCTGGTTCACCCGTGATTTCGGCGGCAACGCAGGTTGCTGACCGGATGGCCTCAACGTTACCGACGATTTCTGCCCGAACCGCAAACTCGTCGGACTGGAAGCCGTGCAGCTCGCCCAGCATGTCCGAGCCGAACCCGACCTTCACGCCTTCGCGCGCCATCAGCGCAAGTGCCTGCCGGCCGACAGAGCGTGCTCCCTCAATCTTTGCGAGCGATTCAGCGGGGAAACCAAGCGCGGGACCTTGTTCAATGAGACGGTCGAGAGTAGCGATTGTGGGCACAACCGCTACGCCACGCTCCGCGAGCAGACGGGCAGTCTCCTCGTCGATGAGGTTTCCGTGCTCGATACATTTCACCCCGCACTCGACTGCGCGCCGGACGGCACGAGCGGTGTAGGCGTGCGCCATCACGTAAGTCCCGGCGGCCTCCGCTTCCTGAACCGCGGCACGGATTTCATCTTCCGAGTACTGGGTGTTGGTGATGGGGTCGTTGGGCGAAGCGACGCCGCCCGACGCCATTATCTTGATTTGGGAGGCCCCTTTGAGGAGTTCTTCGCGTACCGCCAGGCGCATCGCCTCGACACCATCGACCACCCGGGCAATCGCTCCCTGACGTCCCAGGCACCCGCAGGCATCGTCAAGATTGTCATTGCGCTGACGGAAGTCGCCGTGCCCACCGGTCTGCGATAACGCCTTGCCCGACGACAGGATGCGCGGGCCCCAAAGCACGCCGCTGTTGACAGCATCGCACATTGCAAAGTCAGCGCCACCTGCATCACGAACGGTGGTGAACCCGCGATTCAGCATGCCGCGCAGGATGGGCAACGTTTTAAGCGCAGCCAGAAAGTTTGGCATCATCGCGTTAGCGCCCAGATTCGCATTCGACGCGACAACGTGGACATGCAGGTCGATGAAACCCGGCAAAACGGTGCGCCCGGGGAGGCTCATTCTGCGGGCACCGACAAACGACGGTGGTATCTGTCCTATTGCCGCAATCTTCCCGTCGGCGATGCAGACATTGACGTTTGTCTGGCGTTTCTTCGTTGCGGGGTCGAAAACATTCACCCCTTCGATTACCAACATGCTCATGTGAATTTTCTCAAGACTGGTATGGCTTTGTCAGCAAGATGCCGAGCAGGCTAACCACCGCGGCGAAGATGATGTAATAAGACGCAGACTCGGCGTCACCCGTGTGTTGGGTAAGCCAGGTGATGATGAAAGCGGCAAAGCCACCGAAGATGGTCACTGCGCCGTTGTAGGCCAAAGACAATCCGGTCGCACGGATGCGGCTCGGGAACATTTCCGTGAAGAGAGCCAGAATCGGGCCGGTGTATGCAGCAATCAGCACGCCGAAAATCGCCTGGAAGGTCAGCAGCGTGGCAAAGTCGGGCGATTTAATCAGATGAGAGAACAGTGGATAGCCGGCAACCAGAATAACGAGCGCAGCAACCGACAGGACCCGCCGCTTGCCGACCTTATCCGATAGTGCCCCGAACACGGGCGCCATGACCATCAGCACGACACCGCTGACGACGCCCGACGTGAATCCCTCACGCTGGGTCATGTGCAGATACTTCACAACATAAGTCGGGATGTAGAACAGGATGACGTACGTGCAGACGGTCCACAGTACGACCATCAGCAGGCTGGAGAGCACCTGGCGAGGATACTCGCGAATGACGTCACGCAGCGGCGTGTTGGTGTGGCGCTTCTCCGATACGAACTCGGGCGTTTCCTCGATTTTCAGCCGAATGTAGTATCCAACCGGGGCCACCAGCATGCCGATGAAAAACGGAATACGCCATCCCCATGCGGTCAGCGAATCAGCCGACATGCTCGACGTGATGAGCGTACCGGTAAGGCTGCCGATGACCACTGCGAAACCGATACTCGTCTGAATCCAGCTCGAATAGAAAGCACGACGTTTAGCTGGAGCATGCTCGGTAAGGAACGCAGTAGCGCCGCCCATTTCACCGCCAGCGGACAGCCCCTGCAGCAATCGCGCGATTACGATAAGACACGGCGCGGCGATGCCGATAGATTGGTACGTAGGGGCGAAAGCAATGATGCCCGAGCCGAGCGCCATGATGAGCATGGCGAGCGACAGCGCTCGCTTGCGACCCACCTTGTCGCCGTAGATGCCGAACGCGATGCCACCGAGGGGTCGCATCACAAAGCCAACCCCAAAGGTTGCCAGTGATAGCAGCAGCGACGTTGTCTCGTTGCCTGCGGGGAAAAATAACTTACCAATGGTTGCTGCGAAGAATGCGTACCCGGAAAAATCGAACCACTCCAGACCGCTGCCAATGACAGTGGCGAAAATCGCCTTCCGGCGCGTCACCATCCTGATGGGCGGCTCGCCCACCAGTATGCCGTTTGATGCACTCGTTGCCATTTAGACCTCTCGGAATTGTCGTTTAGCGACGTGAGCGTTCGCGATTCGTCACGCATTCAATGTAATTTTTGGCGTGACGACCTCATAACGTTAAATTCGCAAACGCGCTTGCAAAAAACGCAACCGCATCGAGAGGCTTGCAACGGAGAGCTCAGGGAGCGACTGTCTGACCGATTACCCACTCGCGGAACCGACGGGCGGCAGGTGTTTCCGCACGCTCGGATGGCCAGGTGACAAAGTATGAGCCGCCCATGGTGGCGTAAGAGTCCGATGCCCTGACGAGCGCGCCGTGCTCAAGGAGCGGGTCAATGACCCGGTTCCAACCTAGCGCGACGCCCTTGCCATGCGTCGCGAGCTGCACAATGAGTGGGTAGCTGTTGACAATGATGGTTTGATTGAGCGCTGGTCGTTCAAGCCCCGCCTGTTCGAACCAGGTGTGCCAGGACATCCAGCTACGTTCCGCGTCCTCCAGAACAAGCAGCGTGCAGGACAGCAGTTCCACTGGCTTCAGTTTGCGCCCATCAAGATAGGTCGGCGAACAAACCGGAAATACCTCCTCGTCGAAAAGCTTCCGTGTGTACGTTCCGGGGACCTCGGGGTTGCGCAGATAGAAAATGCCTACGTCGTACTCAGCTGGCGAGACGGCTCCAAAGTGGTCCCGCACGATAATGCGCAGGTCCACATCGGGATTCGCATCGATAAACGAGCCGATTCTCGGCGCGAGCCAGAATACCGAGAGGCCAGCTGTGCAGGACACCGTGAGACGAGACCTGACGACGCGAGCCATCAGGCTCGACGTAACGCTAGTGCACAGCTCCAACATGCGCCGCACATCCACCGCATAAGTTTCCCCTGCCGGCGTGAGCCTTAGGGTGTTGTGCTCCCGCACGAACAGCCGGCGTCCCAGGAATTCTTCGAGTTGAGATATCTGGCGGCTCACAGCACTGGTAGACAGGTGCAGTTCCTGCCCCGCACGAGTGAAGCTCAGATAACGGGCGCTAGCTTCGAATGCTTGCAGACATGCCAGTGGAGGCAACGGGGAGAGAGCCATGGCGTGCGGCGGAATATCCAGGTTGTAATCGAGCAACAGGATAGCCCAACGGCGTGAGCCGACGGTCATGAGTGTCCCCAGACAGTTTCACGGTCGTATAACCGTTACTTGGAAAGCGGCTCGAGCGGACAATAACAGTCCGAGGCTGCCTGATATCCAGGAATCGATGACAAGTCGTTTGCGGAGGTCGCGTACGCGCCCGAATGAGGTTGAGACGCGATTTTGTGCGGAACTCGGGCCATCCTGCAATGCATAGCGCTGGTCATCTGCGGAAGGGGCAACTGACGACCAGCCGTCCTTATCACCGCCTCAAGCTGAAGCTAAATCACTCTGGAACTCGCCTGCTGCATTGTAGGGCAGCAAAGAGAGAGGTTTTGCTTCCCTACAGTGCAGCAAGCCTTGCCGGTGTCTTCATTTCGGTTTTGAAGGTTGTATTCCGCACGCACGGTCTTTAGCACGCCCTCGATGTCGCGCTCGAAGCCGACCGCGTTGCCGAAGTGGGTCATGTTCCAGTTGCAGCCTGTCTTGTCAGCCGTCCGCTCTCGCTTCACCTGCTTCCGGAGGCGTCCCGTGGCCGGCAGCTGGTCTTCTAAGCTCATAGAGTGCGCCAGTCCCCCGACCACTTGCACGGCTATCGCGTGGGCACGCTCCTCGTCCGTCTGCGTGAGCGGCTTTCGACGAACCAAAGCGTAGACGAGCCCGCAGTCGAGTCCGTCGGCCAGCTTGCGCAACTGTCTCAGTGTGATGCGCTCATCCGCTTCCGGCTGCTCGCTCTTGTGCAAGGTCGAAGCCGAGATGCCCTGTCGCGCGGCCGGCTGCCGCTCGGTGAGGCCCAAGGTCTCGCGAATGAGCTTCAGCCAGCCACGCACCCCATCAAACCTTTACTCTCCGGTACGGTGAGCCGTTGCAGGAGATCGCTCGAGATACCAATTGGTGAGCGGCACCCGGGTCCGGTCTTCACTCTCCATACGGTGAGTCGCCTCGGGAGGTCATGTGCGACTGTCAATCGGTGAGCGCGCCGCGCCCGATCAAATCTTCCCCCGCCGGTACGGTGAGCCATTCCAGGAGGTTGTTCGCGCGAGTCAGTCGATGACTTCACGAGAATCAGGCGCAGCCGACAGGTATGGTGAGGAGTTCCAGGAGAATCTTTTAGCACAGTCTGATAACGCGAAAAATGCCGGGCTGAGCAATCCCAAGAAATGCTCCTCAGCTGGGAATGGTGAGGTGAATCTAAAGTGCGTTTTCACTCATGCGTACGGTGAGAGAATCCAGGAGATGCTCATCATCTGCGAACTGTACGTTGTATCTGACACGGGTCTTTACTTACACGCACGGTGAGCAACTCCAGGAGGTGCCCGACAGCTGCGAATGGTGGGCTGGATCTGACACGGCCCTCACTCATACGCACGGTGAGCAACTCCAGGAGGTGCCCGACATCTGCGAATGGTGGGCTGGATCTGACACGGCCCTCACTCATACGCACGGTGAGCAATTCCAGGAGGTGCCCGGCAGCTGCGAATGGTGGGCTGGATCTGACACGGCCCTCACTCATACGCACGGTGAGCAATTCCAGGAGGTGCCCGGCAGCTGCGAATGGTGCGCTGGATCTGACACGGCCCTCACTCATACGCACGGTGAGCAATTCCAGGAGGTGCCCGGCAGCTGCGAACGGTGCGCTGGATCTGACGCGGCCCTCACTCACACGCACGGTGAGCAATTCCAGGAGGTGCCCGGCAGCTGCGAACGGTGCGCTGGATCTGACACGGCCCTCACTCACACGCACGCTGAGCAATTCCAGGAGGTGCCCGGTAGCTGCGAACGGTGCGCTGGATCTGACACGGCCCTCACTCATACGCACGGTGAGCAATTCCAGGAGGTGCCCGGCAGCTGCGAACGGTGCGCTGGATCTGACACGGCCCTCACTCATACGCACGGTGAGCAATTCCAGGAGGTGCCCGACAGCTGCGGATGGTGCGCTGGATCTGACATAGGCCTTCACTTACGGTGAGCAATTCCAGGAGGTGCCGGCAGCTGCGGATGGTGCGCTGGATCTGACATGGGCCTTCACTCATACAGACGGTGAGCAATTCCAGGAGGTGCGCGGCAGCTGCGGATGGTGCGCTGGATCCGACACTCACCCTCACTCACAGGGACGGTGAGCAATTCCAGGAGGAGTGCCTCGCAGCTGCGAACGGTGCGCTGGATCTGACACGGGTCTTCACTTAGGTGTATGGTGAGCAATTCCAGAAGGTGCGGACGCCGGAAACTAAACCGGCAAATTAGGTTAAATTGTTTCAACAACGTCGGCCTATACTCAGCCGTGGTTTCACCAAATGTTCGGTGGAATTCATGCTCGGCTTCGCGCCTATCCGAGAGATCGCTGCTTTGTGATTCATCGGAGGCCACAAAGTCCGGCCGAATAAGGGAAGTCGCAACTGTCCTTCGGCTAACCAGGTAAATGGACGTGCGCAAATCCTCTGTTCTTGAACATCACATGTGCGCCCAGCAAGGCAAGTCGCAACTTTATTGCCAAAAATATGTGACTTTTCGCAAGTCGCAACTTTTTTGACAACGCTCAGCTCCGTCAGAACTTTACCTTCAGCTGAAAACCAATCGTAAAGGGCAGATTGTCCGATGGGATCGGCGGAATGACGATGAAGTTCGCGCCGACGCGCTTGTATTCGAGCATCACGATCGGCGCGACCACCGGGCCGATCGTGTGATTGCTGCCAAGCCCCCAGTTGCCATAGTTATAGCCGGAGATGATCCCACCGATCGCCGCGATCCGCACGATTCCCCAATGCGCGAACTCCGGCGCCCACACGCCGCCGCCGTAGTAGGACGGCCGACGCAGCGAGTTGCGAAAGCCGCCGGCCGTCAGCGCCCACTGGTTGTTCAGCCAGCATTCGACGCCAAGCCCGGGATTGAACTGCTCGAAGTGCGTATCGGGATCGGGGTTGATGTGATACGAGCCGAGCATCGCGTCGACCCATACACCGCCGTCACACCAGTTGCCCGCGTGCGCCGCGGAGAGCGCCGCGAAGCTGGCGAAAAGCGCCACCGCGGCGCGCCGGATCTTCTTGTTCATCTGCCTGAAGTGCATTTCTTCTCCGTCACCGGTCGAGCGCCGGTGTCATGGTGTTCTGGCGATCCGCGTGCCGCCCGTCGCGCACTGTATCTGAAGCCGTGCGGTCGATGTTGAGGACTCGCTTGGCCGGCCGGGCACGCGAGGTGCCCCCGCAGCCGGAACCGCCACGATAACGGAGAACCGATGGCGCCGTGATGAACAAGCGGTGAAGAAGTTCGCGGCGCGCATCGGGCGCGCCGCCGGCGATGAATGTGGTGGGAACCTCTACAGACCGAGATCGGACAGGCTGGGGTGATCGTCGGGCCGCCGGCCGAGCGGCCAGCGATACAAGCGGTCGGCTTCGCGGATCGGCAGGTCATTGATGCTTGCGTGACGATGCGCCATCAGACCATGCTCGTTGAACTCCCAGTTCTCGTTGCCATACGAGCGGAACCAGTTGTTCGAATCGTCGTGCCATTCGTACGCGAAGCGCACTGCGATGTGGTTGTCGGTGAATGCCCACAGCTCCTTGATCAGCCGATAGTCGAGCTCCTTCGCCCATTTGCGGCGCAGAAAGCCGACGATCTCCGCGCGGCCATGCACGAATTCGGCGCGGTTGCGCCACACGCTATCCGTCGTGTACGCGAGCGATACGCGCTCGGGTTCGCGGGTGTTCCACGCATCTTCCGCGGCGCGCACTTTCTGGATCGCGGTATCGCGAGTGAATGGCGGCAGCGGCGGGCGGGCTTCGATCGTATCGGCCATGATGGTTCCTCAGTCAGTTGATGGTGCGCCGCCATGGCGGCCGTTTGGTTGCGGCGGGTTTCGCTGCCGCATCGAGCAAGGTCTTGCCAACCGCCTGCGCGTCGAGCGCCGCATCGGCTTCGCCGCTCACGAGCGCCACCGCGATCGCGCCGTCGAGCAGCACGAGCCATTGCCGCGCGAGCGGCGCCGCGCGACGCGCATCGATTTGCGCTTCCGCTACGAACGCGACGCATTCGGCACGCACGAAACCGAGCAGCCGTGCCTTGTGTTTGCGCGCGACGACGCGGATCGGATCGTCGGCGGATTCGATCTCGCCGGCCGCGTTCAGAAACGCGCAGCCATGAAAATCCGCCGATGCGAACCACTCGCGCAGCACGTCGAACATGCCGAGCAGGCGTCTGCGCGCGCCCTTGCCGCGCCGTTGCGTGCCGGCGATAAACCAGTTCATCCAGCGCTCGTCGCGCCGTTCGAGCGCGGCCGCGATTAGCGCATCTTTCGACTCGAAATGCGTGTAAAAGCTTTTGCGCGCGGTGCCGGACTGCCGCACGATCGCATCGACGCCGGTTGCATGGATGCCGCCGGCGTAGATGAGCGCCTCGGCGGCATCGAGCAGCCGCTCGCGCGCCGTGCCGGACTGGGCCGCGTCGTTTGGATCGGTCGGAATCGTTTCGTGTGTCATGGACGAAAAGGTAGAACGATCATTCTCCCTCGTCAAGTTTTTCTTCGAGCTTCGGCGCTGTGGGTGCGCTTGCTGCTATCGTGATGGAGATCGCTTGATCACCGCTCAACCGGAATCGCTTCGATGAAACCATCCTCCGTTCGCACCGCGCGGGTACGCGCGCTGCTCGGCGCAACGCTGCTGGGCGCGGTGGCCTGCACGCCGATCCAGGTGCTCACGCATTCGGTCAGTCAGAACGAGGCGCGCGTTCCGCCCGGACGCTACGACATCGATCAGGACCATACGAGCATCACGTTCGATATCGATCACTTCAAATACACGCGCTTTACGATGCGTTTCGATCGCAAGCAGGGGGAGCTCGACTGGAACGACGGCGGCCTCGACCGCAGCACGGCGTCGGTCGCGATCGACGCCGCGAGCATCGACACGAACGTGCCGCTGCTCGACAAGATGGTGAAAAGCGACAGCATGCTCGACGTCGCGCGCTATCCGCAGATCCGCTTCGCGAGCACGCGTTTCGAGCGCACCGGCGAAGCGCGCGGCACGCTGAGCGGCGATCTGACGATCCGCGGCGTCACGCAGCCGGTCACGCTCGACGTCACGTTCAACGGCTTCGCGCCCGATCCGCTAACGAAGAAAGACACGCTCGGCTTTTCCGCGGACGGTCATTTCAGCCGCGCGAAGTTCGGTCTGTCTACCTGGTATCCGGCCGTCGGCGACGATATTCACGTGCGCATCCAGGCCGAGTTCGTGAAAACGCCCGCAGGCGCGTAAGCGCGCTGCGGGCGTCAGCGTTCAGACGGTGAGGTGCCGACTCAGGCAGAGGTCCAGTCGAGAATCACCTTGCCGCTTTCGCCGGAGAGCATCGTCGCGAAGGCTTCCTGATAGTCGTCGACCTTGAAATGGTGGGTGAGGATCGGCGACAGATCGAGGCCGCTTTGCAGCATCGCGACCATCTTGTACCAGGTCTCGAACATCTCGCGCCCATAAATGCCCTTGATTTCAAGGCCTTTGAAGATCACCTGGGTCCAGTCGATCGCGGTTTGCGCGGGTGGAATGCCGAGCAGCGCGATCTTGCCGCCGTGGTTCATCGCTTCGAGCATGCCCGTAAAAGCACTCGGCACGCCCGACATTTCGAGTCCGACATCGAAGCCCTCGGTCATGTGCAGATCGTGCATCACGTCGCGCAACGATTCGCGCGACACGTTCACCGCGCGCGTCGCGCCCATCTTGCGCGCGAGTTCGAGGCGATAGTCGTTGACGTCGGTGATCACGACGTTGCGCGCGCCGACGTGCCTGGCGATCGCGACCGCCATGATGCCGATCGGCCCGGCGCCGGTAATCAGCACGTCTTCGCCGACGAGGTTGAACGACAGCGCCGTATGCGTCGCGTTGCCGAACGGATCGAAGATCGCGGCGAGATCGTCGGAGATTTCAGGCGGGATCTTGAACGCGTTGAAGGCCGGAATCACCAGGTATTCGGCGAACGCGCCCTCGCGATTCACGCCGACGCCGATCGTGTTGCGGCACAGATGCCGGCGGCCCGCGCGACAGTTGCGGCAGAAGCCGCAGGTGATGTGTCCTTCGCCCGACACCCGATCGCCGATCGCAAAGCCGCGCACTTCCTGCCCCATCTCGACGATTTCGCCGACGTATTCATGGCCGACGTGCATCGGCACCGGAATCGTCTTCTGCGCCCAGTCGTCCCACTTCCAGATATGAATGTCGGTGCCGCAAATCGCGGTGCGCGTGATGCGGATCATCACGTCGTTATGACCGACTTCGGGCTTCTTCACATCGGTCAGCGTGAGGCCCGGCCCGCGTTCGAGTTTTGCCAATGCTTTCATCTGCTTCTCCATTCGAATCACGCGGCGATCACGTGGTGATGACGCCGAGCTCGCGGCCGACGCGCGCGAACGCCTCGACGGCACGGTCGATCTGCTCCGGCGTGTGCGCGGCGCTCATCTGCGTGCGGATGCGCGCGCGGCCACGCGGCACCACCGGGAACGAAAAACCGATCACGTAGACGCCTTGCTTCAGCAACGCATCGGCCATCTTTCCCGCGAGTTGCGCGTCGCCGAGCATCACCGGAATGATCGGATGTTCGCCCGGCACGAGCGTGAAGCCGAGCGCGCTCATCGCGCGGCGGAAATGCGCGCCGTTTTCGCGCACGCGTGCGCGCAGCAGCGCCCCTTCATCGCTGGCGAGCAATTCGAGTACCTTCAGCGACGCCGCCGCGATGCTCGGCGTCAGCGTGTTCGAGAACAGATACGGGCGGGAACGCTGCCGCAACAGCTCGACGACTTCCTTGCGCGCCGCGACGTAGCCGCCGGATGCGCCGCCGAGCGCCTTGCCGAGCGTGCCGGTAATGATGTCGACGCGCGCCATCACTCCGCAATGCTCGGGCGTGCCGCGACCGTGTTCACCGATGAAGCCGACCGCGTGCGAGTCGTCGACCATCACCAATGCGCCGTACCTGTCGGCCAGATCGCAGATGCCGGCGAGGTTCGCGATGATGCCGTCCATCGAGAACACGCCGTCGGTCGCGATCAGTTTGAAGCGCGCGCCCGCCGCATCGGCTTCCTGCAGGCGCGCTTCGAGATCGCCGAGGTCGTTGTTCCTGTAGCGAAAGCGCTTCGCCTTGGACAGCCGCACACCGTCGATGATGCTCGCGTGATTCAGCTCGTCGCTGATGATCGCGTCGTTTTCGTCGAGCAGCGTTTCGAACAGGCCGCCGTTCGCGTCGAAGCAGCTCGAGTAGAGAATGCAGTCGTCGGTTTGCAGGAACGCGGCGAGCGCCGCTTCGAGTTGCTTGTGCACGGTTTGCGTGCCGCAGATGAAGCGCACCGACGCCATCCCGAAGCCGTCGCTGTCGAGGCCTTGCTTGGCGGCTTCGATCAGCCGCGCGTCGTCGGCGAGACCGAGATAGTTGTTTGCGCAGAAGTTCAGCACGTCGCTGCCGTCGGCAAGACGCACGTCGGCCGACTGCGGACTCGCGATCACGCGCTCGCTCTTGTAGAAGCCGTCGGCGCGGATCTGGTCGAGGGTGCCGCGCAAATGGGCAAGGTATTGGTCACGCATGAACGGGACTCCTGAGAGTGATGGCGCCCGCATTCGCATGCGCGCGGGAAGGGCGGCCTGTTATAGTCGGTTGTCAGCTTTATCGGATATTTTCGTTTTTCCGAACTAAAATCCGGTATATCGAACAACTCTAAACGATGGGTCAGGAAATGGCAAGTTCGGGTACACGCCGCACCGCGTCCAATGCGGCGCCCACCTCCGCCAGCGCGGCATTACCGCCGAGTGCGGCGATTGCGGCGCCGCCGCGCGTCGGCGAACAGATTCAACGGCTGCGCGCCGAGCGGCGCATGACGCTCGACGATCTGTCGCGCGCGGCCGGCGTATCGAAATCGATGCTCTCGGAAATCGAGCGCGACAAGGCCAATCCGACGATCGCGGTTGCGTGGCGGCTGACCAATGCGCTCGGCGTAAGTCTCGATTCGCTGTTTGCGCCGCCGAAGTCGCCTGAGGCAATCGCCGTTTCCGGACCGCGCGATATTCCTACGCTAAGCGGTCACGAAGCGAAATACCAGTTGCGTGTGTGGGGACCGATCGAGCTGGCCGGCAAGTTCGAGTGGTACGAGTTGACGCTGCAGCCTGGCGGGGCCCTCGTGTCGAACGCGCACGAGCCAGGCACGCGCGAGCATCTGACCGTGCTGCACGGCTCGATCGAAATCGAGGCGGCCGGCGCGACGAAGCGGCTTAAGGTCGCGGACACCGCGCGCTACGTCGCGGATGTTCCGCATGCGATCCGCAACGTCGGCAAGAGCGAGGCGAAAGCGCTGCTGGTCGTGATTCACGGTTAGGCCGTTCGGCCAGGTTGCGCCCGGTACTGTATGTTTGTACAGTATCAGGTGTCGATTGGAGCCGAGAATGAACAACCTGAAAACCGACCCTACCGATCAAACTCTCGCCGCGCTGCGCTTCCAGACCGCCGCGCGCGATCTCGAACATATCGTGCGCAGCATCGCCGCGCGCTACATCGTCAGGCAGGTGCCGCTCACGTGGCGTCTGCTCCATGCCATCGAAGCCGAGGCGCTGGCCGATCTCGGTTTTGCCAGCCGGCACGACGCGCTGATGCTCGGGCTGTTCCAGCGCCCGTCCGATCTGCCTTATCCAGAAACCGATGACCGCGTGGATTTCGGCACCTCCAACGCATTGCCGGCCGTTTTTGCGTTTGCCGTCAATGCGTACGAGGAAGCGGCGCGGCAAGCGGCGCGCCGGGCGGCGCTGCCACGGCCGGCCGATGCGCCCTTAAAGCGCGCCCGGGCGTGGGGCGGCTAATGGCGGCACCACGTCGGGATGGCTCGGATCCTCATCCATTCCTCGCGGTCGGCCTCGCGGCGCTCAGCGCCTACAATACGCGGACCAAACGGTGCAACTAACGGAAGGATTGCCCATGTCACCCCCTCATCTGTCCGACCCCGTTCCCCGTCCCGCGCCCTCCACCGATCTGTTCGATCAGCAACGCGAAGACTGGCGTCGCGACCCGCAGGTCGCGTTCGATGCGTGGCTCGCGAAGCAGCACTTCCGTCGCTCTTCGGCGTTGGTCTATCAGGCGCAGTGGGGGCAGTTTCTCGATTGGCTCGGCGCGCGGCAACAAAGCCTCGCGACGGTCGACACGCCCGCAATCGCCGAATTCGTCGCCAGCCTCGAGATTCGCAGAACGCAGCGGATCCGCTATTTGCGGCTTATCGAGCGCGTGCTCGATCACGTGCGCGAGATCGAATCTGCGTCGACCAACCCGGCTCGTTTCATCGCTCAGGACGGGGAAGCCGCGTGGCGCAATGCGCGCGACAATGAGCCGACCGGGTTTCTCACGCATGCGGAACGCACTGCGTTGATCGCGCGGCTGTTCGCGCCGTTGCCGGCGTTGTCGACCGCGCAGCGCTGGAGAGAGCGACGCGATCGCGCGTTGATCGCGGTGTTTCTGGGCGCAGGACTGAAGACGGGCGAAGCGGGAGCGCTTACGGTTAGTTGCGTGAGAGAGGGCTCGCCGTGGGTCACGATCGAGTCCGCGAATCCAGTGCTGACGCGGCGCACGCGACTCGCGCCGTTCGCAACGGCGATTCTCGACGCCTGGCTAGCCGAACGACGGCTGACGCAACTGGCCGGCAAGCTTGTGTTTCCCGCATCGCCGTCGGGCAGGCCGATGCATAAGGCCACGATGCTGCGCGCGGTGGATGCGCTCGTCGATGCAGCGGGGATTGCCACGTCGCGCCAATCGCGCGCGAGTCCGCAGACCTTGCGCAACACGTTTGCGGCGGACCTGTTCGAAAGCGGGGTAGAGGCCGAACAGGTCGGTCAATGGCTCGGCTTCGTGCAGGCGGTGTCCGCGAACCGGCTATATCGCGCGTGGCAAACCTGGATTGATCAGCAGGATTCGCCCGCGACAGAGGAGCCGGATCCAGCTGCGGCACCGTTGGCTGAGCCCCGCCGTGACGGGCGTTTGACGAGAAAAACGGGAGCCGGCGAACCTTGAAGAACCTCACCGTTGCGGTCCCGAATTTCCTCACCTTTGACGTTTTTCCGTTAGATTGGCCGCCTCTGGTTAACGCATCGCGTGCACGGAGCGGGACGACGGCGCGGTGGCGCCGTCGTTCGACAGAAACTGGTTCACCGCCGCGAGCCTCGATTCGCCGAGGCCGGAAGAGTGCTCGCATTCCGGGCACAACAGTTCGAAACGGTGATCGACCTGCGAGAGCTCCGGCTCACCTTCCTCGCATTTCGGGCATCTCGCGGGCAGCGTCACGTGGCCGTCAGCCGCGGTGCCGATCATGCTCAACTCTTTGCTCGTGAGCCGCCCGTCAGTAGCCAGCGAGCACAGCAGTACGGCGATGGCTGGATCGATGCCCTGCTGGCCACGCAGGGCGGCGACTTCTTTCGTCAGCGCGTCGACTTCGTCCGACTGCTCGCGCAGCTGCGCGTCGAGCCGATCGGCGCGCGCCTTGGCGGCGGCAATCTGCTGAATGAACTCGAATTCCTTGCGGCTCGCATCACGCACGCCGGACTGATACGTCGCGGCCATGCTACGCAGCGAGTCGAGTTCGACTAGCATCGGCTTGACGCGCCGCTCGGCTTCGGCCACCGCATCCTTGATCTGCTGTGCATAGTGCTCCGTGCTTTGCCGCAATTCGACGTGCAACGCGTCGATCCGGTCGCGCAACGCAGCATTGGCAGTCTGTTCGTTTTCGAGCCGTTGCCGCAGCGCCTCGTTCTCCTGGTCGAGCCGGCGCGTGGTTGCCTGCATGCCTTCGAGGTGAACGCTGCCGTGCGTAGTCGCGCTCGATAACTGCGTTTCAAGTGCGCGAACCCGCTCCCACGCGGTTTCGGCGCGCGCTTCGCTGCGCCTGATGGCGTCGTCGGCCGCATCCCGACGAATTTCCGCCTCGCGTACGCGTAGATCGGCGGCGCTGATCTGCGCGCGGATCTCTTCACGTTCGCCATCGAGCGACGCTTTGGCCTGCACGACCGCTTCTTCGAATAGCGCGCCCAGCAGTTCGCCGGCGCGATCTTCCAGTGCCTTTGGTATCGCGCCCGCTCCGACCTTGACCCGCGACACGCTGCGGATGCGCTCCCAGAAATGATCGATGTCCTTCGGGATGTCGCTCGCGCTGCCGGTTTGCGTGAGATCGCGAACGGCCGCCATCGATGGCCGGATGCCGAGATCGAAAAAAAGCCGTTTGCATGCATGCAGCGACAGATCCTGCCGGCGCACGCCCTGCGCACGCATCGATTCAAGCTCGTCGCGAATGGCTTGCCGCTCCTGATCCAGATTCATGTTTACCTCGACGTGGCTCGAATTGGATGGATCATAACAATTTACGTAGTGTTTGCTACCGATTTATCGGTGGCGAACGGATTGGCGTATACCGACGGGGTTTTGCGTGCAAATTGCGATAGTAAACACGCGCCTACCGTTTTTCTCCGTGAAACAAAACGAAGAATAGCTAATAAGCCATTGTATTAGAAGAATTTTATTTGATTTCCGCATGATCGCGCACTGTTTCACGATTGATCGGCAATGGCTGCGGGGTGGTGGGCCTGTGTTTCACGGGGCTCGCGGGTGTAAGGCTTGAGAGTAATAAAAATAAACACCTTTGAACCCTTGTTAAAGACGTTAACGACTCGGCAAACCCTTATCTGGCGGGGCTTTCAGGCCAGCAAGGTGAAGCTTTTCGGGAGACTTGGTGAGGGTCTGCGGGAAACTCGAGTGATGGGGTTCGGGAAGCTCGGTGAGCGGCTCCGGGACGGAACGTGAGCGGGTTCAGGAAACGCCGTATACGTGGGGTTTGGGCAAAGGTGAGATTTTGCGGGACTTCGCAGCCGCGAAGCGCCCGACACCCCTCGAAAGTGTTTGTTCGTTTGGTCTGCAGCAAGGTGAGGGCTTTCGGGAGGCTCGCGAGCGTGGTTTTTTGCCGGTTTTTTGGGGTGGTTAACCGCTTTGGTGAGCCGTAGCGGGAGAAAACGTAAAACGAAGGTGAGATTTTTCGGGGCGCGGGGTCCAGTTTTGCTTTCTTTTTGAGCATCCATACTGCTGAGGTGAGGTTTTACGGGAGCCAGGATGGAATTCGACGCATCGATTGCCCGAAAGACTGGTCGGCGGGAACCGCTGGCGATTGGAAAGGTGAGGGGATTCGGGGAACTGGCTGATCAGCTAGATCCTCGAGCTGATTTGGCCGGGGATTCCGTCAAAGGTGAGACTTTTCGGGAGGGTCTGGATAGGGTTCTGCGCATTAAGGTGAGGAGATTCGGGACTGAAACGCGGGCTATCGGCCGGAGATGCCCCGGCGGATGGCAATTTGCGAGCGTAGGTATACCTGGTCTCTGATTGCAAAGGTGAGTCTTTTCGGGAGATTCATGGGGACGCAATGAAAAGTGCTGCGGTGCGAAAAACGGGCTTAAGGTGAGGTTTTACGGGGACAGCGGTGGTTCGAGCGCTAGATGGGATTATCGCAAGTCACGGAAATCATTGATTTTTTTACTGTCCTCGAGCAAAGGTGAGAGTTTTCAGGAGTTCTTTGGGAGGGGGCGCCAGGCCTCCGTAAAGGTCAAAGGTGACGCTTTTCAGGAGGTTGCATTGGGGAAATGCGGTACTGGCGCGGCATGAGCGCGTGTCGTGTTGTGCCGTTCTGCGGAGCTACGGTGAGGTTTTTCGGGAGCATGGGAGCGGTGAGGATTTGCCTGTGGTTGGATCTCCCCTTTTTCGGCGGCTTCGGACGAAGCTCGAAGTCGTGCCCGACGATAGGAAGCTTGATGCACCGACAACAGGGCTGACGGGGCGCCCGTCGCTGGCCCGCGCCGCGTTGCGGTCTCAATACCGTGCGGGCATTCCATCTATCGATCCGGACTGTGCGTCGGCCGGCAGCACGCGACGATCGACGAAACGATCGCGAGGCCGCACGACGAAGTCATCACCCGCCCCGGACACCATCCGTTTACACAAGGGTCTCGAAAAAATCAGCGAAAATTTTTGAGGTGAGAAGATTCGGGATCAAATGCTCCCCATTGCCGCACGCGGCGAAACGAGCCCGATTCGCAAACGCCGCGGCCGGCAAGGAGAGCCCGATCCTGGCGGCACGCACACGAGGTGAGGGTTTTCGGGAGTTGCTCGAGGTGAGTTGCGCTTCGTAAACTCGCTTCACCGGCAATGGTGAGATGGGCGCTATAGACGCGTATCACCACAGCCGGTATGCTCTCGCGAAATCCCCTCCTCACCCCGACGCATGGCCACCAAGCGCGCGAAAAAGACCGATGTTGTCAGCCCGAGCTCGGCTGAGCTGCGCAAAGCCGTCGAGGCGATCGCGATCCAGCCCAAGAGCGGCAAAATCACGCTGCTCACGCGCAAGCTATTTAACGTGTTACTCGCGGTGGCCCAGCAAGCGGATGAATCGGGCGACACCTATCGGGCGCTGCTGTCCGACATCGTCGCCAATTCCGCGTTCGATTCCAATGACACCGCGCTCGTCAAGGAGCATCTGCGCCGCATGGTGTCGGTGCAGGTCGAGTGGAGCACCGGCACGTCGAGTCAGAAGCCTGGCCGCAAATGGGGTATTTCGACGCTGATCGCGGACGCGGAAATTCTCGAAGATCCGACCACGCGTCGCGTCTGGGTCGAGTTTTCGTTTGCGCCGAAGATCAAGAAGAAACTGCTCGATCCGGTTCAGTATGCGCGGCTGAGTCTGCAGTTCCAGAGCCAGCTGCGCAGCAGCGCGGGCCTCGCACTCTACGAGATCTGCGTGCGCTACCTGACCAACCCCAGCCACCTGACGATGCGCGAGACCTGGGAATGGTGGCGGCCGATTCTGTCGGGCACGCCGGACACTGAAGCCGGCGACGAGGCGAAGCGCGAGTACAAGTATTTCAAGCGCGACTACCTGCGTCCGGCCATCGCCGAGGTCAACGCGGTCACGAACATTTTTGTCGAGCTGATCGAGCATCGCGAGGGTCGGCGCGTCGCTGAAATCCAGTTCCGCGTGACCGAGCGCAAGCAGCCGATGCTCGCGCTCGACGAACATCCGAACGTGTTCGACAGCACGCTGGTCGACCGGATGGTGAAGATCGGCATTCCGCTCAAGGAGGCGCAGACGCTTTATGCGGACAGCGAGGAGAACCGGATCCGCGCGGCGCTGCAGATGACCGAGCAGCGTATGCGCAGCACGTCACTGCCGCCGGTGCGCAGTGCGCCGGCGCTGTTCAAGGATGCGTTGAAGAAAGGCTATGCGCCGCCGGTCGAGGCGCTGTCCGCGGGTGGCGGCACCGGCAAGGCCGCGGCGTCGCCGGCCGACGATCTGAAGGCGCGTCTGCTCGGCGAATACTCGGCTTACCGTCGCAAGCAGGCCTACGAGTTGTACAACGAACAGGGCGAGTCGGAGCGTGATATCGCGCGACAGTCGTTCGAGGAAGAAGAATTGCCAGGGCTCGGCACGCACATGCGCGACGACTGGCGGCGTCGCGGGCTCGACTCGAAGATCGTCGAAACGGCGTTCTTCGACTGGCTCGCGCACAGGACCTGGGGCGAACCGACCGACGGCGATCTGCTCGCCTTTACGCTGAGCCAGTCGCGCGCGGCCTGATGGGTCGATAACTGCCTTTGAAATCCAGGCGGCGGTGCATGCGCACCGCCCTCACGTCTTACTTCAGCATCTTCTCGATCTGCCGCAGGATGTCGTCGCGCTTTTCACGCGTGAGGCCTTTCAGGCGCAACTCGAGCCGGTCGTCCCCATACGACTTCAGATCGCCGACCGACACACCACCAAGCTTGATTTCCAGACGTTGGGCGTAGCGCTGCCGGCCCGCCGGTTTGACGCTTTCCTGCGAGGTCGCTCGGCCTTTGACGATGTCGGCGACCTGGCGTGTGCTCAGATCATCGGAAAGGATCCGGTTGATCAGTCGCAGTGTCGCCTCCGCGCCGCGAGCCGTGTGGTAGCGGCCCACCTGATACGCCATGTTCGAGCCGAAGCGGTCAGGGCGCGCGACCATCTCCTGCATCACGGTTTCCGGGAGTTTGGCGATGGACAGCGCGACTGCGACCGTCGATTCGTCGAGGCCGAGATGTTCGGCCAGTTCCTTCTGGCTCTGGAAATGCCGCTCGTCGAGAAAGCGTCGCCACACGACCGCGTTGTCGAACACCGTCTGCGAGTCGCGCTGCACGTTGAGGTCGTAACCGAGCTTGTAGCTCTGGATGCCGACCGGCAGATCGATGACGATCGCTTTCACCGACTCCTTGTTCGCTTCTTTCAGCGCACGCACCCGTCTGCCGCCGTCACTGACGAAGTAGGTGCCAGGGTTGTCATAGTCGGGAATGACGTGAATCGCCTGCTGTTGCCCCTGCTTCGCCAGATTGACGGCAAGCTCCGCAATCGACGACTTCACATAGAAGTACCGTGGATTGAACGGGCTCGGCTTGATCGTCTTGAGCGCCAGTTCGATGATCTGGCCGGGACGATAGCCGTGTTCGAGCCTCCAGGCGCGGTAGGCCGCCGATTCGTTGTCCGGATCAGGAATCTCCGCGTCCTGCAGACGCGACGGCAAGACGGCCGGAATCGGACGCCCGGCGATCGTGGGAGTTTTCGGCTCGTTTCTGACCAGGCCGTCGATCGCATTCAGACGGTCGAGCGCGGTGCGCTTTTCGCTGCTGGTCGTGTCAGGACGTGCTTGAAAGCCTTTGGCGAACTGGGACGGTTTCATTCAGGGTCCTTTATGCGCATAAATTCACGGGAGCAAGGCGGCGATCTCGTTGGCGCACGCCCGTACTTCGAGCGCGGCGAGCTTCGCGCCGCGGTCGTTCATCTGAAGCACCGTTTGCCCTAACGCCATTGCCTGCTTGTAGGCTTCGCGCGTGGGAATCTGGGTCTTGAGAAGAGGGAAGCCGAGTTCTTCGAGCGCGCGCTTCAGTTCGCGCGTCAGCATCCGTTTCTCTTCAGTCTTGTTGAGCAGGAACACGGCTCGGAGGTCTTCGTTCATGACCTGCGCTTGCTGGACCAGCTTGACGAGGCCGATGCTCGACCAGTAATCGGCTGGGGACGAGGAAGTTGGGATAACCGCGACGCTCGCCGCGAGCAGAACGACGCCTGAGACTTTTTCGGTGATGGAGGGCGGGCAGTCGACGACGATGATGTCGTAGTCAGCCACGAATTTCTTGATCTCGCGATGGATCTGGCTGCCTGCTTCGGACAGGTTGACGACGGCGAATGGAATACCGATGTCGCCGTCGGAGGCAGCGCTGGCCCAGTGAATCAAAGTGTTTTGGCCATCCGCGTCGACGACGAGAACGCGTTTGCCTTTCTCGTGAAATGCAGCGCCGAGATGCATCGCGATGGTGCTCTTCCCGACCCCGCCTTTCTGCTGTGTTACCGCGATGATTTCTGCCGCCAAATTTCACCTCCTCTTTTTAGACGCAAATGGATTTTACCTGGTTGAATTGCTATTTCAAATGATTTGCGTAAGCGCAGTTCGGAAATTGTCCATTCGGCAAAGGGTTTATGCGCATAAAGAGGCATCGGACGTGTGCCCGGGGTCTTGCGGGATATCAGAGCAAGCGTGGACTGGGGCTTAAGCGTTGCTGATCGCTGTCCGGCGGCGGCAAAGGGAAAGTAACGAGTGCTCGCGCACTGCGTGCACAGTCGTCGGTGACTGTGCGCGATTCTCGGGCTGATGCGCAGAGAAAAGGAGCGCACGCATCTGAGCGGCCAAAGAGGTGAGAGGTGCCAGACTTTATGCGCATAAAGTTCGCGTGCGAATTGGCCCGGAGGGACCATTCGTCATGAATTCGTCCGACGCCGATTCTCCCCAGACATGGCAGCAAGCGGCAAACGTGCATCCGGCGCCGCATCTGCGGGGGATATAGGTTGTCGTTTGAATCGCGCCCGCGCGAGCAAATCTCAGGTGCGACTAGAACTCAGGGTGCCAGCATTAAACTGTTTCCACTCGCCTTGAAGGCAGCGTCGGTTTATGCGCATAAACCGACCCACCTTGCCGATGATTCAAACAACGCGGATGCGGCGCAGTCATCCCGCGCCACGTCATCAAGTCACCCGCTAAAATTCCCGAACCCTTCTAACCGTCACCGCCTTCAACGGCGTAAGCCCCGAATCCAGCCATGATCACCATCTACCACAACCCGCGCTGCTCCAAATCTCGCACCACCTGCGAACTCGTCGCGAACACCTACAACTCCACAAACGAAGCGACGGAAATCGTCGAATATCTGAAGAAGCCACTCACCGTCGCAGAGCTCGAGAAGCTCAATGCTCAACTCGGCTGTCCCGTCCGCGAAATGATCCGCGACACCGAGGCCGAATATAAAGAGCTCAAGCTTGCCGACACGTCGCTGATGGACGCCCAGATCTATGAAGCATTGGCGAAGCATCCGATTCTGTTGCAACGGCCGATCGTCGTCAAAAACGGACGGGCTGTCATTGGCCGCCCGCCGGAAAATGTCGCCGCGCTTTTCGCCTGATCGCCCGACCGTCGAAGTAAAACGATGTGGGCAATGCGGACTCGAACTGCTGCGCTACGCTTTGCCGGACAGCGCGGCATCCTTGGTCACGATCTTCGTCGGAATCAGATGCAGTTCGGTGAACGTATCCGCGATGCGCTGTTGTTCCGCAAGTACGTTCGCGTCGACGGGCTTGTAGATATGCGCGTAATGCCGCAAGCCTGATTCGATCACGCTCGCGTCGAGCCCTTGAATCGGCGCGAGTCGGGCGGCGGCCTCGCTGTAATGGCCGCGCACCCACTCCCCTTCCTTGCCGACTTCATCGATCACGATCGCAAGGACGTCGCCGTTCTGTTGCGCGAAGGGCCGCGCGCTCAGAAAGAACTGGTGGTGACTCACGATACCCTCGGCATCGGCGAGCTGCCGCGCGTTCGTTTGCCGCCTGGCGGCTTCGAGGAACGGATCCCAGATCGCCCACGCATCGACCGCACCGCGCTCGAAGGCCGCTCGTGCATCGGCGGGCGGCAGATACACGGGTTGGATCTCGCCGAACCTCACGCCGTTCTTCTGCAACGCGGCGACGAGAAACCAGTGCACATCCGAGCCCTTGTTCAGCGCAATCCTCTTTCCCTTCAAATCGGCCAAGGTTTTGATTGGCGCGTCCGGATGCACGAGGATGCCTTCGGCGTGCGGCGTCGGAATTTCATACGCCGTGTAGACGAAATTGGCGCCCGCGGCCTGCGCGAACACGGGCGGCGCTTCGCCCACATAGCCGAAATCGATCGCGCCGACGTTCAGCCCTTCCAGCAATTGCGGCCCAGCCGGAAACTCGGTCCATTTGACCGTGATGCCAAGTGGCGCGAGCCGCTTTTCGAGCGTGCCGTGCGCCTTCAGCAATACCAGGGTGCTTGCGGCTTTCTGATATCCGATGCGAAGTTCTTTTGCATGTTCATCGGCGGCAAATGCGGCGGTGGTGAAGACCGGCAACGCGGCGGCGGCCATCGTCGCGCCTACGCCGGCCAGAAACGTACGGCGCATCAGCAGCGGATCACGGGACATGAGAATACTCGTCGAAAAAGAATTTAACGGACGCCCAAAGATGGTCCGATTGACTCCGACGATAATTCGTCTGCGAGCCTGGACGAACCGATAAATTCGCATAAGCAAATCATGCGGCAGTAGCGAAGCATTGCCCAAAGCCCAACCTATCCCCTCCCGCTAGAATCGACCGGCAAAACGCTGCTGCCGCCGCATCCGGGTCCGCTGATCGCGGTGAGCGCGTTGCACGCCGATCTCGGTTTGTCGCGAAGCTGCTGGTCGAGCCCGAAACGTTGTTCTTCGAGACACTGAATTTTCTTGGCGAGCCGCTGATCGCGCTGGGCCTCACCGTGCTGTTCGCGGTGTCGCGCTCGGTTGGTCGCGCGGCATGGCGCGCGAGCGCGTCGGGGGCATTCTGCGCAAAAAGCCTGCCGCCGATCGCCGCGCTGTTGCTGACGATCGGCGCGGGCGGCGGCCTGGTCGGGGGCATTCTGCGCAAAAGCCTGCCGCCGATCGCCGCGCTGTTGCTGACGATCGGCGCGGGCGGCGGCCTGAAACAGGCGCTCGTCGTCGCTGGCATCAGCGCGACGATCGGCAAGATCGCGGTCGGGGCGCATATGCCGCTGATCTTGCTCGCCTGGTTGATCGCCGTCGCGCTGCCTCAGGCCACCGGCTCGGCGACGGTCGCCACGACGACGACGGCCGGCATCGTCGCGCCGATCGTCGCGGGCCTCGGCGCGACGCACAATTCGCTGATGGCGCTCGCGATCGGCACCGGCTCGGTGTTCTTCTGCCATGTGAACCACGCCGACTTCTGGATGCTCCGCGAATATTTCGGACTCCAGCTTAAACAGACTGTGCTGGTGTGGTCGGTCTTGCAGACGATCGTATCGGTCGTCGGTCTTGCGTTCACGCTCGTGCTGTGGAGCGCGTTGACGTGAGCACGGCGCGCGTGACAGCCTCACCCATTTGGGCAGCGTATTGACGCGCGCACAGCGGAACACGCGCGCAGAACCTCACGCGACGCCAGGCAGCAAGCCGCGCCTCGCGTCATCAACAACAGGAGCCACCGTCATGCTCGAATTGCGACCAACCTGCGAAGGCTGCGGCAAGTCACTTCCGCCGAACGCGCCCGACGCAATGATCTGCACCTACGAATGCAGGTTCTGCGAGGTCTGCGCGCTGACGAGGGTGCGCAACGTGTGTCCGAATTGCGGCGGCAATTTCGCGCATCGGCCGATTCGCACCCGCGCGCAACTCGCCAAACATCCGGCGCGTGCCGATGCGCATCCTGTCGGCATCGATGAAGCATCGCATGCTCGCTTTTTCGAACGCTATCGCGACGTGCCGATCGGCGAGCGCTGAACTACGGTGTTGCAACGCGGCAAATCACTCGTCGCCGCTCACCTTTCCATCCTCGTTCGCCACGCCGCTCGCCACATGCGCGGCGACCCGCAGCAGGCGGATCTGTTTGCGATAGTTCCGGCACCCGCTGCAGGTCGGCAGATGCAGGCGGATCGCGAGCCATTCGCCAGTCGACAGGGAGCGGTCGAGCGCATCGGATAGCAGCCGCGTGATGTCCTTACATTTCCCCATTCGCATCCTCGCTGGATAGGCCTTTTTCGCTCAGGCACGTGCGCAGCCGCAGCCGCGCGCGATAGATCAGCACGCTGCAATGATTCGCGTTGATCTGCAGTTCGGCGCAGATCGCCGCGATGTCGAGGTCGAGAAACTCCCGCATCATGAACACGCGTCCAATGTGCTCGGGCAAATGCTCGAGGCACATCTCGAACAGCGTCCAGAATTGCTGCTGGCGCAATGCAGTTTCGGGTGTCGGCCACGGACGCGGTTTGGTCTCGCGCGACCAGTGGCCGTTGTCCTTGAAGAGCTCGCGATCAAGCAGCGCCTCGCCGTCGAGTTCGGCTTCGAGCGCCGACAGATTGACCGTGCGCTGGCGCGCGCGCAGCGTGTCGACGAGCTTATGGCGCAGGATGCCGAACACCCAGGTCTTGTGCTCCGACTGCGCGGCGAAACGTGTGGCCTGAGTCCACGCGGCGGTCAGCGCTTCCTGCACGGCGTCCTCGGCGGCCGCGGCATCGCGCAATTGCAGACGGGCGAAGCGCACGAGGTCACGCCGCAATTGCGCGAGATAGATGGGATCGTCCAGCGAGGGAGCGCCTGGCTGCGTCACGGCATGCTCCGTCGCTGCGCTGTCGGCCGCGCGCTGCGCTGCGCGTGTCGTCCTGAAACGTCGTGATTCATGAGCAGATGGTCGTCCTCGCACGGTTTGCAGATGCGTGCGCCATTCTCCCTCACGTTCCTGCCCTAGCGAATCGGTATTGAACATATGCCCTTGGCAATCGATGCCTGAGGAGCTTCGTCGCGCGGCGCGGCAGTTTATGACACCGGAAATTAATTGTTGCAAGAAATGATATTTCGAGCCTGCGCGACAAGGCGGTCGGATCGCCATACGGGCCGATCAACGCGTCGCGGTCGACCACCCATTCAACGCGACCACGCAATAGCGATTATTTCAATTTATAAAACAATGTCTTCTCGTCTTCGCTGTTTGTGGACGCGGGTTCGCTCGCTATTCTTCACGCCATCGATCGCATCGGATCGCGCAACCCACGCACAAACGAGGACGCACACCATGAAACGCATTTTCTCCGCCCTGATCGCTTCGGCCGCGCTGTTCGCAGCGGCTTCGGGTGTCGCTCACGCCGACGCTCCGGCTTCGACCTGCAACGGCCCGGCGTCATACTGCAACGTATTTTTTGGCAACTGATCGGCACGTCGAAATACGCAGCAAGGAAGCATGAGAAAAGGGCGCCGGCAACGGCGCCCTTTCGTATTCCAGTATTCAGCATTCGGCCTGCATGGGGATACGGCGGCGTCGAGCGGCCCCTTCTAGCCGCGGCCGACGGACAACCCCCGCGAGTCCTAGCGGCTCGGCGCCTTCCCTCCGCCATCGAGTCCGGCGCCCGTGCGCCACACCTGTTTGCCTTGTTCCGACAACTCGCCGCAGCTATGCGTGGCATCGGCTTCGACGCCGTCGACGGCCATCTCGCCGCCCGCCGGCTCCTGCGCGCGCTGCCGCGCTTTCTTGCGCGCGGCGACCGCTTCGTCGTGGGATTTTCCTGCATAGTCGAGACTCATGATCCGGTCCTCCAGAATGTCGATGGTGTCCATTTGCCTCAGATCGCCGTGGCCCGAAGGCATGCTTGATTGGCAAGGCAAAAGTTCCACTTATCCACAAGGTTATTCAGCGAATCTGTGGATAACTTTTCGAACCGCGAGGTTATCCACCGTCAGGTGCCGCAAGAATCCTTCCCGATCCGCTACGACCTGGCCAAATCCGCCAGGGCCTGGGCGTTTCGCGCGGCTTTTGCCTATGATGGACAGTTCGTACTCTCTGCGCGTCGAGCGCCTTACCTGAGGAAGCGAACATGGCCTATCACATTGCAGTGGTCGTCGGCAGCCTGCGGCGGGATTCGTTCAATCGTCAGCTGGCTCAGGCGGTGATTTCCCTCGCTCCAGCCGATTTCACCTTCGAATACATCGATATCGGCTCCTTGCCGCTGTACTCCCAGGACTACGACGCCGACTATCCCGAAGCCGGCAAGAAGCTCAAGGAGCGCGTGCAAGCCGCGGACGGTCTGCTGTTCGTGACGCCCGAATACAACCGCTCGATACCGGGCGTGCTGAAAAACGCGCTCGACTGGGGCTCGCGGCCGTGGGGCACCAACTCGTGGGCCAACAAGCCCGGCGCGGTGATCGGCACCTCGGTCGGTGCGACCGGTAGCGCGCTCGCTCAGCAGCATCTGCGCAACGTGCTCGCCTATCTCGACGTCGCGGCGATGGGGCAGCCCGAGGTGTTCATCAAGCACGATCCAGCGGTGATCAACGAAAAAGGCGAGATCGTCAACGACGGCACGCGCAAGTTCCTGCAGACGTTCATGGACCGCTACGTCACGTGGATCAAGCGGCACGGGGCGGTGTAGCCGAGCCTCAGCGCCGCTGACCGCGTCCTGACCCCATCCGCCGAAGCAACGCGAACACAGCGCGCGCCGCGTAAGGCGGCCGCGCTCGTGTCGCTCGGCGCATCGCCTACACGTGGTGATGGCCGGTTGCCCGCTCCCAGCCGTGACGCACCGCGAGCTTGAAGCGCTCCCACGTGCTGTGCGGCGACGTGGTTTCCCAATGGCGGCGTGCTTCGGGCTCGATCTCATCCCACGGACGATTGCGGAATCGCGCGTCGCGAGCGATCTCCGCGCCGTAGCGATAGGCCGGCACATAGTCTTCGTAGCGCGCGTTCGCGGCTGCGTACTGCTCGTCGTAGTGCGCGCGGAAATCTTCTTCGTACTCCAGATATTCGTTCGGCATCTGCGCGCCGGGACCGGTGCCCGGCTGCCCGCCTTCGGGGACGATGTCGGACGGCTGCATCACCGCGCCCGAACCTGGTACCGAGCCGGCCGCGATCGCGCTGCGTCCCGCATCGCCAGCGAGCGGATCGACGATGGGTTCGTTGACCGGATCGCTCATCGGCCGTTCGCTGATCGGCGGCGGCGCGAACGGCCTGGCGGCGGCGCCGATGTCCGCCGGCGGCATGGCGGTCAGCGGATCAGGGCGCGGGGTGGCGGGAGGGGGCATGGTGTCGGGTGCGGTCGTACCGGTCGTCGAAGTGGCGCCCGTCGCGCCGGCGATTCCGGTCGATTCGGTCATGGCCGCCGCACCCGCTGCGCCGCTGCTCGAACTCACGCCCGCCGCCCCCGGTGTCGCAGTGGTGTCGCGCATCCCGGGCGTCGCAACCGCCTCGGTCGTTACGCTCGACGTGCGCGGCGTTCCCGGCATCACCGCGCCGATGCCCAGCTCATCGAGTATCGAGTGGTCGCGGTCGGTGGCGGCCGGCGTGCCCGCCTCGGGCGGGCGGTCACCGATATCCGTCGCGCCGAGCCGCACGAGCGTATTGCGCGCCAGCTCCGCATGCGACTCGCTTGCCGCGTGGACGCACACGAGCACCGCGCCGCGCCGCATCGCCTCGGCATAACGCGCGGTGTCCGATGAGCGCGGCCCGGTCGAGAACAGGCTGGCGAGAAAGCGCTCGATATTCGCGAGCACGCCCGCGTTGGCGACTTCGCTGGTGGCCGAGCCAACCGAAGGTTCGGCGTTCGCCTGCAACTCGATCTTCTCGCGCGCAAAGCCGGTTTGCACGAGCGTGTCGCGGGCGGTTTCGGCCTGCATGTAAGTGTCGAATAAACCAATCACGGTATGTTGCATCGTTGTCTCCCGACATGTTCTGCTGGAAAGGGCGACGCTCGCGGCGTCGTCCCCTTGCCGTGTGCAGGCAAGCAACCTTCATGCCCCGCACCGCCGCGCGGCGCAGCCGCGTCCCATGCGCGGCCGCGCTGCCCGGCGTGCTACGCATGACGCGGGCTCACGATGAAAAAAGCGCGGCGTGTAAGCGCCGCGCTTTTTACAAGGCCCGGTAAATGACGCCGGCATGACGTCGACATCAGGTATCGGCCGGATGCGTGGCGGCATCGTTGCTCGTTTGCACGGCGTCGTGCTGGATCGTTTCGAGCAGTTGCTCCAGCAGTCCGATATCGAACGGCTTGGACAGCACGCGCACGTTCGCGTGCCGCGCGCGGTCGAGCTCTTCCGCGTAGCCGGTGACGAGGATGACCGGCAGCTGTGGGTCGAACCTGAGCACCGCTTCGGCCAGATCGATGCCGTTCATCTTGCCGGGCATGTGGATGTCCGACAGCACCAGATCGAACGGCAGCGGCTCGCCGGTGCTCGCACGCTTCGCGCGGGCGTCGTCGAGTACACGCAGCGCCGTGTCGGCGTTGAACACGCAGGTGACCTGATGACCCATCATCTGCAGCAGCGCCTCGGTGCCGGCGGCGACTTCTTCGTTGTCCTCGACGAGCAGCACGCGCAGACCCTGTGGCACGCCGCTTTCGGTCGCTAGCGCTTCTGCAGGCCCGGCCGTGTGCGGCTCGGTCGACGCGCGCGGCAGATAGAGCCGCACCGAGGTGCCCGCGCCGATCGCGCTGTCGATTGCCGCGAGCCCGCCCGAGCCCTCGCAGAACGCGAAGACCTGCGGCAACCCGAGTCCCGTGCCCATGCCTTTGGGCTTGGTCGTGAAAAGCGGCTCGAACGCGCGCGCGAGCACGTCGGGCGCCATACCGGCGCCGGTGTCCTCGAGCGACAGTTGCACGAACTCGCCGGTCAGCGGAAAGCCGTCCTCGTGACGGAACACGACATTGCTCGCGCGCACCGTGAAGCGCCCGCCGTTGGCCATCGCATCGCGCGCATTGACGGCGACGTTGATCAGCGCGAGCTCGAGCTCGGCGACGTCGACGCGCACCGGCCAGGTATCAACGCTGCTATTGATCACGAGCGACACCTTCGCGCCGAGCGACGCGCGCAGCAGTTCGCGGCACGACGGCAGCCAGCGTTCGAGCGACAGCGTCTCGGTGCGCAGCGGCTGCTTGCGCGCGACGCCGAGCAGCTGCCGCGTCAGCGACTGGCCGCTCTTCAGCGCGCGCTCCATCGCCGACAGTTCGCGCTCCAGTCCGCCGACGCCGCGCCGTCGCACGATCTGCACGTTGGCCGACAGGATCATCAGCAGGTTGTTGAAGTCGTGCGCGACGCTGCCGACCAGCGTGCCGAGCGCTTCCATCTTGCGCGACTGGCGGTACGCGGATTCGATCGAGCGGCGCATCGATGCCTCGGCCTGCCAACGCTGCCACGCTTCCTCTTCGGCGCCGAGGCGGCGCAGCGACAGCCAGATCACGCACCACAGCGCGATCGACGGCGTGAACATCGACAGGACCAGCACGCTCAGGTGCTTGTACCAGGCGGCCCAGATCGCCGACGTGCGATAGCCGCACAGCACGTAGACCGGATACGAGCCGACGTGCCGGAAGGCGACGATCAGGTTGCCGCCGGCGAAGCTCGAGCGCATCCGCACGACGCCGGAGCGCTGCCCCTGCCTGACCGCTTCGGCGAACGGCGAATCGGACGCGAGCGCGGTCGGCTCGCGTGGGCCGCGCGGGTAATGCGCGAGCACCGCGCCGTCGGTGCGCACGAGGCTCATGATCATCGGCGTAGCGTCGCTGCTGCCGAGCAACTCGCGATAGAACGCGTCGAAATAGCTGGGCCGCAGCGCGATCGACACGACGCCCGCGAACGAGCCATTGGGCGCCTGGCGCTCGACGCCCATGTTGAACACCTGCTCGCCGCTCACATGCCCCGCCATCACTTTCGACACGCGTTCGAGCTCGTTGCCGTCGCGGATGCCGACGAAATCGTCGCGCTGGCCGATCGAATTTTCCGGCGACGGATACAGGCGGCTGCTCACGAGCAGCGCGCCCTGCTGGCCGAAGATCGACACCGAGGCTACCTGCGGATAGCCGCCGCCCATCGTGCGCAACTTGTCGTGAATCGTGTGTTCGCGCGCGCGAATGCCGTCGTCGTCGAGGCCGTCGGTCAGATCGACGATGCGCGAGTTCAGCGTCTCGTTCATGTCGAACACCTTCAACGCGTGTTCTTCGGCGACCCGCACCGTGCGCAGCGTCAGATCGGTGGCGTCGGCCTCGCGCGAGCGCAGATCGGCGAATGCCATCGCCGCGACGTAGACGAACGGCAGCACGATCGCCGCGACCAGCAGCGCGATCAGCGTAATGCGACGCACCTGGAAATTCTGTTCCGGCACGGCGGGAAACGAGGCGTCGTCCTGCTCGCGGGCAGGACGACGCGAAAGACGGCCCGCGCGCGCGGAGTCGACCCGGTCTGATGTCATTGTCGTTGACGCGAAAAGTCGTTCGGATGTGGCAGCCCCGTATCGGGCCGTTGCCGGCACCATGCCGCCTTCAGAACAAGCATAGACGCAGCACGGAATAATTTGCCGCAACGCGTTGGGGATGGGCGTCCGTCGTGCCGGCCGTTCTTTAAGAGCGGCTTTAAAACAGCGACGAATCGGGAAGCGCAAACGTACACAAAAGGATAAAGATAAAAAAATGTCTGCCCCGACGATAGATCTATTTCTGAAATTCGCCTAGCAGAGAAACAGATCGTTACCGTGACCGATTCTGGCGAGTTGCTTTTGCGCGACTTTACTTCGACAATCCTCGTCACGATAAAAAGGGCCGTTGCCACCTCTGTACGCCGGATCGTCAAGGTTCGCCAAACGCGTCCTGCTGCATTCGCACCCCCTCTCGCCAAAGGCAATCGCAATTCGACAGGCGCCACTGTACCTGGTCGCGCATCGGTCGGCATCACGCGAAGGTGTGCCACCCTCCGCTGTCGCGACGAACGAAATACGCACACAACCAGGCGCGGAAAGCGCGCAGACGAACCAGCCGATTCCTTTATCCGACCCGCCCAAACCGCCCGACCCGCCGTTGCCATGCTCCCCATTGTGATCGCCGACGATTCGCTGCTCGCCCGCAAGTTGCTCACGAAGGCACTGCCGCCCGACTGGGCAGTCGACGTGTCCTACGCGACGAACGGGCACGAGGCGCTCACGCTGTATCGCGAGGGCAAGGCATCGGTAATGTTCCTCGACCTGACGATGCCGGACATGACCGGCTACCAGGTCCTCGAAGCGTTGCAGCACGAGGACCTCAACACCTTCGTGATCGTCGTTTCCGCCGACGTGCAGCCGCTCGCCCAGCAGCGCGTGCGCGAGCTCGGCGCGATCGCGTTCATCGCCAAGCCGGTGACGCCGGAGGCGGTCCTGCCCATCCTCAAGGAGTACGGCTTGTATGTCTGAGCCCGCCTTCACCGAAGACCAGCGCGACGCGCTACAGGAAATCGCCAATCTCGCGATGGGCCGGGCCGCGACGCGGCTCGCGGGCCTGCTCGATTCGTTCATCGAACTGTCGGTGCCGCGCGTGCGGATGGTCGCGGTGAGCGACGCGGCGCGCACGCTGCGCGAGATGACCCATATCGACGACACGGTCAGCGCGGTGCGTCAGGGCTTTCGCTCGGACATCAAGGGCGAGGTGCTGGTGATCTGTCGCAGCGACAGCATCGCGCAGCTGTGTTCGCTCGTCCGCGACCCGTACGCGCGTTCGAGCTACGAGGAGGTCGGCGAGCGCGAACTGATGCTCGACGTCGCGAACCTGCTGTCCGGCGCGTGCGTGTCGTCGATACTCGACCAGCTCGGCCGCACGCCGGTGTTTTCCGCGCCGGGCATGCTCGGCGACACGCTGACGCTCGACGAAGTGTTCCAGCCCGGCGTGCTGCAATGGCAGGTGGCGCTGCTCGTCGAAGTGAATTTCGCGCTCGAACATCAAAGTTTTCGCGCGCATCTGGTGATGCTGATGGCCGAAGAATCAATCCGACACATGAATGAAGCGCTCGATGCGCTGCTGTCCAGTATATGAACGTCTCCGTGGAATCGTTGAGCGACCTCGTGGTCGAGCGGGTCGGTTTTGGCATCTTCGTGCTCGACCGTGAACTGAACGTGCTGATGTGGAATCGCTTCATGCAGGACCATAGCGGCCTGTTGGCGGAGCAGGTGGTCGGCCACTCGATCTATCAGAACTTTCCGGAGCTGCCGCGCGTGTGGCTGTCGCGCAAGATCGAGAGCGTGTTTCAGCTCGGCAGCTTTGCGTTCAGCTCGTGGGAGCAGCGCCCGTATCTGTTCAAGTTCGATCACGACCGGCCGATCACCGGTGGGGTCGACTTCATGCAGCAGGACTGCACGTTCATGCCGCTGATGCGCGGTCGTGAAGTGGTGGCCGTGTGCGTGACGATCTCCGACGTGACGCATGTGAGCATCGTGCAGCGCGAACGCGAGGAGGCAGTTGCGAAGCTGCAGGAGTACGCGAATCGCGACGGACTGACCGGCATCGCGAACCGGCGCTTTTTCGAAACGCGGCTGAGCGACGAGTTCACGCGCTGGCAGCGCTACGGCGGCGAGATGTCGATGTTGCTGTTCGACCTCGATCACTTCAAGAAGATCAACGACCAGTTCGGTCATGGCGTCGGCGATACGGTGCTGCGTGTGATGGCGCAGCGCGTCGCCGGCGTGGTGCGCGCACAGGACACGTTCGGGCGCTTCGGCGGCGAAGAGTTCGCGCTGCTGCTGCCGTGCACGCCGCTCGACGACGCGATGCTGGTGGCCGAGAAGATCCGTCGCGTGATCGAGGAAACGCCGGTGGAGCTGATCGGCACCAGCGTGCCGGTCACGGCGAGCCTCGGCGGCGCGACGGCGCGCGCCGGCGTGCCCGCCTACGACGTGCTGATCAACGAGGCCGACGCGGCGCTCTATAGCGCAAAGCGTCAGGGCCGCAACTGCGCGGTCGCGTTCCGGCTCGCGGGAGCCTGATTCGCTAGCGGGGGCGGCGCAGTCGAGGCCGCCGCGCCCGGCGGCCTTCCTTCCCGTCCCCCTATTGACCGGCGAAACTGCGGTCACCGGCAAAGATTGCTATACTTTTCGCCGTTTCCGGCCGCCCAGCCGGATGTTTCGCGCGTGTCCGCGCGCGCGGGCCCACTGCCCTGCGGGTCGGCATAAAAACCTCTTTGAACGCCTTTCAGCGGGCGCCTCCAGCGGAGATCGTCTTGGCTGTTTCCAATCTTGTCGTGGACGATACTGAAACCGACGCCGCTGCCGCCACGTCCGGCAGCTCGTTTTATCTTGCGATGCGCATCTTGCCGGCGGCGCAGCGCGATGCGATGTACCAGGTCTACGCCTTCTGCCGCGCCGTCGACGACATCGCCGACAGCGACCGGCCGCGCGCCGAGCGCGCGGCCGGGCTCGAGCAATGGCGCGCCGACATCGACGCTTGCTACGCCGGCCAGCCGCGCGCGTCGCTGCGCGCGCTGACGCGGCACATTCACACGTTTCATCTGCAACGCGAGGATTTTCACGCAATGATCGACGGCATGGCGATGGATGCCGCCGCCGACATCTGCGCGCCCGACGACGCCACGCTCGACCTCTATTGCGACCGCGTCGCGAGCGCGGCCGGCCGTCTGTCGGTGAGGATATTCGGGATGCGTGACGAGCCGGGCCGGCTGCTCGCGCACCATCTCGGCCGCGCGCTGCAGCTCACCAACATCCTGCGCGATATCGACGAAGACGCCGTCATCAACCGCTGCTATCTGCCGCGTGAGCTGCTCGCGCGCGAAGGCATCGCGGCCACGGACCCGCGGCAGATCGCTGACGATCCGACGCTGCCGCGCGTCTGCGCGACGCTCGCCGAGCGCGCGAAGCAGCACTTCGCCGAGTCCGACGCGATCATGGATCGCGAGCCGCGCGCTCAGGTGCGCGCGCCGCGCATCATGTCGGGCGTCTATCGCGTGCTGCTCGAGCGCGCGCTGGAGCGCGGCTTCGACGTTCCGCGCACGAAGGTCCGCAAGCCGAAGCTGCGCCTGCTGTGGATCGTCGCGCGTTACGCGTTTTTCTGAGCTGATGCCGAAGCTCGTCCACGTGGTCGGCGCGGGCGTGGCCGGGCTCGCCGCCGCCGTGCAACTGCAGCGGCGCGGCGCGCGGGTCGTGCTGCACGAAGCGCAGGATCACGCGGGCGGCCGCTGCCGTTCGTACTACGACGCGAAGCTTGGTGCGACGCTCGACAGCGGCAATCACATCGTGCTGTCGGCCAATGCCGCGACGCTCAACTACGTGCGCGCGATCGGCGCCGCCGACGAACTGGTCGGCCCCACGCAGCCCGAGTATCCGTTCGTCGATCTGGCCACGCGTTCGCGCTGGAGCGTGCGTCTGTCGCCGGGGAGTTTGCCGTGGTGGATTTTCGATGCGCACGCGCGCGTGCCGAACACGGGCCCGACCGATTACCTGTCGCTCGTGCCGCTGCTGTTTGCGAAACCGGGCCGCAGCGTCGCGCAGACGATGCGCTGTCACGGTCCGCTGTGGGAACGGCTGCTGCGGCCGCTGCTGCATGTGCTGCTGAATCTGGAGCCGCGCGACGCCTCGGCCGAACTGACCGGCGCGCTCGTGCGCGAAACGCTGCTCGCGGGCGGGCTCGCGTGCCGGCCGCTGGTCGCGCGTAATGGTCTTGGCAGCGCGTTCGTCGATCCGGCGCTGCGTCTGCTGCAACATGGCGGCGCGACGATCCGGCTCGGTTCGCGTCTGCGCGACATCACGTTCGCGGCCGACCCCGCCCGTGTGCAGGCGCTGCATTTCGACGATGAGAGCATCACGCTCGGCGCGAACGAGGCGGTGATTCTCGCGCTGCCGCCCGAAGCCGCGGTGGCTCTCGTGCCGGGCCTGCGCGCGCCGACGCGTTTCGCGGCCGTGCTCAACGTGCATTTCGCGGTCGAGCCGCCGTTCGGCCTGCCGCAGATCACCGCGCTGCTGAACGGAACGGCCGAATGGCTGTTTGCGTTCGACGACCGCCTGTCGGTGACGCTCAACGGCGCCGAGCGGCTCTTCGACACGCCGCATGACGTGTTGGCGGCGACCGTCTGGGCCGAGGTCGCGCAGGTGGTCAATCTGCCGGCCGCGCCGCTGCCGCGCTGGCAGGTGGTGATGGAATCGCGCGCGACGTTTGCCGCGCTGCCCGCGCAGGAGACATTGCGGGCGGGCACGCGCACTCGCTGGAACAATTTGCTGCTCGCGGGCGACTGGACGGCCACCGGCCTGCCCGCGATGCTCGAAGGCGCGGTCCGCTCCGGCCGGAAGGCCGCGGATACGCTGCTGAATCAACCGATGGAACGCAGATGAACGACTTATCTCACACCCAGCCGCTCGACGCGGCGCTGCCCGAAGCCGCCGATGCGGCGCCGGACCTGGCCGAAGCCGCCGTGGTTGCCAACGCGCCCGCCGTGGCGGACGCATTGGCAACCGCAACGCCGGCGCCCGTGCAGGGCGCGAGCGCGCTCGACGCATCGATCACGCGCGCGACCGATGCGATCCTGGCCGCGCAGCAACCGGACGGCCATTGGGTCTACGAACTCGAAGCCGACGCGACGATTCCGGCCGAATACGTGTTGCTGGTCCACTATCTCGGCGAAACGCCGAACCTCGAACTCGAACAGAAGATCGCGCGTTATCTGCGCCGCATCCAGTTGCCGGACGGCGGCTGGCCGCTTTTCACCGACGGCGCGCTCGACATCAGCGCGAGCGTGAAGGCGTACTTCGCGCTGAAGATGATCGGCGACCCGGTCGATGCCGAGCACATGGTGCGCGCGCGCGACGCGATCCTCGCGCACGGCGGCGCGGAACACGTGAACGTGTTCACGCGAATCCTGCTCGCCCTCTTTGGCGTGGTGTCGTGGCGCGCGGTGCCGATGATGCCGGTCGAGATCATGCTGCTGCCGGTGTGGTTCCCGTTCCATCTGTCGAAGGTGTCGTACTGGGCGCGCACGGTGATCGTGCCGCTGCTGGTGCTCAACGCGAAGCGGCCGCTCGCGCGTAATCCGCGCAAGGTGCGCATCGACGAGCTGTTCCGCGGCGCGCCGGTGAACACCGGCATGAACGAGCGCGCACCGCATCAGCACGCGGGCTGGTTCGGCCTGTTCCGTTGTGTCGATTCGGTGCTGCGCGCGGTCGACGGCCTGTTGCCGAAGGCGACCCGCGAGCGCGCGATCCGCGCGGCGGTCGCGTTCGTCGACGAACGGCTGAACGGCGAGGACGGCCTCGGCGCGATTTTCCCGGCGATGGCCAATTCGGTGATGATGTACGACGTGCTCGGCTATCCGGCCGATCATCCGCATCGCGCGATCGCTCGCAAATCTCTCGACAAGCTGCTCCTCATCAAGGACGACGAAGCTTATTGCCAGCCGTGTCTGTCGCCGGTGTGGGATACGTCGCTCGCCGCGCACGCTTTGCTCGAAACCGGCGAAGCGCGCGCCGAACAGGCGGCCGAACGCGGGCTTGCGTGGCTGCGTCCGCTGCAGATTCTCGACGTGCGCGGCGACTGGATTTCGCGCCGCCCCAACGTGCGGCCGGGCGGCTGGGCGTTCCAGTACAACAACGCGCATTTCCCGGATGTCGACGATACCGCGGTGGTCGCGATGGCGATGCATCGCTCGGCGGCGCTCACGCAATCCGATGTGGATCGCGAAGCAATTGCCCGCGCGCGCGAATGGGTGGTCGGCATGCAAAGCAGCGACGGCGGCTGGGGCGCGTTCGAACCGGAAAACACGCAGTACTACCTGAACAACATTCCGTTCTCGGACCACGGCGCGCTGCTCGATCCGCCGACCGCGGACGTGTCGGGCCGCTGTCTGTCGATGTTCGCGCAGATCGGCGAGCTGCCGCAAAGCAGCGAGCCGGCGCGGCGCGCGTTCGACTACATGCTGCAGGAGCAGGAGTCGGACGGCAGCTGGTACGGCCGCTGGGGCCTGAACTACATCTACGGCACATGGACCGCGCTGTGCTCGCTGAACGCGGCCGGCATGCCACACGACGACCCGCGCATGCGGCGCGCGGTGCAATGGCTCGTGTCGATCCAGAACGACGACGGCGGTTGGGGCGAGGGCGGCGAGAGCTACAAGCTCGACTATCGCGGCTACGAGCGTGCGCCGAGCACCGCGTCGCAGACAGCCTGGGCGCTGCTCGGACTGATGGCGGCGGGGGAGGTCGATCACGAGGCGGTGGCGCGCGGTATCGACTATCTGCAGCGTGAGCAGCGCGAGCATGGGCTGTGGGACGAAACCCGGTTTACCGCGACCGGCTTTCCGCGCGTGTTTTATCTGCGCTACCACGGCTATCGCAAGTTCTTCCCGCTGTGGGCGCTCGCGCGCTTCCGTCATCTGAAGCGCAATGGGCTCACGCGCGTCACGGTCGGGATGTGACGGATGTCCGTGTCGATGACGCCGTCCGTGGGGACGGGCGCTAGCAGCTTGCCGGTGATCGTCGTGACGGGCATGGCGTTCGAGGCGCGCATCGCGCGCGGCGACGGCAGCGAGCGCGTCGAAGTCGTGTACGCGGCGCGCGCCGATCTGCTCGAGCGCGCGCTGAACGCCGCGGTCGCTCGCGGCGCGGCGGGGATCGTCAGTTTCGGCACGGCGGGTGGGCTCGCGCGGGATCTGCAGCCGGGCGCGCTGATCGTCGCGGATGCCGTGCATGGGCCGTTCGGGTGTATCGACACGGATCGGCAATGGGCCGAGCGGATTGCCGCCGCCGTGACCAACGTCAGGACGGCCGAAGGGCTCGCGGGACGTCTGCGCCGTGGCGCGATGGCGGCGGTCGCCGCGCCGCTGATCACCGCCGAAGACAAACGCGCGCTGCACGAATCGACCGGCGCGCTCGCGGTGGATATGGAATCGCACATCGCTGGCGCGACCGCTGCCGCGCACGGTCTGCCGTTCGCCGTGTGTCGCGCGATCGTCGATCCGGCCTGGCGCACGCTGCCGCCGGCCGCGACCGCTGGTTTGCGCGACGACGGCAGCACCGCCCTCGGGCCAATTCTGCGCGAATTGCTGCGGCAGCCGTCGCAACTCGGCGCGCTGCTGCGCCTCGCCGGCGATGCGCGCGCCGCGCGGACTACGCTGGTCGAGGCGCGGGAGGCCTTGGGGAAGGGCGGCGCGCTGCGGATCGCGGGCGTCAGCAGTTGAGCGACGGGGATGGCGGTTAGCGATCCCGACTGCGTCTGGGGCCGGTAGCAAGTCGCTAGCGTGTGCGTGACTCACCCCTGGAGCGGCGACTCGAGTCTTCGCCCAGGTCCCTTAGGCGGTTGTGCAGCCGCTGGTTATCTGCGTAAAGCCCCGCAAATGCCAGTATGAACAGTAGCAGCGGAAACCACTGGCCGCTGTAGCGAATCAGCGCCCATGCGATCGCCGCACAGGCGATCGCGGCGAGCAGAAGCGCCACTTTATCGACGATCCAATTCATACCAATTCCGCTCGATGGAGCGCCAGACAGGCGTAGTGCCGGCGCGCTGGCCTATTTGTCAGCACTTCCGGATGGCGATGGATGAATGCCAGCATGGTCTGTGGAACGACCAATCCGAGGCGATCAATTGTAGTGAGGCGGCGCGTTCGCTGATTCAATGGCTTTGGTGTCCCATGTCCGAGTCGCACGTCTTCTGCCCGCATGCGTAGGGTCAGCGGCACCAGGTCCGCCTGCACGGCGGTCCCAGATATTGGTGTCAATCACGGCAGCCTGTCCTCGGGTAGCACCAGGCGGCCGAATGAATACCGGTTATTGCTCACAATGTTCACCGGTTAAAAAGAGAAAATTCTAGCCGATGAATGCCCGTTTTTATTTTGGGATAGCATCCTCCATAATAAAAATGGTGAATCTATTGTAAATTCTTGTCACATTCCGTATTAATAATTGACTTGCCCATCGAGTGGCGATAATTATCAGGCTCCTCTTCTTAAGGAGCCTGATAAAAATGGCATGGGACAAAACCGGCGCGGTGCGATACCTGCAAGCTAACGCTAGGCTATCGAGCCAGAGCCGATGCGCGGAGTACACTAGGCGTGCGATTGAAGCGGGAGGACTGCGGATTACGCATACGGCGTACGCGAAAGATTACGGCTCGTCGCTCGTGGGAGCGGGGTTTCACCGAGGTGGATGGCACTCTGCAGCGCGGCGACGTGGTAGTTATTCAGGCCATTACGGGTCATCCATACGGCCACATGGCGATGTTTGACGGCCAGATATGGATATCGGATTTTCGACAATTGCATGGGTTTTATCCGGGTCAGGCCTATCGAACCATGAAACCTGCATACAAAATATTCCGGCACGACTGACAATGAGTAAATTTCTTTTGCGCGTTTTTGCCTCACTGGCTCTTGCGTTGGTACTCGAGCCGGGTGTAACCACCGCAGCGACTCCGGATACACCAGAAGCCGCAGTGAAGGCGTTTTACACTTGGTATTTGCAGCGGGAGGGCAGCGTTTATCAACTGACGGATAGCCACATTTACAACTATGTGGCAAAACCGACGGTCGATAATCTGCGGGACGACTATCGCCACAAACGCTTGCCGGGCGGTGCGGACTACTTCACGCGGGTGCAAGACCTCGATCCGCAAATATGGCTCACAACGATGACTTTGCATCCGGCAATCGCGCTCGGCGGGACGGCGGTAATTCCAGTGACGTTCGGGTTAACGGAAAAACAGAATCTCGTCGTGTTCGTCGCAAAGGAAAACGGGCATTGGCGGATAACCAAGGTAGAGGACACAACCGGCTATCAGGGATTCCACCAGTATGACCCGATGGATTAGGGAATACGTTCCTAACCTGCCCGCCCGTTGTCGAGCGGGCCTTTTTCCGTTGGCGCTGCATGGCCGCACGAGTATCCGGTTCCGCGGACGAGCAGTTCGCTCACTATCGCGCGAACTCCAAGCCGGTACCGCAAACGGCACCCGTCAGGGCCGTCGAGGAAGGGTGACGTTTGGCTGTACTTCAGCGTGGGGCGCCCATCCAGGGCGCCCCGCTGTGCCTTGTAGCGCTGGACTGAAGCGCCAGGGCCCGGCGGCCGGTTCCCAGATCCCCTGGAGCGCTATTGCGGGGCCGACGCCGGCTCAGCAGGCACGGCTGGCGTAGCGCCCGCGCCACTGTCGCCCGGATCGGTGTAGCTCGGCAGATCCCCGCTGGGCGCGTTGGTCGCTCCACCGGAAGCCCCATTGGGCGCCGGCGAGGACTCACCCGGATCGTTGTAATTCGGCAGCGCACCGGGCGCGCCCTTGGCCGCGCAGCCCGCTCCCGAAGCGCCATTGGGCGTCTCGCCCACATCGCCCGGATCGGAGTAATTCGGCAGGCCGCCCGCCGGCGCGCCTGCCGCTGGGGCAGCAGCCGGGCCCGTATCGCCGTTATCGTCGTAGTTCGGCAGCGGCGGAGGGTTATTGCTCGTGCCGCGCAGACGCGCGAGGCGCTGCTGCACATAGGCATCACGAACGAACGAGTACTTGTCGAGCGCAGCCTGCTCCAGAAGGCTGGTCGCGCCGAGCAGATCCGCACGTGTGCTCACGAACTGCAGCACGTACAGAGGATTGCGGGTCGCGGGTTCGATATAGTTCAGCGGATTGAACTTCACATCGACGACGAGCCCCATGCTGTCGCGCACCGTGCTCGGCCCGAACAGCGGCAGCACCAGATACGGACCCGACGGAATGCCCCAATGCCCGAGCGTCAGACCGAAGTCCTGATGATGCTTGGGCAGACCGGCCGGCGTCGCCCAGTCGAGCAGGCCGCCAATCCCAAACACCGAGTTGAACGCGAAGCGCATGATGTCTTCGGTCGCATCGGTGATCTTCAGTTGCAGCAGCGCGTTTGCGGCGTTGGTGAGGTCGCCGAGGTTCGAGAAGAAATTGCTGACGGCGGTGCGCAGCGGCTGCGGCGTCACTTTCTGGTAGCCCTTCGCGACCGGCACCGCGATATAGCGATCGACTCCGTCATTGAAATTGAAGATCACCCGGTTCACCGGCTCGAACGGATCGCCCGGCTTGCGATCCGGAGCGGTCGCGCAGCCGGAAATGAGACCCGCGGCGGTGAGCGCCAGCGCGGTGTTACGCAGCTTCATGCTTATATTCCTTTTTGCTTCCCGCGACGTTGACGCGGCTTGCCCATCAGCACCGGCTGGAAAACCACCGCTCCGATCAGCGTGCAGAACAGCGAAAGCACGAGCAGCCTCCCCATGCTGGACGTGCCCGGATGGTGCGACAGCCACAGGCTACCAAACGCGGTGGCCGTTGTGGCGGCGCTGAACAGCACCGCATGCGTGAGGCTCGACTGCAACAGGCCGGTCTGGCCGTGGCGCCACGCCATCACGAAGTAGATCTTGAACGCGACGCCGACGCCGAGCATCAGCGGCAGCGCGATGATGTTCGCGAAGTTCAGCGGCATGCCGAATACCACGCACAGTTCGAGCGTGACGATCGCGGACACCAGCAGCGGCACCAGCGTGCGCAGCACGTCGCCGACCCGGCGCAGTGCGATCCATAGCAGCACGGCGATCGACAGCAGCGCATAGAGGGCCGCCTGCAGGAACGCCTTGATGATCGTGTCGGCCGAATGCAGGATCGAGATCGGTCCGCCGATCGCGCCCGGCTCCGCCCTCTTCACCGCGTGTGCGAAGCGCGCGAGCATCTGGTCGTCGTTTGGATCGACGCCGGGCGGCACCTTCGGCGCGATATCGACGAGCGCATGACCGCCCTTGCCGATCCACATCGCGGTGATGCCTGGCGGCAGGGTCTGCTGGGTTATTTCGGTCGGCTGCAGAAGGTTCTCAAGCTGCTTCAAGGCGATGCGCAGCGTGTCGGACATCGCGACTTCGGCGCGGTCGCGCGTGGCGGCGTCGGCGGCGGCGAGCTTTTGCAAAGTCGCGGACAGGTGCTGCGCATCCGCCGCGCCCGGGCCCGGATGGTCCTCGGCCGCGAGCGACAACTGATTCGCCGCGCGCTTCAATGCGGCGACGCGCAACTCGTCGGTGGCTTGCGGCGCGGGCTGCTGTTGCAGCGCCGGCAGCAGCTGTTGCGCGGCGCTCGCGATCAGCATCATCTTCTGCTGCTGGTCGGCCGGCACGAAGGTGCTCAGCGTGTTGACGCGGCCCACTTCCGGCAGCTTGCGCAGTCGCCCGGCCATCGCGTCGGCGTCGGCAAGCGACGGCGCCAGCGCCTGGACGTTGTTCACCGCGGCTTCGGGCGAATCCTTCAGCGACAGCAACGTTGCCATCGACTCGGTGTGCGGGTCCTTCAGATGCAGCGGATTGAAGTCGAAACGCAGGTGCGTGAGCAGCGGTGTCGCGCCGATCACGACGAGCAGCGTGCCGATCAACACCGGCTTGCGATGGCGGTCGAGGAAGTCGTCGACGGGCTCGAGCTGCCTGAAACCGGGCGAGGCGACTTCGCCCGGCGGATTGAAGAGCTTCAGCAGCGCTGGCAGCAAGGTCATGTTGGTGAAGTACGCGACGAACATGCCGACGCCCGCGATCTGGCCAAGCTCCGACACGCCGCGATAAGCGGTCGGCAGGAACGAGAAGAAGCTCAGCGCGACTGCCACGGCCGCGAGCGTGAGCGGCACGCCGATGCTGTGCGCGGTGTGCATCAGCGCGGCCGACAGCCGGTCGTCGCGGTTGCGCTCCTCGCGATACTTGACGCCGAACTGCACGCCGAAATCGACGCCGAGCCCGACGAACAGCACCATGAACGCGACCGAAATCATGTTGAGCGCGCCGACCATCAACAGGCCGAGCGCGGCCGTGATCGCGAGGCCGACGAACAGCGTGATGAACACGGCCGCGATCATGCGGCCCGAGCGCAGCGCGAGCCACAGAATGATCAGGACGACGATGAAAGTGCCGATGCCGTTCAGCACCGCGCCGTCCTGCACTGACGCGAACTCCTCGTCGGCGAGCGGCTGCTCGCCGGTCAGGCGGATCGTCGCACCGTAGCGCTGCTGGAGATGCAGCGAGACCGCGGTTGCGCGAATCGCCCTCGACGCGCTCGCGCCCGGCTCCAGCGCGTCGTAGTTGACGACCGGATGCACGACGACAAACGAACGCGCCGGATCGGTGGCGACGCTTTTATCGACGAGAGCGCGCCACGAGAACGCGGCGGGCTGGCCGGCCAGCACGCGATCGAGCGTGTTCGCGCTTTGCGCAAGCAGCCGGCTCATGTCAGGGAGTTTGACCTGGCCCAGTTGCAGCGGCAGCAGCAGGGTCGTAGTCAGCGTGCCGGCGAGACCGGTCAGGCTCGGATCATGCGCAAGTTGATTGACGAGCGGGCGCGACTGCACGAGTTGCGAGGTGGTGGACATCACCTCGTCGGTGGACGGAAACAGCAGGCCGTTGTGTTCGAAGAAGGGGCCGCCGGCGGGCTGCGAGACCGACGTGAACTCTTTCGGATCGGCTCTGAGCGCGGCGGTCAGCGCATTGGCGGCGGCGTCGGCGAATTCGGGCGCGCGCGCCTCGACCACCACCAGCACGGTGTCGCCACGGTCGGGGAAGGCGGCGTCGAGCGCGTTCTGGACTGCGGCCCATTGCTTGTCGGTTTCGATGAGACGGCTGATGTCCGTGTTGATCTTGAAGTTATGCGCGACGTATATGCCGCTCAGGACAGCGAGCACGATCGACAGCGCGATGATCCTCAGCGGATGACGCACCGAATACGCGACGAGACGGACGATAGATGACTTCAGCATGTAGGCGGACGTGGCCTTATCACGGGTGTTGTTTTTGACGAAGGTGCATAAGTATACAGAGCCCGGGCAAGCAAGCCCGACTTCGGTAGCAAGTACGGCTCCTGACGGCTTCGTCCGGATGGGAACGTAATCCCCGCTATACTGGTGTACCTCTCTTTAGCCGCGGGGCTGCGGCCCGTCGGCGCTACTTCTTTCGAGTCATGACAAGCGTATGAAACGATATCTGACTGCTTTTGTGGCTGCGGCCGTGGTATCCACGGCGGCGTTTGCGCAGAGCGCACCCGACGCGGTGGTAAAAAGTGCAGTCCAGGGCACGGTGAGCGCAATGAAGGCTGACCCGCAGGCGCGCGGCGGCGACATGGCGAAGATCACCCAGGTCGTCCAGACGCACTTCCTGCCCGCCACCGACTTTCAGCGCACCACACGTATCGCGGTAGGCAAGCCGTGGGCGACCGCGACGCCGGAGCAGCAGAAGCAACTGTACGAGCAGTTTACGCTGCTGCTCACGCGTACCTATGCCGCATCGCTGTCGCAACTGCGCGACCAGGACGTGAAGTTCCAGTTTGCGCCGGTCAGCGTGCAAGGCGGCGCGACCGACACCGTCGTGCAATCGCACGTGATCAGCAACGGCGGCGATGACGCGATCGACTACCGGCTCACCAAGGGGCCGTCGGGCTGGAAGATCTATGACATCAACATGATGGGCGCGTGGCTGATCCAGGTGTATCAGACGCAGTTCGCCGACCAGATCGCCAAAGGCGGCATCGACGGGCTGATCAAATTCCTGACCGCGCATAATGCGCGCGGCGCGTAAGCGGGTCGGTCGACAGAAGTTTCAATCGGTAAAAGAAAAGCGCGGTGGCCTTGATTGGCCACCGCGCTTTTTTTCGAGTTGCTTGCGCTAACGATCAGGCGCAATACAGGGGCGGCGCGCGGCCGCTCTCCTGTCGAACGCCTCAGTGCGCGGCCGTCGCGGTCTCCACCTTCTTGCCCTTGCCGGCGCGCGTGATTTCTTCGAGCTTGATCTCGACGTGACGCGAGAACACGTACTCGGCGGGACGCTGCTTGTCGAGCGGAATGTCCTGCGCGAACGCGCCCGTGGTTTTCGGGCCGCGCATGCTGACCTTCAGCGCCTTCAGCGGATGCGCAACCGTGTCCATCACGGCCGTCGCTTCGAAACCGCAGTGGACCATGCAGTCCGCGCACTTCTCGTAGTTGCCGGTGCCGTACTTGTCCCAGTCCGTGGTTTCCATCAGTTCCTTGAAGGTCTTCACGTAGCCTTCGCCGACCAGATAGCACGGTTTTTGCCAGCCGAACACGGTACGCGCCGGGTTGCCCCACGGCGTGCATTCGTAGGTCTGGTTGCCCGCGAGGAAGTCGAGGAACATCGCCGACTGGCTGAACGACCAGTTCTTGCCGTTGTTGCCGCGCTTGAAGATTTCGCGGAACAGATGCTTGGTCTTGTCGCGGTTCAGGAAGTGCTGCTGATCCGGCGCGCGCTCATACGCATAACCCGGCGATACCGTGATGCCGTCGACGCCCATCGGGCCCAACGTGTCGAAGAACTTCGCCACGCGTTCCGGCTGCGCGTCGTTGAACAGCGTGCAGTTGATGTTCACGCGGAAGCCGCGGCGCTTCGCTTCGCGGATCGCGGCCACGGCCTTCTCGTACACGCCTTCCTGCGACACCGAGTGATCGTGCGCTTCCTTGTCGCCGTCAAGGTGAACCGACCACACGAAGTACGGATTCGGCTCGTAGTCGTCCATCTTCTTTTCCATCAGCAGCGCGTTCGTGCACAGGTACACGAACTTCTTGCGCGCCATAATGCCCTTGACGATCTGCGGCATTTCCTTGTGCAGCAGCGGCTCGCCACCCGCGATCGACACGACCGGCGCACCGCATTCGTCGACGGCCTGCAGGCATTCTTCCAGCGACAGACGCTGGTTCAGAATCGGATCCGGATAGTCGATCTTGCCGCAGCCATTGCAGGCGAGATTGCAGCGAAACAGCGGCTCCAGCATCAGGGCGAGCGGATAGCGTTTGTTGCCGGAGAGATGCTGGCGCATGATGTATGCGCCGACGCGGACTTTCTGTAGCAGCGGAATAGACAAGGCGTCCTCCTTAAACTTCGCGTGCAGCGAGAGGTTGCATCAGTTTCGATGGCAACTTGAATTCGACTTTTTCTTCACGGCCCGCCATCGTCGTGACATCGACGGGCCCCAATGCGCGTAGCGCATCGATTACGTTTTCGACCATTTCTTCGGGCGCCGACGCGCCGGCCGTGATGCCGACCGTGTGCACGTTGGCGAACCATTCCGGCTTCACTTCAGAGCCGTCGGCGACGAGGTAGCTCGCCACGCCGCTCTCGCTGCCGATTTCGCGCAGCCGGTTCGAGTTCGAGCTGTTGGTCGCGCCGACCACCAGCAGTACATCGACCTCTTTGCTCAATTCGCGCACCGCCGCCTGGCGGTTCTGCGTTGCATAGCAGATGTCGCGCGTGTCGGGACCGACCATGTCGGTAAAGCGGCGCAGCAGCGCGTCGATGATGCCGCGCGTGTCGTCGACCGACAACGTGGTTTGCGTCACGTAGGCGAGCGGCGCATCGACCGGCAATTCGAGTTTCGCGACTTCTGCCTCGCTCTGCACGAGCAGCACCTGGCCGGGAATCTGGCCGATCGTGCCTTCCACTTCGGGATGGCCGGCGTGGCCGATCAGGATCAGCGTGCGGCCGGCGGCCACGTACTGACGACCCTGTACGTGCACCTTGGTCACGAGCGGGCAGGTTGCGTCGAGCACGTCGAGGCCGCGCGCTTCGGCATCACGTTCGACGGTTTGCGCAACACCATGCGCGCTGAATATCGCGACGGCACCTTGCGGCACTTCATCGAGTTCCTCGACGAAACGCGCGCCCTTCTGGCGCAGATTGTCGACCACGTGACGGTTATGGACAATCTCGTGGCGGACATACACGGGCGCGCCGTGTTGCTGTAACGCACGATCGACGATTTCGATTGCGCGGACAACGCCCGCACAAAAGCCGCGGGGCTGAGCAAGGATGACTCGCATAAGTTGGCGAACTCCGACTAACGCGGGTTTCGAAGAAGTCGTGAAACTGACTTTATCGCCGCGCTCATCTTGATTAGTTGACGTCTTGAGCCCCGGCGACCGGCCGGTACAGCAAAACCAAACGCGCATTCTAACGCTATCGGGGCCACTTTGCTTTTTGCTGCGGCCCGTGTGTTGGCCGCTTGCCGCACCCGCTGGGCCGTGCGGAGGACCTGGGCGGCGAGCGTTACGAAGATGTAAGGAGCCAGCGCGGGATTGCCTCTAAACGCGCCCGACCATGACCGCACACTGCACCGTCACGGCGGAACCCTTAAACTACCGATCCTTGCCGCGCGGACGTCGCGCTGTATTACAGAATGGTTTCGAGGCTCGCTGGATGGACGTCGATCAGCACGAAAACTTTCCGATCGCGAGCGTGTTGCTGCCTAAGGCCCTACGCGCGCCTGTCGGTATTATCTATCAGGTCGTGCGCACCGCGGCCGATATCTCCGCCGAAGGCCAGTGGAGCGCCGCCGAGCGGCATGCCCGGCTGGCCGATTTCCGCGCCGGGCTCGACGCGATCGCGCAACGGCGCGCCGCGCCCGTGCATGCGCTGCTGTTCGGCAAGCTCGCTGGCGTGATCGCGCAATACGAGCTGCCGCTCGAACCGTTCTACGATCTGCTCGAGGGCTGCGCGCAGGACATCGATACCAATCGCTATGCGGATCGCGCCGCGCTCGTCGACTATTGCCGCCGCTCGGCGCATCCGGTCGGGCATCTGCTGCTGCATCTGGTCGGCGCGGCGACGCCGCACAATCTTGCCGACGCCGACGCGATCTGCACGGCGTCGCAGCTGATCAGCTTCTGGCTCGACGTCGCCGCCGACTGGCAACGACAGCACGTGTACCTGCCGCAAGCCGATTTGCGCCGCTTCGGCGTGACCGAGGCGCAGCTTGCCGATGGTGTCGTCGACGATGCGTGGCGCGCGCTGATGGCGTATGAAATCGCGTTCGTGCGCGCCACGCTGGTCCGCGGCGCACCGCTCGCGCTGCGCATGCCGGGGCGGCTCGGCATCGAGCTGTGCGGCGCGGTGCATGCAGGCCTTCGGTTTCTCGAGCGCATCGAGCGCGCGGATTACGATGTGTTCCGCGCGCGCCCGGTCCTCAATCTGTTCGACTGGTGCGTGGTGGCGGCGCGCACCCTGAAAATGCGACTATCCAGACGCGTCGGCATGGCGGCGCGCTCAATCGAGGGTAATGCTTAATGGCGGCGGTCCTGTTCGTTCTTTCGTGTGTTTCCCTGCTGATCTGGTGCGTGCTGCTGTTCGCGCGCGGCGGCTTCTGGCGCGCGCGCCCCGCCGCGCCGCTGGCCATCGCGGCGCGCGACGCATGGCCGGCCGTCGCGGCCGTCGTACCGGCGCGCAATGAAGTCGACGTGATCGCCGAGGCGGTCACGTCGCTGCTCGAGCAGGACTATGCAGGCGCGTTCCACGTGATCGTCGTCGATGATCACAGCACCGACGGCACCGCCGACGCCGCGCGTGCCGCAGCGCTGCGGCTGCAATGTCCGGAGCGCCTCACCGTGCTGAGCGCGAAGCCGTTGCCCCCGGGCTGGTCCGGCAAGGTGTGGGCGCAGTCGCAGGGCATCGAGGCGGTGCGCACGCTCGATCTGCCGGCCGAATTCCTGTTGCTGACCGATGCCGACATCGGCCATCCCGCCGAGGCGTTGACGCAGCTCGTCGCGCGCGCGGATGCCGAAAAGCGCGACCTCGTCTCGCTGATGGTCCGGCTGCGCTGCGATTCGTTCTGGGAAAAGGCGCTGATTCCGGCCTTCGTGTTCTTCTTTGCGAAGCTGTATCCGTTCGCGTGGGTCAACAATCCACGCAACCGCACTGCGGCCGCGGCGGGCGGCTGCATGCTGGTGCGCCGCGCGGCGCTCGAGGAAGCGGGGGGCATCGAGTCGATTCGCGCCGAGCTGATCGACGATTGCAGTCTTGCCGCGCGCATCAAGCATCGTGGCACCGGCCGTCATCCGATCCGGCTCGATGTGGCGGCGAAGAGCGTGTCGCTGCGTCCCTACGATAGCTGGCGCGACATCTGGAACATGATCGCGCGCACCGCGTTCACGCAGCTGCGCTACTCGCCGCTACTGCTCGCGGGCACGCTCGTCGGTATGGCGATCATCTATCTGTTGCCGCCGGTCGCGGCGTTGATCCTCGGGCCGCTCGGCTGGCCGGCCTGGATCGCGTGGGCGGCGATGTGCTGCGCCTATGCGCCGATGCTCGTCTACTACCGGCGCTCACCGCTGTGGGCGCCGTTTCTGCCGCTCGTGGCGCTGTTCTATGTCGGCGCGACGTTCGCATCGGCGGTGCGCTACTGGCGCGGCAAGGGTGGGCAGTGGAAGGCGCGCGTGCAGGCGCCGGTGCAGGAGCGCTGAAGTCTGTCGATGGCCGATGCGCTCGTCGGATGCAGAAGGCAGACGTAAAAAAAAGCGGCTCCAGGCCGCTTTTGTTATGTACGCGCGTTTCGTCACGCGTTCGTCAGCATCATGTACATCTGGATCACGATGTCCGGCGAGAACGTGAACGGCACCCAGCCGTGGCCGGTATGGCGCATCACGAGCAAGCGGTCGCCGTTCGACTGCTTCTGCACGGCCATCATCGGATTCTTCGTCGAGACGAATTGCCAGCCCGGCGGGATGCCTTGCGGCTGCTCCGGCGTCATCGACGCCCGTGCGTTCGACAGTTCCTCGATCAGCCGGCTGATCTGATCCGGGCGTAGCGCGACGGTCTGGTCGCCGATCGTCATCGTGATTTCGTCGCGCGCGGGGCGGTTGATTTCGAGCGTCGGCTGGAATTGCGGGGCGGCCGGCTTATCGATCGCTTCGGCGTGCGTTTCTGCGTTTGCTTCTGCGTTTGCTTCGGTGTTCGCGGGCTGTTCCGCTGCTGCTTGCGCCGCTGCTTCGTGCGCGGCATGCTCCACCGCCGCGGGCGATGCCGCAGCGTCAGCGCTTGTCTCGGGAGTGTTCTCGGCCTGCGTGGCCACGACAGCCTGAATGAGCTGATCGACGCCCATTTCCAGCGCGCCGAGCTGTTCGTGAAGATTCATGCGAGGTTTCTCAGGTAGGACCCGCGATTTTACCCGCTGCGCGCGGGCTTGGACCCGTCGCCGGCGCGGGACTTGTAACAAAATGCTTGCGGCCGCTGTTCAGCCGTTCACTTATCCCTTGATCACCGCTTCAGATACCCCGCCTGCCGGAACCATTCGAGCGCATCGGCGAGCCCCTCGCGATAAGGCCGCGCCCGATACCCCAGCTCGCGTTCCGCCTTCGCCGACGTGAAATACATCTTGTTCTTCGACATCTTCAGTCCGTCGACGGTGACGAAAGGTTCGCGCTTCGTGAATTTGGCGACCGCTTCCGCGCCCATCGCGAGCGGATACAACGGCCAGCGCGGCAGGCTCAGTGTCGGTGCCTTGCGGCCGGTCAATGCCGCGATATCGGCGAGCATCTGCTGCAACGGCAGATTTTCGCCGCCCAGAATATAGCGCTCGCCGATCTTGCCGCGTTCGAGCGCAAGGAAATGACCGGCGGCGACGTCGTCGACGTGCACGAGGTTCAGCCCCGTATCGACGAATGCGGGAATCTTGCCGAGCGCCGCCTCCAGAATGATGCGCCCGGTGGGCGTCGGTTTCACGTCGCGCGGGCCGATCGGCGTCGATGGATTGACGATCACCGCGGGCAGACTGTCCTCGGCGATCATGCGCTCGACCGCGCGCTCGGCGAGCACCTTGCTGCGCTTGTAGACGCCGATCGCCTGGTCGGCGCGAAGCGGCGAGGTTTCGTCGGCGGACTGGCCGGAGCTCGTCACCTTCAGCGTGGCGACGCTGCTCGTATACACGATGCGTTCCACGCCTTCCTTCAACGCCGCGCGCATCGTCGCCTCGGTGCCTTCGAGATTCGCGCGCTCGATCTCGCCGGGGTCCGGCGCCCACAGCCGATAATCGGCGGCCACGTGCAGCAGATAGCGCACGCCGCGCAGCGCGTGGCGCATCGATGCTTCGTCGCGCATGTCGCCGACGACGATTTCCGCGTCGAGCGATTCGACGTTCTTGCGCGGACTCGTCGCGCGCACCAGCACGCGTACGCGCAAGCCCTTGCTCTGCGCGATGCGCGCCACCGACGAGCCGACGAAGCCGGACGCGCCGGTCACGAGCACGAGATCGCGATTCTGTTCGGTCATTCTGTTTCCATTTCCTGCGTGACGGTCGACGGATTGTACGTGGCGCGCGCAAAGGGTGGGCGTTGCCGAGCGCGCTCGCCGCGACGCGACTAGAATGCCGGCTTGAAAGACTGTCAGGCATTAAAAGGAGGTAGCGGCATGGCCCCGGATCTGGATGAGCGGATCGAAACGTATTACGCGCGGGTGCGCGGAACCGTGCAGGGCGTTGGCTTTCGCCTTGCGACGGTGCGCCAGGCGCACGCGCTCGGCATCAAGGGATGGGTCGCGAATCTCGACGACGGTTCGGTCGAGGCGATGTTGCAGGGATCGGCCAATCAGATCGACCGGATGTTGTCGTGGCTGCGTCACGGACCGCCGGCGGCGCGCGTGACCGAAGTGAACGGCGAGGAGCGCGTGACGGACAGGTGTTACGAGCGCTTCGAGCAGCATTGAGCTCGAGCTGCGCGAGTTAAAAAAGCGGCGCGCCGTCCAGAGGAGGGCGCGCCGCTTTTTCGTGTATGACTTTATCGGCCGTTATTTGCCGCGTGCTCAGCGCTTACCGGGCCACCAACAAACTCTCCGCGAATCCCCACTCATCCTCGATCCATTGATGGCTGCACACGAAGCCGGCGCCATCGGCGATCGCGGGCAATTCTTCCGCGCGATACTTGTGGCTGCTTTCGGTCCAGATCGTCTCGCCTTCCTTCAGCGACACCGTCAGCTTTGCGGCGCGCACGTGAGCGGTGATATCGCGCTTCGCGCGCAGATGCATCTCGATGCTGCGGGCGTCCGGATTGAAGCGCGCGACGTGCTCGAACTCATCGAGCGGAAAGTCGCCGTCGAGTTCGCGGTTGACGCGCGCGAGCAGGTTCAGATTGAACGACGCGGTCACGCCGATCGCGTCGTCGTAGGCTGCGACCAGCACCGGCGTCGGTTTGATCAGATCGGTGCCGAGCAGCAGCGCGTCGCCGGGCGCGAGCATGTTGCGGATCTCGCGCAGAAAACGCGTCGCCGCGAGCCTGCCGAAGTTGCCGATCGTGCTGCCAAGGAACAGCACGAGCAAGCGGTCGCCGGGCGCGCGCTGCCGGCTCACTTCGGCGAGACCGGCCAGATAGTCGCGCTCATAACCGACGATCGAAATCCGCTCGATGTCACCGAGTTCGCGCCGGCACAACTGCAACGCACTGCGCGAAATTTCAATCGGGCAGTAGGAAGTAGGGCGTTTTTTACACAGCGCCTCGAGAATGCGCCGCGTTTTACGGCCGCTGCCGCTGCCGAGTTCGGCGACCGTGACGTCATGCGGCAAATGCTCGACGATGTCGGCCGCGTGCTTCGCGAGCAGACGTTCTTCGGCGCGCGTGACGCCATATTCGGGTAATACGGTAATCACTTCAAAAAGTGCGGAACCGACCTCGTCGTACAGATACTTCGACGGCAGCTCTTTTTGCGGCGTATGGGTGAGGCCGGCGTACACGTCGGCGGCGAAGGCGCGACGCAGTTCGGAAGGCGAGTTGCTGAGCGATAGGGCTGGCTGGGTCATGCTGGCTCCAGTAGTCACATTCGATGAGCGGGATTGCTGCCGGGCGGTGGCATGCGCGATGAAACGCAGTTGAGGCATGCCGTGGGCGAGATGCGCGGGCGGTGATTCGCGGCGGCCTGACAGACTGCGCTCGAGGCTGCATTCGCCGACCCGGCTCGTGGTTGCTGCTCGTTGCGTGCCGCTGTGGACGTCGTTGTCGCGAGTGGTGCGGCCACAGCGTGCAAAACTTGGGTAGCAAGATTCGCGCGAGGCGAGGACGAGCCGGAAATGGCCTCGCCGGCCGCGGCGCACGAAGTTATGTTCTAGTGCATCGACGCGCGACGCGCACGACTAATTGCAGCCGACTGACGAAAAAGCGCAAGCCCGTTGGCGAATAACCCGTCTAGAATGCCCGTTTTCCTACGGTTTTGCACCGCCGCTTCAGAACAACAACGCAGCGTCTGCCGCTTTGCCCGCGTGGCCGCCTGCTCACGAGACATCATATTCATGACGACAACGAATGCGGCGAGCCTGCGTCGCGCGCCGCAAGCCCACGCGTCACACCGATCCCCGACCGCGCAATGAATCACAACGACTTCAGGCGCGGGATCGCATTGTCGGTCGGCGCGTCGGCGATGTTCGCATTATTGTCCGCTTACGCGACGCTGCTCAAACCGCTGTCGGGCCTCGACATCTTCGCGTGGCGCATCGTGTGGACCGTGCCTGGCGCGCTGCTGCTCGTCGCGGTGCGCAAGCGCCTGCCGATTCTGCGCGCGCTCGTTGTCCAAATGATGACGCAGCCGAAGCTCGGTGCCGCGATGGCCGTGGCTGCGGGCCTGCTCGGCGTACAGCTCTGGCTGTTTCTGTGGGCGCCGCTGCATGGGCGCATGCTCGAAGTGTCGCTCGGTTATTTTCTGCTGCCGCTCGTGATGGTGCTGGTCGGGCGCTTCCACTATCACGAGCGGCTCGACGCGTTGCAGTGGCTCGCGGTCGCGTGCGCGGCGGTTGGCGTCGCTCACGAACTGTGGGTGACGGGTGCGTTCTCGTGGCCGACGCTCGTCGTCGCGCTCGGTTATCCGCCTTATTTCGTGGTGCGTCGTCAGATCAATCAGGATTCGCTTGCAATGTTCACCGTCGAGATGGCGTTGCTGCTGCCGGTGGCCGCCGTGTGCATTCTCGGCGGCGGCTCGCTGCAAGCAATCGCCGGCCGCGCCGAAATGTGGTGTCTGCTATTGCCGGGCCTCGGTGCGTTGAGCACGCTCGCGCTCGCTTCGTATCTGAAGGCGAGCCGACTGTTGCCGGTCGCGTTGTTCGGCATCCTCGGCTACGTCGAGCCGGTGCTGCTCGTGTTCGTGTCGATCACGCTGCTGCGCGAAACGCTGAGCGTCGCGCAACTCGCGACCTATGTGCCGATCTGGATCGCCGTCGCGCTGACCGCGCTGCACAGCGTGCGCTTCATTCGGTTCGCGTCGAACTGAGCTACGGCGCTCGCTCAGCGATGCGCGTCGGGCCTACCTCAGCCTCGATCGCATCGCGCAGCTCGGGGCGCCAGCCGACACCGAACAGCGCTTCGGCGAGCACGAATAGCGGGCCGATCAACAGGCCGATCACGTCGTCGACGAATGCCGGCTTGCGATGTTCGTAGGCCACGTGGCCGACGAACTGGAACACCCAGCCGACCACGAACAGCCCAATGCCGGTCGCGAGCCACACGAGCGTCGTTTGCGCGGCGATCCACTCGCCGAACCCGACACAGAGCGCCGAGACGCAGGCCATCAGCACGCCGAGCGGCACGTCGAGCGCGAGGTAGTAGACGGTCGCCGCCACGAACAGCAGCCACGCCGGCGACAACGTGACCGGGAACGTCCCGGCGCCAAACGACGGGCGGCTCAGCAACACCGCGAGCGCGAGCACGATCATCGGAATGCCGACGAAGTGCGTGGCGATATTGCGCCGGTCGCGATGGTAGGCCGCGTATTGCGTCAGTTGCTGCGTCAGCGTTCTCATCAGTGCCGCTCCTGTGTCAAAGTCAGCATAATCGCGGGCAGCGGATTTTCAAACCATCGGGTAGCCGACAATCAGCAACGACCGTCTACGGATATCGTCCATGACAGAGCGTTTTGCATCGAAGGAGCTTGCCGGGCTGCTCGAGCGCACGCCGGCTTACTGGCATGCGTTCGGTCTGCTGCTCGCGCACAAGCTGCGTCTGGCGTTCGAGGCGATCGAGGAAGCCGCGCTATTGCCGGCCGCACCGCGTGTCGCGCGGCGCCTTTTGCTAATGGCGGGCGGCTATGGCGAACCCGGCGCATTGCGCAACGTGCTGAAGGCCCCGCAGGAAGACCTGGCGATGATGCTCGCGTTGTCGCGGCAGACGATCAATCAGGTGCTCAAGCACTTCGAGGCGCAGGGCGCGTTGAAGCTGCGTTATGCGGAGATCGAAATCGTCGATGCCGACAAGCTGCGTGAACAGTCTCTCGTCGAGCGCATTTAACGCGCGCTCGGGTGGCTGACGCGACGTTTCAATGGACCGATCGTCGCGGCGGGCAACGTGGTGAGCAGCATGTGCAACGTGAAGTGGAGATCTTCGCGCGCGATGTCGAGTTGCACGCGGTCTTCTTCGCGCACGGTTTCCGTGTTGATTACATAGACGCCGAGCGGCGAATGAAGCAGTGCGCGCAAGTGAGCGTGCGGCAGCGTCACGAGTAGAGCCGCGCGCGCCGACGGAAACGCAATGACGTTGCTGTGTTGAACCTGCTTGCTGGCAGGTTGCGGCGAGAGCTTGTCGAGCGATTGGGTAAGAGCCATGTGATGCGGCGTTGGTGCGACGCGATGGTGAATTGGAACAATTCGAGAGTAGTCGTCCGCGAGTAAAGATGGTGCAAAAATTCGCGCGTTTGTTGGCAAAAAGATACGACGGGGAATGAAACGCGGCATAAAAAAGGCGAGTCATAAGACTCGCCCTCCCTGAACGGCACAGTCCGGCTTCGATCAACTTCTATTTGAACAGCACCTGCATGGCCGGTCAGCGCCGAAACCGATCACGTGTTATTGCGTTTTGGTCGTGTCGGCTTGTGCGCCGTCGGCTTTCGCCGGGGCAGTGCTGGCCTCTTTCGCACTCTCCGTTTTAGTCTTCGCTGCGCTCGTTTCGACGGCATTTTTGGCCGTGGACTTGTGGGCCTTCTTCGTATGGGCGGAAGTCTTTTTCACGTGCTTTTGCGTAGCGGCTTCGGCAGGCGCTTTCGTTGCGGTCGCGCCGGCTTGTACCGCGGTGCTTGCCTTCAGATTCGCCTGGCCGGTGGCTGGCAACTGCGTGGTTTGCGCGGGTTGTGCGGCAGACGGTGCGGCCGTTTGAGCAAAGGCGGTCGACACGAGCAGTGCGGAAGCAACAGCGGCGAAAAGCGTCTTCATGATGTGACTCCAGGTTGAATCGGTGGATTCGTTTGTCGCGGCTGAATCATTTCAGCGCTGCCGGTTTAACGTCGGGCGGAATACAGGAGTTGACGCCGCGCTGGTGACAAAACGTAAGTAGTGCGTCAGCGCGGATACATGTTGCGACTCACAAAGCGAATCCCCGGAGAGGCGCCACGCTCAATGAAGACGCGACCGCGGTCTTGCCGAGCAATTGCGCTAAAGCCTCCGGCGAGACCGCTGGGCTAAACAGGAAGCCCTGGGCCACCGTGCATCCGTGACGGACCAGAAACTCGCGCTGGACATCGAGTTCGACCCCTTCAGCGACGACATCGAAGCTCAGCGTTTCAGCAATCGCGATGATGGCAAGCGACAGAGCTTCGAGCTCCTTGTCTCTGCCGATTTCGCAAACGAAGGCGCGATCGATCTTGATGCGGTCGACGCTAAAGCGTTTCAGATAGCTGAGGCTCGAATAACCGGTGCCGAAGTCGTCGATAGCGATGGACACACCGAGTTCGCGCAGTTCACGAAAAGCTCGTTGCGCTTCTTCAGCGTTGCGCATCAACGTGCCCTCGGTGACTTCGAGCTCCAGCAGTTCGGCGGGCCAATGGGCATCGTCGAGTGCCGAGCGCACTACGCCAGGAAGGTCCGCCCGTTCGAGTTGAAGTGGCGAAACATTGACCGATATGCGCACGGGCGGAAGCACCGAGCGTACCCATGCGCTCGCCTGCAGACACGCCTGCCGCAATACCCACGTGCCGATGCTCTGGATCAGACCGGTTTCTTCGGCAAGCGGGATGAAGACGGCCGGCGAGACTTCACCGAGTTCGTCGTCGTGCCACCGCAAAAGTGCCTCGGCACCGACGATGCATCCGGTTTTCATGTCGATTTGCGGCTGATACGCCAGATACAACTCATTGGCTTTCGCCGCGCGCCGCAGTCGCGTCGTGAGCCGCAACTTCCCGGCGGCCGCCCGGCTCAGCTCCGGTTCGTAGAATTGATAGCCGTTTCTCCCGCGCGATTTCGCCACGTACAACGCGGCATCGGCATTTCGCGTGAGCAGTTCCGGCTGGGCGCCGTCTTGTGGAAAAGTACTGACGCCGATGCTTGCTTCGAGATAAAGCTCGTGCTCGCCGATGCGATACGGCTCGCTCATCTCGTGAATCAGCGTGTCCAGCATTTCGGTGAGTTGCTTCGCGTCGGCCCGTTCCGCGACGATGACGAATTCATCGCCCCCGTAACGCGCGACGAAATCCGTCGCGCGCAGCAGACGCTGAAGCCGTCGCGCCACGGCCTGTAGCAGCAAATCGCCAATGCGGTGTCCGAGCGAATCGTTGACGTCCTTGAAACGATCGAGATCGAGGAACAGGACGGAAATGTTCTGAGCTGTCGCTGCCGCGCGGACGAGCGACTCTGAAAGATGTTCGCCGAGCAGCACCCGGTTCGGCAGATCGGTCAGTGCGTCGTATCTGGCTTGATGCTCGAGTCTTGTGAGCGAACGACGAAGATGCGCTCCAATTCGCCCGTTCCAGTGAATCAGCGAAAGCAGCAACAAGGCCGAAGCGACGCCGCAGCTCAACAGCATGCGCGTAAACCACTTCCCATCCAACGAGGATTTGCTGACGACTAAAGCGACCTTGGCGTCGGCCGCGAGTCGTACGTCGACGACCCGCTCGAGAACGCTATAGAAATAGGCGTCGATTTCTTCGAGTCTGGGGTCGCCCACTGCCACACTGCCGGGATGTTCCGCGATCTTGCGCGCAAGACCAAAGCTCAGCTCGCTAAGTCTGCCGATCATGTCGTCCAGATCCGACAGCCTCGATATGCATTCCTGATTCTCGCTGCAGCTCTCGCGCGCATCGCGCGTCAACGCGAGCAGTTCCAGCATCGGAAAGCTATAAGCGGCGCGCTTGTAAAGCGGCACCGTTGCGATCGAGGTGTAGAGCGTCGCATGCTCATCGAGCATGACTTGCTGAACCTGGTCGAGATCATGGCGCAGCCGCCCGGAAGCCTGGATCGTCCGAAGCGAACTGTCCTGCTCGCTGCTCTGGCGGATTGCGAGGAAGGTACTCGTCGCAATGACAGCGAGAATGGCAAGTACGGCTATGACAGTACCGGCTTTGCGCGTTGCTTCCTGTCCCAAGGCCCTTCCCTTTCCGTCAACCCGGCGCGGGCGAACACCGACCCGCCCGGATAGTGAATGTTTAGGTGGCTGCATGACTTGCCTTAGGGCGCTGCGGATCTGCCTGTAACGGCGCGCGATGGGTCTGCTTATCCGCCTATCGATCGGCAAATTCCACGCGGTTGCGCCCGCTTCGCTTGGCGCGGTACAGAGCCGCATCGGCGAGGCCATATGCGGTGTCGAAACAGGTTCCGACCTCGTTGATGCTGACGCCAAAGCTGGCCGTGATGCGGCGCTCGACGGGTGGAACGACCAGCGAGTCACCGATGGCTTCTCGCATGCGCTCGGCAAGAATGGCACCGCTGGCCGGTTCATGACCGGGCAGCAGGACGGTGAACTCCTCACCGCCCACTCGCCCGATGAAGCCTTGTTCCCCGACGATTCTGCGCAGACAATCGACGACCCCCGAAATGACCGCGTCTCCGGTGGGGTGGCCGTAGTCGTCGTTGATCCGCTTGAATTCGTCGATGTCGAGGATGATCATCACCGCGCTGCTGATGCGCAAGACCTTGGTGGTCCGTTCGATCACGGCACTGCGGTTCAGTACGCCCGTCAACGCGTCGTGCGATGCGCGATACGCCAACTGCTGGGCCAGCGCCTGCATCTCGCGTTCGGCCCGGTCGCTGTGGCCGATCAGGCGCCGTGTCTCGCGCATCAGGCGCTGGAAGTGCTCGATCAGTTCGCCCAACGACTGGCGATACTCCGCGGGGTCCGCATCGATGATCGAATGCATGGCCCGAGCCTTTGCCAGCGCGGTGCTCTCGTTCTGGAACAGATCGGGTGCGCCGCCCGACGACACGTCAAGGGAAGAGGTCGAACGCACTTTACTTTCCCTGCTGCGCAATGGGACGATCGGTGAACTCGATCGCGCGGAAATCGGCTTTCAGTTCTTCGCCGAATTCGGCAATGGTCTCGTCTTCCTCGTCGCGATACCAGTTCATCGACACGCGGCTTCCCGATTCCGCCGCCTGATCGAGCGCGTCGAAGATGCTGAACAGCATTTTGGTACTCGAGCTGTTGAAGTACGTCAGCGCGACGTCGATGGTGATCTCGGCCCCGGCGTTCGCGGCGAGGTATTTGCGCATCTGCTCGATGATCGGCGCGTAAAAGGCGGCTGCGTTTTCGGGGTAGGACTCTCCCCTGATCGACAACGCGTGTTGGTCGAAGCGAAAATCGACTTCGGGCGACGTCGTCGTCGCCGGGATGTGTAGGTTTTCCATTGTTCGTGTGCCTTCCTGCTCAGATGATGGCCATGAGGCAAAACAGCGTGGTGCCCGGTTCGTCGGCACGCGGATGAAAAGCGAATTCAAGCGGCGCGCTCGCATCGCGCGCCATCGTCAGGAAGCCGAGCCCGGCGCCCTTGCTGTCTTTCGGAGCATCGGTGCGCAATGAAACCTTGTACGCTTGCTTGATTTCTTCGAGTGACATGTTGCGCAGAGGCTCCAACCTGCTTCGCAGGTCCTCGACTTCGGCGGTCGCGATGGGATTGACGCACAACATTACGTGATGTTCGCCGTGCCTGGAGATGCACACCGCGCCCTCGCGTATCTCGCCTGCCCGTTCGCCACCGGGCTCCAGCGCGTTCGACGAGTAATGAACGATGTTCTGTGCCAGCTCGATAAAGGACGAGAAGAGTTTGCGGCGAGTAGGACCGCTGACGCCGGCGACTTCGAGCTGCAGTTTCACGACTTCGCCCATCGACGCGACGATGTTATGGGAGAAGTAGCCCTTGTGATAGAAGAGCACGTTGCGCCGCTGCGCGAGTTCGAAAAAGGCGCTGTCTTGTTCTGGTAGTTGGGACATTCTGGGAATTCGCTAAATGCGGGCACAGAAAAGCGTGACGTCGTCACGGCGCGGTTGCTTGCCTTGCCACTGCGCGAGCGCGAGCCGGACGCGCTCGCAAATCGTCGCCGGCGTTTCGGCGCGGTTTTCGAGTATCAGGTCGAGCGCACGGCGCCGGCCGAAAGAAATGTTGCGCGGGCCGCCGATCTGATCGGCGAGGCCGTCGGTATAGATGAACAGCAGGCTGCCCGCCGTGACCGGAATCGAGCGCAAGCTCCACGCATAGTCGGCGCGACTGTCCACATAACCGACACCCATGCGGTCGGCGACGATCGTTTCGAACTCCGCGGCATCGGGCGACAGGATGTGCAGAGCGATCCTCGCGCCGGCAAAATGCAGCACGCTCTCCGTGGCGTCGAACCAGAAGAGTGCGGTATCCAGACCGTCGTTGGATTGGGTTCCTTCGTCGGCACTGTTCACTTGCCCAAGCAAGCCCTTGACGTATTGATTGACGGCCGCCAGTAGCGCGGCGGGGTCGCGCGGACCGATCTGTTCGAGCGCCTTCGACAGTGACGCCGAAGCAAGCAAGGTCATGAAGGCGCCCGGGACGCCATGTCCGGTGCAATCGGCAACAGCGCCAAACCAGCCGTTCGGAAAGGCCGCGAAATGATAGAAGTCGCCGCCGACGACGTCGCGAGGTTCCCAGACCATCGCCGCGTCGCGCAGCTTCATCGACAGGGTCTCGCTGGAAGCACGCAACATGGCGCGCTGTATCACGCTGGCGTACTCGATACTCTGCATGATCTGGCGGTTCTTCTCCGCCTGCATTTCCGCGACCGCACCGATAAGCTGCAGACCACTGCCGAGACCCGAGAAGAGTCCGTCACGTGTCACGATGAAACCATCGACCAGCGCTTTTTCTCCCGCCTCGACGGTCCTGAACGTCAGCGCTTCGATGCTCACGTCGGCGTCGACGATGAGCGGTTCCTTGTCCATGAACGCGATGCAACTCTTCTTGTCGTAAAGCTCTCGATGGAACGGCTTGCTCATTTGCGACATGAAGATATCGCGGTTGATCAGGCCGATGGGACGGTGGTCGTCGATGACAGCGAGACTTTGCATGTCGCGGCGTGCCGAGAAGATTTCCATGACCACGGAGTTGGGATCTTCAACGTCTACGGATGGAACTTCCTGGCACAAGTCTCCGGCAGTGCGCGGATTACCCTGTGCGGAAGAACGGCGAAATCTCGAGAACGCAGCATGCATGGCGACGCCAGTCGATGTGTGAAGAAACCTCGCACGCTAAGGTTTCTCTATGTACATTATGTGACAGAGGGGAGGCGATCCGCTCTATTGGCGCGAGATTAGAAAACTAGCGGTCACGCAAAGGTTTGCGTGACCGACATCAGTAAAAATTGCGATCTGCGAGGTTGCGCAAATGCAACGCCGCCGAATCCGTTATTGAAACGGGTTCTGCACGATACCCGGTTTAGCATCCGGCTCGTCGTGCACCTTTGCCGGTAAATCCTTCTGTGCCTGCAGGCTCGCGACGATCGCATCGAGCGCTTCCTTCAGCGCGAGCGCCGCCTTCAGTCCGCGTTGATCGCGCGTCAATTCGAGCGTGCCGTTCAGCACGACACGCGTCGTGCCATTGCTGAGCGTGAGCGCATCGCCTTGAATGTTGAGCACGTCGTCATCGTTCGAATAGGGCTTAAACACCTTTCAGTCCTCCTGGCCGCTGGTCCTTGAGGTTGTCCGGAATGCCCGGAAAGCGGATGCCCGACATCGCTTCGAGTTCGTGAATCGTGCGGATGTCGTAGCGGTTGGTCGCTACATTATCAACCACGACTGCGAAGGCCAGTTGACGCGACGGCACGTAGACGACCTTGTACAACTGGGTGGGCACGAACACGCGCGTCGGTCCGATCGTCTGCAATTGCTGGCCGGTGAACAGCGGTCCGGTGACGACGTACGTGTCGTCGTAGGCGAGTGCGATCTTGCGCACGGCAGTTTCGATGCGTGCCCACAATCGTTGGTTGTTCTGACGATTTTGCGGAACGATGTTCGCGAGCGAGAACGATTGCGCCATCGCCTCGTCGTTCCACCGATTACCCGCCGGACTCATATGACCGCGATCGAAGCCGCTGCGTTTGTAGTCGGCGAGTGTCGCGCCTTCGCCTTCGGGCAGACGCGCGTCTTCGAAGAACTTGTTGGTGCGCACCATGTCCTTCGCTTCTTCGATGTGCTCACGCGTCAGATGCTCGGCAGACCACAGCGGACCGTGCGTGATACCCGAATGCAGCACCGCGAAATCGCTATAACAAAGCAGGCGCGTTTTCGGCGCCATCTTCTGATTGGTGAGGACGGGCCATTGCGCATTCGGCGTGAATCCGGTGCAGGAAGGCGCCGCGCTCGCATGAGCGGCGACGGCGAGTAACAGACAGGCAAGCCACTTCTTCATGTGTCGGTGGTTCGATGAACGGGGACGCAAGTATAGCGTCGTGGCCCGCATCGAGCGACTGCACAATGCGAATCGAAGGAAGGGAATTGGAAACGGCAGAGGCGGCGTGCGCCGGACAAAAAAATGGGCCGCTTTGCAGCGACCCGAATGCGTGGACTTCCGAATCTACGCACGCAAGCTTAAGAAGGTCTTAAGGCGTGCGCTATCGCGGCAGGTTATGTTCGATTGCGCACGAACAGATTTACGCGTATGAACAGTGCTCGCGCAATGAGCCGGAAGTTTCGACCGGAAAAGAGAAGCGCGACGAATCGCGCCAGAACTTAATTACCGAACACGCTGTTTTCAGCGTGCACTTTTTGACGATCCACCGCCTGCAAACGCCAGAAGCCGCTAGTCGCCTTGCGTGTTTGCAGCGCGGTCCATGCAGCGGCGCCTTGCGCGGCGCTCACTCGCTCCTTGCGATCGACGTGCAGACCGCGCAACGTACAAAGCGGCGCGTCGGCGCTCGGTGCGCACAGCGTGGTCACGCCGTTTTCGTCGCGCAGTTCGCCCCATGGGGGCAGGTCGATCCCTTGATGCGCTTCTCTCGACCACCGATGTTCATCGGTATCGAGCCAGAGCACAGCGTAATCATGGCTTACGGTGGGATCGGAACCGTTAATCAGGATGGTCAGTCGCATATCAGTTCCGTTCATAAATTGCGAAGCGCCTTATCAGTCTAGGCGGCGCGGCGCTTTATGCAAGACAAAGGCATGCTGTGCGAATGGAAAATCAAGTCGCCAAAAGGTGTGGCGAGGTACGGTGAATCCTTACTGCGCCGCGGCGTACGCGATATGCATGCAGTAACGACCACATGCAGACCGCGAGCCGCGACAAATCAACGCAGCCGAGAGGGGCTCAAGCAAGATCGAGCGAAGCGGTCAGATCGCCGAGCGGCGCGAGTCCGTTGCTTGCGAATGCCTTGTCGCGCGCGACCACGCCATCGAGTGGCGCGAGTCCATGCACACGGTTAATGAAACGCAGAATCGAGTTCGTGTCGTACATCGTGTGATCGACATAAGCCTTCTTCGCCAGCGGCGAGATCACGAGCGCGGGAACGCGCGAACCCGGGCCCCAGCGATCGCCGATCGGCGGCGCGACGTGGTCCCACCAACCGCCGTTCTCGTCGACGGTGACGATCACGACCGTGTTCTGCCATTGTGGGCCGCGCTGGATGTGCTCGATCAGCGTCGCGATGTGACGGTCGCCCGAGGCGACGTCCGCATAGCCCGCGTGCATGTTCAGGTCGCCCTGCGGTTTATAGAACGTCACGGTCGGCAAACGTCCCGCGTCGATGTCGGCAATCAGGCGATTGGTCGACGCGTCGTTACCCATGCCGCCGTCGCGCAGATAGCGGCGGCGCGCGGCGGTGCCCGGCGCGTAATTGGCGAAGTAGTTAAACGGCTGATGGTGGTACTGGAAGTCGGGCATCGACCCCGTATCGCGATGATCGAGCGCGAATTGCCACGCGCCGCTGTACCACGCCCAGTCGATGCCCCTGCCGGTCAGCCGGTCGCCGATCGTCGCGTAATTCTGCGGCGGCATCACCCGCGGGTTCGACGGATCCGCGAAAGCCGGGTCGCCGCCTTCGGCCGGACGCACACTGCTCGGCTGATACGGCGGCGCCATCGTGTTGACGGCATAGCCGTCGGCGGTGAAAGCGCCGTCATTGACGAACTTCGGCGGCCCGTCGAGCGCCGACGCAGGCGAATTGGGCGCGAGCTTCAAACGGGTGCCGGTCGGATCGTCGCCTTCCACGACCGACACCATCTTCTTCGCCGGACTGTTTTGGATGTCCGGATAGTAGGGCGCCTGCGCCGAAATCAGGAAGATATGGTTCAGCCACGAGCCGCCGAAGGCGGCCATGAAGAAGTTGTCGCACAGCGTGTACTGCTGCGCGAGATTCCACAGACGCAGCGTGTCGGCGGAATTGCGGTAGTGCCCCATCACAAGGCCGCCGGAATCGCCCCACGCGGCGAACTGGTTGTTGCGCCCCGCGTTGATCTGCATCTGGTTCTGATAGAAGCGATGGATGAGGTCGCGCGTGATCACGCCGGTCGGCAGCGGCGCGCCGTGCGCATCGACGATGCGGAACGGCCGGTTGCGCAGATGATCGAGATCCTTTTCGCCGATCATGTAACGCTTGCCGTCCACTTCCTGCGCCTGCGGCACGAGCCCGCCCCAGATCGCCGGCAGCCGCGGCAGCGGCGTCTTGCCGTCGCGGTCGAGCTGGACGTATTGCTCGGCGGTGACCGCGTCGAGCGGATGCTGGACGCCCGGGTAGTTGCCGTACAGGTTCGCGAAGCTGCGATTCTCCGCGTAGATCACCACGATGTTCTTCACCTGATCGTGCAGCGCAGCGTTGAGCCGCAAGTCGGCGGCGCTGCGCGGCGGCCCGTTGCCCGCGAGTGCCTCGCCTGTTTTGCAGCCGGTCAGCGCAAGGCCGAGGCCGACCGCCGCGAGACCGGTCAGTACGCGCCGGCGTTCGGGATCGTCGGGGGCGTCGTCGGTGTTATCGATTGAATCGGGGTTGTCCAGTTTCGGCGGCAGGTGAGGATCGTGGTCGGTCATCGGTGAGTTCCGAAGGAGACGTGACAGTCGCATCGGGGCCGCTCGAAGCGGCGCGCGCGACACCGGTTACGGGTCCGCCGAGGGCGGCAGGGCTTGCGGCTTTACGGCAGCCGACGCTTGACGCACCAACTGTGATGCGTGGCATCGACGGCCAATAGTAGCCAGTGCCGTGCGTCGATCGGATGACGTTTTTGCGTCGCATAACGGTCGACGGTCAATTCGAGTTCGTCGTGTGCGCGCCGATGGCAGGTGGCGTGCGCACCGGAACCGTCCGCGAATTCGACGCGCGCCTCGGCGACGTTTGACGCGCAGGCCGGCTCGGGAAGATTCGCGACGCGCACCGCGCAGCCGGGATAAAGATGCGAGTCGGCAACCTGAATCTGGACCGCGTTGGACATGACGTGGCCTCCTACGCTTGGGCGGCGCGAGCGAGCGGCTGGAATACACCGCGCCACCGGACCGGATCAAAGCATAGCACCGCGCATGGCCGATTCGCCGCATGCTTCGCGCTATCATCCTGAATTGAACCCGATGAACCGCATAGAGACGGCAGCCAAGATGGCAAAAGAAGAGCAGACAGGAGTGGGACGCAGGCAGGCCAAACCGCGTGCGGCAGTGTATGAACGGGTGCGCGAGAGCGCGGCGCTTGGCTATGCGGTCAGCGAGGCGTCGTTCGAGCGGGGGATTTCGGTGGTGAGCGCGCCGGTGCGTGACCAGAGCGGTAAGATCGCCGCCGCGTTGACGGTGACGATCCCGCGTTCGGATATCGGCGAGACCGCCGAGCGCGAACCGCTGATCATCGCCGGATGCCATGCGGCGCTGGAGCTGTCCGAGCGCCTGAGCTATCGCCCGAGGCAGGACGATCCGACCGCGATGCAGGCGCGCCGCAGATCGGTTGCCGCGCATTGAGTGCGCGCTGCCTTCACGGCGCAACTACTTCAAATACTTATTTCATATCTGTCGGCGAGTCCTGCTGCACTGCACAGCCGGACTCGCCGTGTCACGTCGTCAAAATCATCAGAACGACGATCTTCGCGCCGGCGATCGTGTCGAAGACGATGATCGGCGGCAACCTGGAAGTGGCGTTCTATATCCTCGCCGCCGTGCCGTTCATCGCGGCGGTGGCGGTGCACTTCCTCGGTATCGAAACCAAGGGCAAGGTGCTGGAGCAGCTCGAGGCTTGACCGGGACTGCGTGATGACCGCTTGAGCAGTAAAACGAAAGGCGCACCGGGTGGTGCGCCTTTCGCCGTTAATAGGCCTCTCTGATGAAGCGCGGTGCGTTAGAGCGCTCTGCGATACACAACGAAGCCGGACTTATCCGCGACCTTGTCATAGAGCTGCATCGCGGTGTGATTCGTCTCGTGCGTCTGCCAGTAGACGCGTTGCGCACCGTCGGCTTTTGCGCGCGCATAGACGGCCTCGATCAGCGCACGGCCGACACCCTTGCCGCGCTCGCTATCGAGCGTATACAGGTCCTGTAGATAGCAGATCGGCCCCGCCATCGTCGTATGACGGTGATAAAGAAAATGCACGATGCCCTGCAACTGCCCGGCGCGTTCCGCGACGAACGCATGCATCGGCTCGTAGCCATCGAAAAAGCGATTCCACGTGATTTGCGTGATCTCGCGCGGCAACGCGGTCTCGCCCGAGCGGCCATAAAACGCGTTGTAGGCGTCCCATAGCGGCAGCCATGCATCGAAATCGTCACGGGTGACGGCGCGAATCTGCAGCGGGGCGGACATGTGGATGGTTCCTTTGAAAAGCTGTGGAACCGCCAGCATAAAAAATTTGCGACGCGATTGTTAGCTCCACCATGCTCGCAAAATCTGGAGCCACGACGCGTGCGACAGTGCGGTGAGCCGATGAATCACCGCATGCCGCGAGTCAGTGCTTGCTATGTTGCTTGTGGCGCAGCTCGTTACGGACCTTCTTCGCGGCGAACAGCGGCACGTAGTCGAACACGCGCGCCTCGTTCCGGAATTCGGCGAGCGTATCGGCGTACATGCGCGACACCGTTTCCGCCGGCGTGTCGGTTTCCTCGGCGATGCTTCGGACCACTTCGTCTACATTCGGCTCAGGCTGCGACATGGGCTCTCTCCGGGTAGGGCGGCGGGCTGGATGGACGGTACGCGGACGGCAGGAGTCCATTACAGGATGCGAACCGCGAGCGCGCCAATTGAATCGACCTATCGTTCGACTGATTTCACAGAGATTTTTTTCTTGCGCTGCGGCAAGCGCCCACGCGGTGAGGGCGTGCGGAAAATCAACTGGCTGCGCGGTGGTGAATACCCGGTGAATCTCTGGGAAGCGCGCAGGGTGAAGCGAACGGCGTCTCTACTTCTCGACCTTCTGCGCCACATGCGCGATCCGGTCGCGCACGAGGCCGATCGCCTGCTTCAAAGCGTAAACATCCTGAAAGTAGCGGTACGGAATTCGGATCTGACTAGCGTTCGCGTCGATGCTTTCAATCTCCTCACTCCATTGCGCGATCTGCGCGCGAGACGGCTCGGCGTTCTTCCACACTTCGTCCTCGAGCGCCTTGATCGCGCGGTACCAAACGATCAGGCGTTTCTTCATCCGCGCTTCGAGCATGCGCGGCAGCGCCTGCGCGAGGCCGATCAGCAGCGCGAGGAACGGCACCAGAATCAGCAGCCGCCGTTCGATCAGACTCGCGAGCCAGAACGGCAGGTAGCGATACAGAAACGGCCGGCCCGATTTGAAGTACCGCACGCTTTCGTCGGAGATCGGGAATTCTTCGGTGTTCAGATTGGGGAACCTGCCGAGCGGCGTGAAGTAGTCCTCGCCGCCGTGTACCGTGCGCGCCGCGTCGAGCAGCAGATAGACGAGCGCCGGATGCAGCGTGTCCTTCGACACGAGCAGCGCCGTCGCCGCGAGCAGCGTGACGTCGCTGCGCGGCAGATCGTCGGCGACGCTCGTCGAGGCACGCGGCAAGATGATCTTCGACAGCGATGGGAATTTTTGCGCCAGCGCATCGGCCTGCGCGAAGCTCATCAGCTTCAGGTTGCTGGTGAGCAGCGTGTGCTGCATGTCGGCGTCGGGCCGGCCAATGAAGAATGCCGCGTCGACCTGACCGCTTTCGAGCCCCTGGTATGCGGCGTTCGCGTCCATCTGCAGCAGCGTCGAGTTCTGACTCGTGACGCCGCTATAGCCGAGCAGCACCTGCGAGACGTTGAGCAACCCGCTGCCTGGCACGCCCATCGAAATGCGCTTGCCGCGCAGTTGCGACAGCCGGTCGATCGTCGCATCGCCGCGATAGAACACCCAGATCGGTTCGTACGACACGGCGGCGATGGTTTGCAGATTGTCCGTGTCTTTCGGACTGGTCGTGCCCGACTGGATGAAGCCGACCTGATAGGCGCTGTCCGGGTCCGCGAGCCGCTGGTAGTTTTCGACCGAGCCCGACGAGCTACGGATGTCGAGCTTGATGCCTTCGCGCTTGAGCACCGGCGCGTAGCGATCGGCGAAGCCGCGATAGATGCCGCCGTCCGCACCGGTGGTGATGACGATCGTGCGCTGGAACGCGGGCTCGAGCACGAGCGAGAGCATCCAGCCGAATGCGGCGATGAGCACGATCGCGCCGACGATCAGAAGACACCGGCGCCGCCGCGTCGTCGGGGTTGTCGGGCTGCGGTACAGCGCGGGGTCTGGTCTCGGCATCGTTACACGGTTTGGTCAGGTCCGGCCTTGGTGACTAATGGGATGGAGGCGGTCTCTATTTCCTCAACTTTACGATATCAGGGGGTTTTATTGGATAGTCAGTGATGTGCATTGAAAAGGTCTGGCTGACACTGTCATCGGGGCACAGGTCGGTTGGCCCTGATGTCGAAGATTCCGGTAACGACGCCGTTGCTGCCGTCTTGGGCATACTGGACTATGTATTCCTTCTTCCCCCCGGCTGCCCGATCATCATCTGGACCGTCACGCGTTGCGCCTCGGATCGTTCTGACTTGCGTCCGCGTTGATTGCACTATTCGGCAGACGGTTTCACTTGCGTCCAGACTAGTGGTGCTTCAGTCGTCACTTGCAGGCGTGCCCGAAGCTCGGGGTGCGCCTTAGTGTGGCAGAGCATCGCCATGCTTCCGAGCTTCCGTGCGTCTTCATCCGTAATTGGGGTGTCGGAGTTTTCGGGCGCATCCGGGGGGACCGGAATTGTAAGCGCGCGATCGATCGCAGATTGCACGTGCGCACGCTGAACGACGCAAAATTTGATTTGCTGCGCTTGCTCGTCGTAATAGGAAATGAAGGCGGATTCGTTAATTACTAGAACGCTCTGCAAGTCTGGTAGATGGAGAACGCTTTTCGCTTGCACAGTAGGTACGTTCGGGAATCTGTGAATGTAGCGCCGATCATGTCGCACGCCATCATATCCTGCTCGTACTTCGCAATGCATTCCGCTTCATGCCCTTCACTCACTCCGCGCGCTGCAATGGTCTGCACGAACCGCGGCAGCTATAAGCCCGGTTGCCATTTTTCGTTATCCAAATCCATTTAACGAGAGGTGCAGTGAACAGCAAAGGGTCTGCTCGTGGCTTCGCAGGTCCGAGCCCCAACAGCGTGAATCACAACAGTGCTGTTAGTGCCGTGGTAGCGGCATACCAGATAGGGGTCAACGCCCGTTAAATCCCACTGGTCAGATGTTTTTCCTGACGCAGGAATAAGGTCTGCCTCGTGCTCTGGAGGGCCATCGAACAGGGATGCGTTATCCAGAACATGATGTTGCCCTCCTGAGGAAAGCGCGTTTGGGCATTTGAATTGGACCTGTGTTGGCGACGCGCACGCGGCGCTTGTTGCCAGGAGGCAAACTGCCAGGAAAAGCACCTTATTCGACAACATAATATCGGCTGCCATCATTAACGGGCGAGCCCTTGCCGCGACGGAAGTGGATAGTACGCCGATGCGGAGGTTGTTTGGTATGTCCGTTCCACTGGTCAATCACAGTGATTCCAGCCAGTGTTTGCCCGAGATAAATTGCCGCGTGGCTGGTTCCGTTCGTGTGATTTCCATAGCGTCCATTGCTGTCGAATGTAGCTATTACGGTTCCTTTGTGGATGAGGACATTGCCCTGGACCCGGTCTCCCTTTTTCCACAAGGAAGACGGCGGAATTTTCACAACAGCATGAACTAGTGTAACGCACTGGCCATTCCCGACCAGATGCCCTTGGTTGATCAGATCATCTGCCTTTTCCGTATCAGCGACATAGCGCATCTTTTCTACTTCTCCTTTGCCAGTAAAAGGGACAAGACTCAACGCACACACTAGCGAGCCCAGCCCATCCAAACAAGCAGTACTCGAGTTTTCAGATATTGACGATCCACTGATTAGTCCGTCCAGATTGCGATTCAGCTTCTCGCGAGCGAGAAACAGCCCTCCTGCTCATTGTGTCGCAATGTGTCGGGTAGCTCCGCCTCGAGTCAACCGCTGTGCTGCACTACGCCCCCGCCCCCACCCCCACCTCACCCCCCAACTCCCGCGCAATAAACTCGACAAACGCGCGAATACGATTCGACATCTGATGCCGCGGCGAATACACCGCGAAGATATCCGCATTCGGCGTGTCGTGATCGGGCAGCAACTGAACGAGCGATCCTTCCGTCAGATACTGCCGGATGTCCCATTCCGCGCGCATCAGGATGCCGTGTCCTTCGAGCGCCCATTTGACGGCGATCTCGCCGTCGTTGGTGGTTAGCGTGCCCTTGATCCGCACCGCCTCGGTCTTGCGCGCGCCGCCGCGTCCCGAGGTCAGCCGCCACACGCCGTACGCTTCGTCGCCCTGACGAATGCCGATGCAGTTGTGGCGCGTCAGATCGTGCGCCGTGAGCGGCATGCCGTGCGCCGCGAGATACGACGGCGCCGCGCACAGCAGACGCCGGTTCGGCGCAAGCCGGCGCGCGACCACGCGGGTATCGGGCGGCTCGCCGAAGCGGATGCAGACGTCGAAGCTGTCGTCGGTAAGCGGCGGGGGCGTGACCGACAACTGCAGTTGAACCGACACCTGCGGATACCGCGCGACGAAGCGCGAGATCGCCGGCCCGACATGGCTGCGCCCGAAGCCGAGCGTCGCGTTCACGCGCAGCAAGCCCTTCGGTGTCTTCTTCGCCGAGCCGAGCAGTTCGGCCAGTTCGTCGATCTCGTCGAGAATCCGCCGCGCGCGCTCGAGGTATAGCTCGCCTTCGGGCGTCAGCATCATGCGGCGCGTCGTGCGGTTCACGAGCGCGACGCCCGCGCGCTGCTCCATCTGGGTCAGGCGCTTGCTGACGGCCGCCGCGGTCAGCCCCAGTTCGCGCGCGGCCGCGCTGAGGCTGCCGCCCGCGGCGAGCGTCGAGAAAAAGCCCAGATCGGCTGGCTGGACGGTGTCGCGCATCGTCTTTTCCGCGCCTTCGCATTTGTGAATGCAAGTTAAAGATGCTTTGAGTTTAGCACCGGTTTTTACCCGTGGCATCGCGCTAGAGTCCGCTCACGCCATTCACCAAGCACAGGACGCAGACATGAAGACCTATCGCATCGCAACCATCCCCGGCGACGGCATCGGCAAGGAGGTCGTGCCGGCCGGCGCGCAGGTGCTCGAGGCGCTCGCGAAGACCACGCGCGCCTTCACGTTCGAGTTCGAGAACTTCGACTGGGGCGGCGACTACTATCGTCAACACGGCGTGATGATGCCGGCCGACGGGCTCGACGCGATCCGCAACAAAGATGCGATCCTGTTCGGCTCGGCGGGCGACAAGGACATTCCCGATCACATCACGCTGTGGGGTCTGCGGCTAAAAATCTGCCAGGGCTTCGACCAATACGCGAACGTGCGCCCGACGCGCATCCTGCCCGGCATCGACGCACCGCTGAAGTACTGCAAGCCCGAGGATCTGAACTGGGTGATCGTCCGCGAAAATTCGGAGGGTGAATATTCGGGCGTCGGCGGCCGCGTGCATCAGGGCCATCCGATCGAAGCCGCGACCGACGTGTCGATCATGACGCGCGCCGGCGTCGAGCGCATCATGCGCTTCGCGTTCCGCCTCGCGCAGTCGCGCCCGCGCAAGCTGTTGACCGTGATCACGAAGAGCAACGCGCAGCGTCATGCGATGGTGATGTGGGACGAGATCGCGCTCGAAATCTCGAAGGAGTTTCCGGACGTCACGTGGGACAAGGAACTCGTCGACGCGGCGACCGCGCGCATGGTCAATCGTCCCGCGACGCTCGACACGATCGTCGCCACCAATCTGCACGCCGATATTCTCAGCGACCTCGCGGCCGCGCTCGCCGGCAGCCTCGGCATCGCGCCGACCGGCAACATCGATCCGGAGCGCCGCTATCCGTCGATGTTCGAGCCGATCCACGGCTCCGCGTTCGACATCATGGGCAAGGGGCTCGCGAATCCGGTCGGCACGTTCTGGTCGGTCGTGATGCTGCTCGAACACCTCGGCGAATTCGACGCGGCCAGGCGCGTGATGCAGGCCGTCGAGGCGGTCACCGCGAACAACGCGTTGCATACACGCGACCTCGGCGGCACGGCCACGACCGCGCAGGTGACGGCGGCCGTGTGCGGGTTCATCGAGCGGGCGGCGACGCCCGCGGCGAACGCGGCTTGAGCGCCGGCTTCGCGCGAACTGAAGCGGACTGAGCGGAACCGCGCGCAAATCAGGCGCGCGGTCTACGCCCCGGCCACGACGTGGCCGGCACACAACCTTGACTCGATTAGCTCGGCCCAACGTCGGCCGGCGCGAGGCTCGCGCGCGGTCAACAGCCGCGCGCCGCAGGAGGAGACAATGACTTCGGAACTCGAAAGCCGGGTGTCCCGCAAGCTGATGCTGCGGATCATCCCGTTCGTCATGCTGTTGTACTTCGTGAGCTTTCTCGATCGCGTGAATGTGGGTTTTGCCGCGTTGTCGATGAACAAGGCGATCGGTCTTTCGCCGACCGCGTTCGGCCTCGGCGGCGGGCTCTTCTTTATCGGCTATTTTCTGTTCGAAGTGCCGTCGAACCTGATCCTGCACAAGGTCGGCGCGCGGCGCTGGATTGCTCGCGTGATGGTGTCGTGGGGGCTCGTGTCGCTCGCGTCGGCGTTCGTCGTCGGGCCGAACAGTTTCTACGCGCTGCGCTTCATTCTCGGCGTCGCGGAAGCGGGCTTCTTTCCCGGCATCATCCTGTATCTGAGCCTGTGGTTTCCGGCGCGGCAGCGTGCGGTCGCCGCGGCATGGTTCATGGCCGCCGCGCCGATCTCGACTGCGATCGGCTCGCCGATTTCCGGCGCGATCATGAAACTGCCGCCGATTGCCGGACTCGTCAACTGGCAAATGCTCTACATACTCGAAGCGTTGCCCGCGATCATCCTCGGCTTCTGCGTGCTCAGGTATCTGACCGACAAGCCCGCGCAAGCCGAGTGGCTGCAGCCTGAAGAGCGCGACTGGCTGATCGCGAGGCTGAAGCTCGAAGCCGACGCGCGGCACGCGCATGCGGGCCACACGGCCGGCGCGCTCAGCGCGTTGCGCGATCCGCGCGTGCTCGCGCTCGCGCTGATCTACTTCGGCACCTCGGCGGGACTTTATACGCTCGGCTTGTGGGCGCCGCTGATCATTCGCCAATACGGTTTCGGCACGTTCGAAACCGGCTTGCTCGCCGGCGTGCCGAGCGTGCTCGCGGTGATCGCGATGGTGCTATGGGCGAAGCACTCGGATCGCACCGACGAACGGACGTGGCACGTCGCGATTCCGTGTGCGCTTGCTTGCGTCGGCTTCGTGTTCGCCGGTAATGCGACCACCGCGTTGATGATCGTGCTTGCGCTCGTCGTCGTGAACGTCGGAATCAGTGCCGCAAAGGCGCCGCTGTGGGCGATGCCGAGCATGTTCCTGTCGGGCGCCGGAGCGGCGGCGGGCATTGTCATGATCAACTCGATCGGCAATCTCGGCGGCTTCGTCGGGCCGTTTGCGATCGGCTGGCTCAAGCACGTGACGGGCGGCTATACGGCAGGGCTTTATGTGGTCGGGGCGACGTTGGCGGTGTCGGCGGTCGTGACGCTGATGTTGAGCCGGCAGACGAAGCATGCGCCGGTCGCAGTGGGCGAACGGCCGGGGCATTGAGCGAAGCACCGATGAAGCGAGCGCGCCGCCGGTTGAAGAGCCGGCGGCAACCGCGAATTCATCCGATACGTCAGTACCCCACTACCGGAAGCCGTAGACCAGAACCTTCTTCCCTTCGAACGCCTCCTGCACACCTTGCACGCAATCCATCGGGCAACTGTAGCCGTCGGGGGCCGACGCGGCCGACGGGATGCTCGCCCGATAGACGACGGATTCGACCTGCGTGCCGTCCGAAGTGACCACGATGTTCAGGTCGGTCACGACGCCGGCTGGCGTGGGTCCTCCGGCGATATAGACAATCGACATGGTGCCGGTGCAATCGGAGTTCACCGAGTAAGTGCCTTTCTGCGCCGGATTGAAGGTTATCTGCCCACCTTTCGGCACGCCGTTGATGCTCCCGAAATCGGTGCGGGTAAATTTGCCGTTGCCGTCGAATGTCACGAGGGCGACGTCATCGAGGATCGACTGGGTGGCGAACGGATGCAGCACGTTGCTCGAATCCAGCAACCCAAGGATCACGCCGTGACCGATGAACCCATAGGGTCCTTTTAGCGTTGCGTTCGAGCAAAGACCGCCGCCACCGCCACGGCCCCGGTCGCCGTCATCACCACCGGCCTGCGCGGTGCCACTCAGCGACAGAAGTGCAACGGCTACAGCCGACCAAATGCTTAATTGCCGGGTCTTCATCTTCATCTCCTTGTCAGCGAATCAGGCGCGTGAAATCGCGGCGTGCAAGGGGCCTATCGGCTGCCGGATCAGGCGCCTGATTCAATCAAGCGAAAATAGTCGATTTGAAATGGCCGCAGCGATACCTGGTCGCCGTCGTGTGAGGGACCAGGGGCGGGCCAAAGTGGTGAATGGCGAAACGCTTTCACCAAGCAGTCGTATTTCGCCCGGTGTCGGCGGATACGTGCGGAAGGGATGCACGAAAGTCCGCGCAATGGTGACCTCGTGGGTCAGCCACGCTTTAAAGTCGCATAGCGAAAACCAGTGTAATCGATGCTACTTGCGGCGACCTGATGAATATCGGACAAAAGGAAGGCACATTCAGATCGCGCGCTGCGAGTCGTCGCGCTGTCTTTCGGGAGCCCCTCACCGAACCTTGTCCTCGGAATACGCTCGCACCCGTCGACGCCGCACCACCGTCAACAAACAAACCCCACTTGCCGCCACGATATTCACCGCCGGATAAAACGCCACGGCCACACTCCATTTCGGCAGCGCAAGAATCGCGAGCGCGTATTTAAAAACACAGAGCGCAAAGTACAAAAGACTCTCACTCCACGGATCACGAATAGTCTTGCGAACCGTCGGCGCGAGGCCGACGAGTTCGATCAGCGTCACAAGACAGATCGACAACGTCGGATCATTGGTGAGTATCCAGAGCGGAATGGCCGACAAGGCAGCGGCAAGGCAAAGCCAATCAAAAGCGGTCCGCTGCCGTTCACCCCGAAAGACGCTCGATACGAGAACAAAGAAGCAGGTGGCCGCGATCGCCGCCGTACACCACGCCGAAGGACCCGCACCGGCGACGAACTGTCCCACAGCCGCAATCGCCGTGACGAGCGACCAGATCAACCAGGTAAAAAGATGAGGGCGTACGGTGCCGCGCCAGATCGCAAGTCCATAAGGCAGAAACGCGACCACGGATACGATCGATCCCATGACACCGAACAGTCGAGTCATGTCCTGATCGATGCTCATCATAGGACGATCACACCCGGCATCGCCCCCGATACCGCGCCGGCGGCGCCCCACATGCACGCGTAAAAAACCGCGTAAACGCCGTCGTCGAGGCAAAGCCGACCCGTTCGCTGATCTCGCTGATCGACATCGGTGTATGCGCGAGCAGCATGCGTGCTTCGTCGATACGCGTTTGCATCAGCACCTCGCTGAAGGTTTTGCACTCCGCCGCGAGCTTGCGTTGCAAGGTCCAGCGCGTCAGCGACAGCCGCTCGCAGACGATCGTCTGCAGGCTCTTCGGCTCGATCGCATCCGCGTGCTCGCGCAGCACGTCACGCAGACATCGCTCGACCGTCGGAGAAAAGCGGCCCTGCTCGCGAATCCGCTGCAAGATTCCATGCGCGGCATGCATGTGAATCTTCGCGAGCGGCGCGTTGTAGACCTCGAACGCGCGATCCAGCGCGGACGACTGCAACACCATCCGATTGCGAGCCTGATCGAGTTGAACGCGCACGCCCAACGTCCCGCTCAGCGCCGCGATCGCCCCGAGCCGCGCATCGGTGACACCCGCGTCGCGCACGCGCAGGCGCACGTCGTAGAGCTTTGCCACACCCGCTATCAGCGCGAAGTTGCCGAGCGCGCTCGATGCGTTGCGCCCCTCGCCCTCCGTCACATATTCGAATGCGACTTCGTCGCCGTGCTCCTGCATGACGAGCCAGTCGACATTACCGATCAGGTCGCGGTACGTGACGTAATTGCGCAATGCATCGCGCAGCGTCGGTCTATTGCAGAGCACGCCCGCAAGCTCGGGGAAATACAGCAGACCATCGAACACGTCGCCCTCGGGCGCGCCGCGCATCAGGCAGCTTTCCGCAAGCTGGAGCATTGCGACGTGCTTGTCGCCCGGCACTCGCGCATCGGCCGCGGCGATGTCGGCCTCGTCGATGCCGATATCGTGGGCCACTTTGCTGCGATCGAGGCCCTCGCGCTCCGCCGCGTCGAGCAACCCTCGATAGATGCGCGCTGAAACGGACTTCTGACGCAAATCCACTTTGCCTCCTCCGGTCGAAACCTGCCTGCGGGTTTTCCTGACTCTTCATCGGTCAAGTGCTGCACCTATCGGTCAAGCGCGTTTCGGGCGCATCCCTAGAATTTCTTTCGGCGCATTACCACGAGCGCTTAGCGTAACAGGACGCGTCACGTGCCGGTAGCGCGTCGATACAACGTGACGCAATGCAAATCACATGACCGACAACGACAACACGGAGCGAGATGATGAGAAGGAAGCTGACGATACCCTTTGCCGCAAGCGCCATCGCCTGCGGTGCCGCGCTGGTACTCGCCGCCTGCGGCAATGGCAGCAACATCAGTGACCCGCCGTTGCCGTCCGATCCCGATGCGCGCGCCGATGCGCGTGCCGCCGCGCTCGTCCAGAAGATGACGACCGCCGAAAAGATTCAGCTCGTGCACGGCGTGGGCATCCCCAACGCGGGACTCGGCGGTCCGTATCCGGCCGGCGTCAACGGAGCCGGCTACATTCCCGGCATCGCGCGGCTCGGCATTCCGGGCCTTGCGATGGCCGATTCGGCCGGCGGCGTCAATGTCGTCAACTCGAACGCGACGGCGCTGCCCGCGCCGGTGGCGCTCGCGGCAAGCTGGGACCCTACGCTGGCGAACCAATACGGCGCGCGTATCGCGACCGAGCTGCGCGTGCTCGGTTATGGCGAAGGTCTCGGCGGCGGCGTCAATCTCGCGCGCGAACCACGCAATGGCCGCACCTTCGAGTACATGGGCGAAGATCCGGTACTGACCGGCACGCTGAGCGCCGCGCGCACGATCGGCACGCAGGCGCAGAACGTCATCGCGACGATCAAGCACTACGCGATGAACGATCAGGAAACGAACCGCATGACCAGCAACTCGGTCGTCGACGAACGCACGATGCGCGAAACCGAACTGCTCGCGTTCGAACTCGGCGTCACGCAGGGAACGCCCGGCAACGTGATGTGTTCGTACAACCTGGTGAACGGCGTGTACGCGTGCGAAAACCCGTATCTGCTGACCACCGTGCTGAAGAACGAGTGGGGCTTCAAGGGCGTGGTGCAGTCGGACTGGACAGCCACGCACAGTACGGTCGCCTCGGCATTGGCTGGCCTCGATGAAGAAGAGCCCGGCGATCTCGGCGGCGGAGCGTCGATTCCGGGCTTTACGCTGACGTCGTATTTCAACACCGCGCTGACGAGCGCGGTCAACGCCGGCAGCGTGCCGATGTCGCGACTCAACGACATGGTTCAGCGCAAGCTTCGCACGATGATTCGCTATGGCGTCTTCGATTCGCCGCCAAACCCCGGAGGAAGCGTCGATCAAACCGCGGGCAATGCGCTCGCGTTGCAGGTCGCGCAGCAATCGTCGGTCTTGCTGAAGAACGCGGTGGCGAGCGGCGATTCGCAACCGGTGCTGCCGCTGAACGCGGCGGGGCTGTCGTCGATCGTGGTGATCGGCGCTCACGCGGATGCGGGCGTGCTGTCGGGCGGCGGCTCGGGCGCGGTGCCGGCGGCCGCGGGCAACGCGGTGTCCGGTTGCGTGTCGCCGTCGCCGCTGTTGAGCACCTGCGCGACGTGGTACAAGTCGGCACCGCTGGCCGCGATCCAGGCGAAGGCGCCGAACGCGAGCGTGACCTTCGTCGACGGCACGAACGCGGCGGCAGCGGCGACCGCCGCCGCGAAGGCGGACGTGGCGATCGTGTTCGCGACGCAATGGGAAAGCGAGGGCGCGGATCTGCCGAGCCTGAGCCTGCCGAGCAATACGACTGACAGCTATAACCAGAGCTACGATCAGAACGCGCTGATCAGCGCGGTCGCGGCGCAAGCGAAGCGCGTGATCGTCGTGCTCGAGAACGGCAGCCCGGTCCTGATGCCGTGGCTATCCAACGTGCACGGCGTGCTCGAAGCGTGGTATCCGGGCGTGCAGGGCGGCCAGGCGATTGCCGATCTGTTGTTCGGCGCCGTGAACCCGTCCGGCAAATTGCCGATCACGTTCCCGATGCAGGACGCGGATCTTCCGCAACCGACGATCTCGGCCACCGATATCACCGTTACCTACAGCGAAGGGCTCCTCATGGGTTATCGCTGGTATGACGGCAAGCAGATCGCGCCGCTGTTCCCGTTCGGTTATGGGCTGTCCTACACGAGCTACAGCTACTCGGGCCTCAACGCGCAAGTGGATGCGAGCGGCAACGTGAGCGTGACCTTTACCGTCAAGAATACGGGCTCGCGCGCGGGCGCGGAAATCGCCGAAGTTTATGCCGCGTTGCCGAGCGGTCTGGGCGAACCGCCGAAGCGTCTGGTCGGCTGGCAAAAGGTCGCGCTGCAGGCGGGGCAGTCGCAGCAGGTCAGCGTATCGATTGCGCCGAAGCTGCTGTCGACGTGGGACGCGACCAACCACGTATGGAAGCTCAACGGCGGCGTCTATCAGATGATCGCGGGGGCTTCTTCGCGCGATCCGGATGCGTTGACGGCGTCGGTGACGATCGCGGGGCATTGAGCGCTGAGGTTTTGAACCGGAAAGCCTGGTAGCGGGGTACGGGGTCGAGCGCCGTATCCCGCCGGCACGCGTTCGGCATGTCAGTCGCCGGGCAGACGATAAGCGAACTCGTACGAATGCGCGCCGTCGACGATGTCGATCCTGAACTCGCCTTCAATGCCGCTCAGCTCGCCCGTGCCTGAATCCGGCACGACCGTCACCGTCAGCGCCGCTGCGCCGCGATTCATCACGCCGATATGCTGCAGCACGAACGTGCCCTGCTTGCCCGCCAGCGTGCCAGTGACCTGTTCGAGCGCGACATAGCCGGCCGAGCCTTTGACGTTCGTCATCGCGCTCAGCATTTGCCCTTGGGTGGTCGCGGCGAGATCGCCGGAGATCTGCTTGTCGATCGACATGCGGCCGAGCTTCGATTCGGCCTCCGCGTTTTCGAACGGCATCGGTTGAAGGGAGACGATGAAGGTGCCTTTTGCGACGTGGTGAGTCATCGGAATTTCCTCCTGGCTTGAACGGGCGACGGCGAAGCGGCGAAACGAACCGTGACGCTTCCGAACCGTAGCACACGTCGCTGTCAGGGCGCTGCACGCGCAGTGCCGTCGCTCGTGCCGAACGCGTCCGCGAACTCGCGCTTCAACCACGCGAGCGCCGGGTCCTGGTCGTGCGCCGCGGCCCACATCAGCGAAACCTCGTAGCCCGGCACCTCGAATGGCAGCGGACTCAGCGCGAGACCGAGCGTATCGCGCCAGACGCGGCCGATGAACTCCGGCACCGTCGCGATCGCCGCCGTGCGTTGCACGATGAACGGACTGGTCGCGAAGTTCGAGCTCGAAAACACGACGTCGCGCTTCAGTCCCTGCAACTCGAGTCGTTCATCGATGAAGCCGCGCAGCTCGGCGCTGAACGAAGTCAGCACATGGCGGTGGCGCAGAAACTCGTCCATCGACAAATGCTTGCGGCGCGTCCTGACGAGCTGGGGGTTGTAGACGCTCACGAAGCGCCATGAAAACAGCGGCGTGAGTCGCTGCCACGGCACGCATTCGCGGAATACGCCGACCGCGAGTTCGATCGCGCCATCGTCGAGCATCGCGGCGGCGCGCGTCGAATCTGTGGAGCGCGCGATCAGCTTCACGCCGGGTGCGGTGTCGGCGAGGCGCGCAATGATCTCCGGCATCAGCAGCAGTTCGAGCGAATCGCTGAGGCCGATGCGGAACACGCGCTGCGCGCGGGCCGGATCGAAGACTGACGGCTGCGTGAGCGCCTGATGCAGCGATTGCAGGAACGGCTCGATCTGCCGCGCGAGTTCGAGCGCGCGCGGCGTCGGCGTCATGCCTTGCGGCGTGCGCACGAACAACTCGTCGCCGAACGTCTCGCGCAAGCGCTTGAGCGCGCCGCTGACGGCCGGTTGCCCAAGAAACAGCCGCTGCGCGGCCCGCGTGACGCTGCGCTCTTCCAGCAGCGCGCGGAAGGTCAGCAGCAGGTTCAGGTCGAAGCGCCGAAAATCATTTTCAATGATGTTGGCCATGACTTTAAACGATTTGAGTGATGGGCTCGCACCGCGCATTCTACTGCCACGGGGTCTTCCGTTCACACTCAGGAGCAAAGACATGGACTGGCAAAATCAGAAGGTCGTGGTGCTAGGTGGCTCGTCGGGCATTGGGCTCGCGCTGGTGAAGCGGCTCGTGACGGCTGGCGCGAGCGTCGTCGCGGTGGGGCGCGACCGCGCCAAACTGGACGATGCGCTGATTGGCATCGGTGGACAGATGACGAGCGAGGCGCTCGATTGCGCCGATCGCGCGGCGCTCGGACACTTCTTCGGCGGCCTCGGCCGGATCGATCATCTGGTGATGACGCTGTCGGGCGGCGAAGGCGCGGGGCCGTTTGCCGAACTGGATCTGGCCGCGCTGCGGCGTGGCTTCGAGGCCAAGTTCTGGCCGCAGCTCGAAGCCGCGCAGACCGCGCTGCCCACGTTGCGTCGCGACGGCAGCCTGACGTTTCTGACCGCGATTTCGGCGCGTATCGCGAATCCGGGCACGGCGGGTCTGGGTGCGATCAACGGCGCGCTCGAAAGCATGATCGGCACGCTGGCGCGCGAGCTTGCGCCGCTGCGCGTGAACGCGGTGTCGCCGGGTGTGATCGATACGCCGTGGTGGGACAGATTTCCCGCGAGCGTGAAGAGCGAGCTGTTTCGGCAGCAAAGCGAAACGTTACCGGTGCAGCGCGTCGGGCAGGCCGACGATGTCGCGCACGCGCTGCAGTTTCTGCTGGAGAACACGTTTATGACGGGGGCGGTGATCGAGTGTGATGGCGGCTTGCGGCTATTGTGAAGCTCGGGCGCGGGAATGCGTGGTCAGGCGTTCTTCGCCCGCTGAACGCGAACCGGCAGAAACATCGCCGCCGCGAAGCACGACAAATGCAGGCCGGCGAGCAGCACGAACGTCGGCAGAAAGCGGCCGGGCTGTGCACCCGAAACACCGTGCAACGTCGACGCTATCGCCATCGAAAGCAGCGTCGTCGCGAACGGACCGCCCACTCTCTGCGCGATGTTCAACGCAGTATTCGCAACCGCGAGCCTTTCTCTCCCGATCGACGAATACGCGGCCGAGATCGACGGCACGCTGATCGTCCCCTGACCGACGCCCGCAAAGAACAGACCGACCGCGGCCCATCCGGCGGAGAACGAATCAACGCTCAGCCACAGAAACACGAGCGTGCTCAGAAACGCCAGCAGTGCGCCGCCCGCCGCGAGCGCGCGGCAGCCGAGCCGCTCGGTCAACCATCCGAGCAGCGGAAACGAGCACATCATGCCGACGCCGGTTGCCGCGAGCAGGCCGCCCGCGTGCGCGGCCGACAAACCGCAGCCCGCGATCAGAAAAAGCGGCACTACGAGCTGCCGTCCATACATGATCGCGTTCGCGAAGAACTGCGCGAGTGCGGCGACCGAGAACGTACGTGTCGCAAACATGCGCACGTCGATCAGCGCGGTATGGCCTTTGCGCGCCGCGTACAGCGCGAAGCCGGCGAGAAACGCGACGCCCGCGAGCAGACACGCCAAGCCCACCGCTCGCGACGCGTCCTGAAGTCCATAGACAAGCGCGACGAGCCCAAGGGAGATCAACGCAAAGCCGGTGAAATCGAACGGTCGCTTCTGCGACGCGGCGGCATCGCGCGGCAGCAGCAACACCGCCATCGCGACGCCGAAAGCGCCCACCGGAACATTGACGAAGAACAGCCAGGGCCAGCTCGCGTGCGCGAGCACGAGGCCGGCCAGCACCGGGCCGAGAATCGGACCGAGCAGAATGGGTAGCGCGGTGTAGCCCATCACCCGCTCGAGGTTCTTGCCGGCCACGCGTCCGATCATCATTTGTGCCATCGGCACGAGCACACCGGCAACGAGGCCCTGGAAGATGCGCGCGCCGATCAGCTCGCCGATCGTCTGCGCCGCGCCGCACAGCATCGACGCTATCGTGAACGTCGAAAAGCAGAACAGGTACAGCCGCTTCGCGCCGATGCGGTCGACCAGCCAGCCGTTGAGCGGCAACATCAACGCCATCGCGAGCAGGTAGCCGCTGACGATCCACTGCGCGGAAGCGATCGACGCATCGAGCGTATGGCCGATCGCCGACAGCGATACGTTGACCAGCGTCGAGTCCATCTGCGACATGAACGAGCCGATCGACACGACCGCCGCGACTTTCCACACGGTCGGATCGATCCGCGTGGAAGCGGATGCGCAGGCGCGCTCGCGCATGCCGCTCATCGGTCCGCGCGTGTACAGATGAAGGTCTGGCGTTCGGTCGAGCTCATGTGCCGGCTCACGCTGCCTTGCCGCTCGCGCTCGCCGCGGCCGCAGGCTGTACCTGCTCGAGATGGCGCAGCAGCTTCGTCACCATCACGACGACGACGAACGCGAGGACCACGAAGAACAGCGCGAGCGGCGTGAGCACCTGTACCGACACGAAGCCGGCCAACCCCATCATCGCCGATGAAACCAGCAGCAGCGCGCAGCCGAGAATCGCGCTCGTCAGACCCGCGATGTGCGGGAACAGCGAGTTGCCCTTCGCCATCAGCGTCGGATACATTGCGCCGGCGCAGAAGCCCATCACGAGCACAGGCGTCGCGAGCGTCCACACGCGCAGACCGACCGTCAGCGCGAGCAGCAGCATCGCTAGCGACGCGGCCGCCATCAGCCGTGCGCCGATGCGCAGCCGCTGCTCGGCGCTCGGCAGGCCCGGACCGTGCAGGCGATTCGACAGACCGCCAAGGAAGTACATCATGCCGATGCCGAGCGCGAGGTAGCCGAAGAAGGTCGGCGGCTTGTGCAGCGTGGTCTGCACCATGAACGGCCCGACGATGTTGAACACCAGCAGGATGCTGTAGCACAGGCCCTGCGCGAGGAAGCAGCTCTGGAACACGGGGCTCGCGAGCACTTTGCGCGCGTTCGCGGTCAGCGTGCGCGGTTCGAGATGGACGGGCTGCGGCAAGGTCTCGCGATAACGCCACAGCAGCGCCCACATCACCAGCGAATAGATCAGCAGAAACACGAGGCACGCGCGCCAGCCGAACGCGGTCTGCAGATGCGCGCCGATCACCGGCGCGACGATCGGCGCGAGCCCCCACGCGATCGACATGTACGTGAACGCATGCAGCAAGGCCTGGCCCGCGAACGAATCGGTGATGATCGCTTTCGCCAGCAGGTTCGTGCTCGCGATGCCGAAGCCCTGCAGTGCGCGGGCGAGGATGAACGTCTCGAGATTGGGCGCCGCGAGCGACAGCAGGCAGCCGACCGTGTAGACCGTCAGACCGAACGCGAGCACGCGCTTGCGGCCATACGCGTCGGCGATCGGACCGAAGATCAGCTGACCGAACGCGTAGGCGACCATGTAGCCGGTGACGCTGGTCTGGATCGCTTGCGGCGAGGTGCCGAAGTAGCGCGCCATCGCGGGCAGCGCGGGCACGTAGATGTCGATGGCGAGCTGTCCCGCGGACGCGAACAGGCAGATCAGGAATAGCAGGAAGCGCGGCGAGTTCGGGGCGGAGTCGGCGGAAGCGGGGCGGTCGGCGGTGGCGTGGCTCATGGGTGCATCGAAAGGGAACACTGGCGGCGCGGGCATCGATGGGTTCGGATATCGAACGGAAAAGGCGCGAATGCCCCCGGCATTATCGCCGGGTATTGTGCCTGTGGTATGGCAGGAAGTGGGGTAGTCCCTGGCGGCGGTGTGGGATGGCGCGGCCGACGAGCGCGCTATCCCGCCGCAGCGAGGCTCATTTCGCGCAGTCCTCGATCGAGCGCAGCAACGCGCCCTGGTCTGCCGGGTCCTGGAAGAACGCGACGAAGCTCGCATGCTCGTCGTTTGCGATGCGGCCGGAGCAGTCCTTGCCTTTGAGCGGGGGGCGAGACGCCGTCCAGATCATCGCCATCACGGCGAAAGCCAGCACGACGCCTGTAAAGACGAGCCCGAGCAGTAACGACCTGGCGTCGTCCGATATTGCGTCTAGCCGATGCGAAGCCTCCCGCGGCTCGCAACTTCTGGTTGAAGGTGAGTTCATGCCAATGGCCCCCATGGTGAGCGTTGAAAAAACCAGCGCCACCATCTTCCGTCTGCACGTAAGATTGGAAAAGTTGAGTTTGCTGACCGCGTGATTCAGCTTTTCTGACCAATGCCATTCCGATTCCCATTCCGATGAGAGAAATCAGTCTCGACCGTCTGCGCACCCTTGTCGTCGTCGCCGACCTCGGCTCTTTCGCCGAGGCCGCTCGCGTTCTGCATCTCGCGCCGCCCACGGTCAGTCTGCATATCGCGGATCTCGAGAGCCGCGTCGGCGCGCCGCTGTTGTCGCGCAAACGCGGTCAGGTGCGGGCCTCGGCGATCGGCGAGACGCTGGTGGCCTATGCGCGTCAGATGCTGGCCAATGCCGAGCAGGCACTGGAGGACGTGCGGCGACAGGTGGAAGGGCTCGGCGGACGGGTTCGGCTCGGCGCTTCCACCGCGGCCATCGCGAATCTGCTGCCGCAGGCGTTGGAACGACTGGGCGCCGGGCATCCCGGCATCGATGTGCAAATCGCCGTGCTGACTTCGCAGGAAACGCTGACGCGACTCGCCCAGGAGTCGCTCGACGTGGGCATCGTGGCGCTGCCGCAAGCGCCGCTGCGAGGGCTATCGATCGAAACATGGCGCCGCGATCCGGTGGTCGCGTTCATGCCGGCCGGGTGGACGTGTCCAGCCCGCATCACGCCGCAATGGATCGCCGCGAAGCCGCTGATTCTGAACGACGCGACCACGCGGCTTTCGCGTTTGACGACGGAATGGTTCAGCGCGGCGGGGCAGCACCCCACGCCGCGCATCCAGCTCAACTACTCGGATGCGATCAAGAGTCTCGTCGCAGCGGGATACGGCGCCGCGCTGCTGCCGCAGGAACCGAGCCGCTCGTCGGCCGACGCGCGCATCGTCACACGTGCGCTGCGCCCTGCGCTATGGCGACAGCTGGGCCTGGCCTTTCGCGCGGGTACCGTGGAGCGTCCGACTCAGTATGTGCTCGACGTATTGCGGAGTTTGCGGTTGAGCTAGCGGGCCGTGTTACGTCGCCGACGCTTTCCGCCTCTCCTGCTCCTCGCGATAAAGCACGAACTCTTCCGCCAACGCTTTTGCAACGGAAGCCCTACGCGTGATTCAAGGCGGTGTCGCGGCGTGCTCCATACTCAGGTCTCGATCAGATGCAGAAACTGCCTTACCCGTGGACTGCTGCCTTCACCAAAGAAGGCTTGCGGTGTCGTGTCTTCGGCAACCACGCCGCCATCCATAAAAACAACCCGATCCGCTACATCTCGCGCAAACCGCACTTCGTGCGTGACGATCAGCATCGTCATGCCCGCTTTGGCAACGTCGCGCATGACGGTCAGGACATCCTCCCGCAGCGCTGGATCGAGGGCAGACGTGGGCTCGTCGAAGAAGATGACCTCTGGATCCATCGCGAGCGCCCGCGCGATCGCTACGCGCTGCTTCTGACCGCCGGACAGCCGTGCCGGATATTCGTTGGCTTTTGCGGCCAGGCCAACCTGTGTCAGCAGGTGAATTGCGCGCTCCGACGCTTGCGCACGAGGGACACCCTTGACGCTGACCGGACCTTCCATCACGTTTTCCAGTGCTGTCCTGTGCGGAAAGAGGTTGAACGACTGGAACACCATCGCGGTGCGCTGGCGGATCGCGCGGATCTTCTTCTGATTCTGGCGTGACGGTTTTGACAAACCGTTGCATTCGACATCAATGCCGCATACTGTCACGCTGCCGGCATCCGGTACCTCGAGGAAGTTCAGCGAGCGCAGCAGCGTGGTCTTGCCCGACCCGGAGGGACCCATTACAACGACAACCTCGCCTTTCGATACGCTGAAATCGACGCCGCGCAAGACCTGGTTGTCGCCAAATGCCTTCGAAAGTCCACGGACTTCAATCGTCCTGATATCAGTATTCATACAAAACGCCTCGAAATGCGATTCTCGAGGACGGTCTGGACTATCGTGAGAATCTGGTTGATGCCCCAGTAGATCAGGCCGACCATCAGGAACATTTCCATGTAGCGGAAGGTGGAGGCGCCGACCTGGTCGGCGACGCGGGTCAGCTCTACCACCGTAATTGTCGAAGCGAGGGATGTATCTTTGATTAGCGCAATCATGCGGCTGCCGACAGGCGGAATGGCGATGCGTAGTCCTTGGGGAAGAATAACCCGCGACATGGCTTTCCAGTAACCCATGCCCAGCGACATCGCAGCTTCCCACTGGCCTTTGTCCACCGCGTTGATGCCGGAACGGAAGTTCTCGCTCAGATACGCGGCCGAAAACAGCGTGAGCGCGAGGAGCGCGGCGGGAACCGGGTCAAGTGTCAGACCGTACCGGGGCAAACCGAAATAGATCAGCAGTATCTGCACGAGCAGCGGCGTGCCACGGAAGATGGATACATATGCGAATGCGAAGGCGCGTAGTGCACCTATGCTGGAGATACGAGCCAAGGCGACCAGCAACCCTAGCGTCGAACCGAGCACAAACGACAACAAACCGAGAAAGAGTGTCATCAGCACCGCACTCTTTAACAGCGGAAGCGAGCGCATGAAAAGCTCGATCATGACTACTCCTTTTGCGCCTTCGCTTTGGTGATCGTGCCGGGCATATCGTAATCCCGCCCGACCCACTTCCTGGCAATGGCCTCGATCGTCCCGTCAGCCATCATGTCTGCAATCGCCTTATCGACCGCTGCGAGCAGGGCCGGTTGGCCTTTCTGCAAAGCCGGCGCTGATAGCTGGTAGATCAACGGTTCGCCCACTTCCTTGACCGGTAAATGGTTGACGTTGGCGTACTTCATGCCGCCGAAGTGCGAGATGATGACCGCGTCGATACGTCCATTGCCCAGATCGCTGAAGACGAGTCCCCCGTTATCGTACGAACGGATGTCGGAGTCATGCAGGTGTGCTCGTGCCCATGTTTCATTGCTCGAGCCAGTGACCACTCCCACTCGCTTGCCTTTAAGGGTTTCCTGGCCCTTGATGTCTGTGTTGCCGGCGGGTACGAAAATGCGGAAATCCTCCACGCCGTATGGATCGCCGAAATCAACCTGTTGTTCCCGTTCAGGTGTAGGTGTGAGATCGTTCATCACGAGGTCGTACTTGCCCGTCTTCAACCCTTCCACGAAGTTCTTGAACGAATCGGCGACGAATACTACGTTCGGCACGCCAATGCGCTTGCCGACTTCCTTTGCAATTGCAACGTCATAGCCGACAGGTTGATTGTTTTCGTCAAGCATGCTCCATGGGGGACTACTCTGGGTGTTGGCCACGCGCAATGTGCCATTCGCCTTCACCTGCGCGAGAAGATCCGCTGCCTGCACAGTAGCGGGTGAACTGAATGCCGCGGAAAGCGTGACGAAACTCGCTACCGTGACAAAGCGTCTCCATCTCTTGATTGATTTCATCTCGTACTCACTCATCCAGGTAAATTGAATTAAAAAATCTACGCAGCGGTTGCCCGGGCGCGTCCGAATGCGTCAAGACCGGCATTCAGATCCGCAAGCAGCATCGCCGGGTCCTCCAACCCGATCGAAAGGCGCACGATAGGCTGGTCGGTAAGCGGGAACGCACGCTCGGCCTGCAACGGGGCCGGGTAGTAGGCAGCGAGGCTATGCACGCCTCCCCAACTCGCCCCGATGGGGAAATACTGGAGCGTATCGAAGAATGCGTTGAACGCGTCCTCCGCCGCGGGCTGGAGGATCAGGGAGAAGAGACACCCGCTGCTCGCAAAATCCCGCTTCCAGATGGCATGACCGGCATCGGACTGCAGTGCCGGGAACAGCACCTTGCTCACTTCCGGGTGACGTTCGAGTTCCCTCGCAATCTGCAGCGTTGAGGCGCTCTGGGCAGCGAAGCGGACCTTCAGGGTTTGCAGGCCGCGCATGACGAGGAAGCAGTCATCAGGGCTGGTCTGCTGGCCGAGAACGCTCTGCGTCTCGCGCAAGGTCGCGTAGTAATCCGCGTCTTTCATGCTGATGCAGCCCGCCAGGAGATCCGAATGACCACCAAAAAATTTCGTCGCGGCTTCGACGCTGAAATCCACACCATGTTCGAGCGGTTTGAAAGCGAGCGGGCTTGCCCAGGTGTTGTCCATCATCGTCAATACGCCGTGACGTTTCGCGACTTCGACGATCGCCGGAATGTCGGGCATCTCCATCGTCACCGTCCCCGGCGACTCCATGCAGATCATGCGGGTGTTGGGCTTGATGTACTTTTGAATCGCAGCCCCGATTGCCGGCGGATACAGTTCGACCTCGACGTCGAAGTGCGCCAGCCACTTATGCGCGAATGTCTTGAGCGCGCCGTAGCAGGCAGCGGACACCAGCAGGTGATCGCCGCCGCGCACGAAGCCCATCACGGTCGTCATCAGCGCGGATTGACCGGAAGGCGTCACCACGCAATGCGCGCCACCTTCGAGCTCGGCGATGCGGTGCTCCAGTTCACGAGCCGTTGGCGTTCCGGTGATGCCATAGCTGTAACCGTCCGGTTGCCGCTCCTTGCGGCGCGAAAACTCGGCCAGAGAATCGAATACAACCGTCGATGCCCGCATGACGGATGGGGACAGGCTGCGGAACGGCTGCGGCGCTTTCTGGGGATTGCTTGTCATCTTGCTCCCGGCGATGCCTCGTGGTGGATTGATGATCGAAGTTTACTTTCACGCGGGATTGCATCAACATCGGAAATAATTAGCTCAATAAGTCTAGGTTATGCGGATCAGGGATATTGAAGTGTTCAGGGCGGTCATGAACGCAGGAAGCACGAGCAAGGCGGCGGCCCTGCTCGGCATTTCGCAACCGGCTGTCAGTCAGGCCATCAGGCGTCTGGAAACCATGGCGGACTTCGGCCTGTTCGAGCGGATACGCAGCCGGCTCGTTCCCACCCAGGAAGCCGTCGCACTGATGCGTGAGGTTGACCAGTACTTTCGCGGATTCGAGGTCATCGAGCATCGAATCCGTAGTTTGCGGTCCTACGGATTGGGCCGCATGGCGATCGCCTCTCTGCCGGCACTGGGCACAGGCTTTCTGCCACGTGTCATCGCGGCGTTCGATGCCCCGTCCAGAAACGTGCAAATTTCGCTACAGGTGATGAGTTCGCGCGAAGTGCATGAGAAGGTCTCGGCTGGACAGGTGGATTTCGGCCTGATGTCCGACGAGATGTCGATGGCCGGCCTCGAACACTCGGTGTTCGCGCGTATGCGGGCTGTCGCAGTGATGAACTCGCATCATCCTTTGGCCACGCGTCCTGTCATCGCTGTTGCGGACCTGCCTGAATTTCCTTTCATCGCGCTGAATCCCGAAGACAGCACCAGGCTACGCCTGGAAACGCAACTCACGGCACGCGAAATCCGTCTCAAACCGGTCGTCGAGACGCCGTATTCGCACACGATCTGCGAACTGGCGCTCGCGGGAGTCGGTATAGGAATCGCTCATCCGCTCGTGACGTTGGACTTCGCAGAGCGGGGACTCGTCGTGAAGCCGATCGACATCGAGGTAATGTTCACAGGAGTGCTGGTGTTTCGCCCTGGTACCCCACTCACGGAAGCCGCGAGGCAGTTCATGCGGCACATGAGAATGCAGCTCGAACGTGACCAGAAGGCGCTCAAAAGGGCGCTGGCGAATTGATCGGATAGAAATCGGAGACGCTTGATCGCTACATCGCGCCTTGCCTCGTCACGTTCGACACCGCGTTCGAGCGACGGCTCGAACGCGCGCAAGCGCGAGGTGAACTCGATGCTGCCGCGAGTCCCGCGCTGATCTGCGGGACGCCAGCCAGAACATGGGCCAAAACACCAGCTAAAAAGCAGCCACGCGAGTGCGATTTGCGCGCGCGTCGTGCATCCTAAGCCGGAAACAAACTGAAACACGCAGGTTAAGCGCTTTGCGGAATAAAACGGCACACTTGGGCGTTTGCCTGATACCGGTAGCGTCGATTTTCAAACAGCTTTCACGGCATTCATCGCCCTCGCGAACGGAACCCCCATGAACACCCAAGCGAATTCCCTGACCGATTCGACCGATGCCTCTCGCCCGCCGCGCTATACGCGCACCGCGATGACGCTGCACTGGCTGATCGCGTTGCTGATGTGCGTCAATGTCGTGCTCGCTCTGTCCGCCGATTCGCTGCCCGACGACTGGGTGCGTCCGGTGATCGACACACACAAATCGATCGGCATCACGGTGCTCGGGCTCGCGCTGCTGCGCATCCTGTGGCGCGTGTCGCACAAGCCGCCGCCGTTGCCGCGCGAGTTTCCGTCGTGGGAAAAGATTGCCGCGCACCTCGCGCACTTCGCGCTGTATTTGCTGATGATTGCGTTGCCGCTGTCCGGCTGGCTGCACGATTCCGCGTGGAAAGACGCGGCCACGCATCCGATGCAGTGGTTCGGCCTGTTCCAATGGCCGCGCTTCGGCTATGTGATGCATCTCGACCCGACACTGAAAGAGACGTTGCACGATCGCTTCGGCGCGCTGCATGCATGGCTCGGTTATGCGCTCTATGCGTTGCTGGCGATGCATATCGGCGGCGCGCTCAAGCATGAGTGGCTCGATCGCAAATCGGTGTTGAAGCGCATGACGCCGTGAAGCCGCCGCGTGTTTTTGATGGCGCGCGAACACAGCTTCGCCAACTAACCGCAACCCAACTGAACCTGAAACACTCGCCTTGAAGAAGACTCTCGAACAGGCATTCGCTGTCGCGTCGCCGCGCATTCTGCCGCGTCGCGCGACGCTATCGAGCACGCTGATCCATTCCAGCGTCGTCGTGCTGTGGGCACTGCTGTTCGCGCGAGCATTCTTTCTGCGTGGCGCGCTCGCGTGGTCGACCGGTATTGCGTATGTCGCATACGACACGTTGCTGCTCGCGTTCGTCACGTGGAAGTCGTTGCCGCTCACGCGCCGCGCGGCGCCGCTCGAAGCCGACCACGAACGGCGCGAGTTGCCGGGCATGGGTGTCATCGTCGCGTCGCGTAACGAGGCGGCCGTGTTGCCGGTCACGCTCGCCGCGCTGCTGCGGCAAACGCACGGCCCCGCGCAGATCGTGATCGCCGACGACGGCTCCACCGACGCCACCGCCGAGCTGCTCACGCAACGCTTCGGCCTCACGCCCGCCGCCGATGGGGTGCTGAGCGCGCCGAGCTCGCTGCATCCGAACCTGTTCTGGCTGCGCGTGCCGCACGGCGGCAAGGCCCGCGCGCTGAACGCCGCGATCACCGTGATGACGACCGACACCGTGATGACCGTCGACGCCGACACGCTGCTCGACGACGACGCCACCTACGCGATGCGCGCCGCGTTCGCGAGCGAGCCGTCGCTCGTCGCGGCAGCGGGCATTCTCGTGCCGGTCTGCGGCAAGTCGCTGTCGGGCCGCGTGTTCCAGTGGTTCCAGACCTACGAGTACATGCGCAACTTCATCGCGCGTTTCGCGTGGATGCGCGCGGACAGCCTGCTGCTGATCTCGGGCGCATTCGCGTCGTTCCGGCGCGATGCGCTCGTCGCGGTCGGCGGCTTCGATCCGCAGTGTCTGGTCGAGGATTACGAACTGATTCACCGGCTGCGCCGCTATTCGGTGGATCACGAGCTCGGCTGGGACGTGCGCGTGGTCGGCGAAGCGCATGCGCGCACCGATGCGCCCGACACCCTCGCAAGCTTTCTGCGCCAGCGCCGCCGCTGGTTCGCGGGCTTCCTGCAGACCCAGTACTGGAACCGCGACATGACCGGCAATCCGCGCTACGGCACGCTCGGCATGCTGATGCTGCCGGTCAAGGCGGTCGACACGATGCAGCCGATCTACGGCCTCACGGCATTCGCATTGCTACTCGGTTTTCTGTTCGGCGGACACGGGGCGATCGTCGTGTCGATCTTCAGCGTGATCGGCCTGAAAACGGCGATCGATCTGGCGTTTTACCTGTGGAGCATCCATCTCTACCGGCGCTGGACCGGCGAGCGCAGTGGCAACAGTCTCGGCATGGCGATGCTCGCGGCCGTTGCGGAGCCGTTCACGTTCCAGCTCGCGCGTCATCTGGGCGCCGCGCTCGGCTGGCTGCATTTTCTGCGCGGCGGCCGCGCGTGGGGCGTGCAACGGCGCTCCGGGCTCGTCGCGCTCGACGAGGATTGAGCAGCTCGAAGTGCAGGTCAATGTTTCTGTAGGGCGGGTGTGGTAAAGGTAGCTCGTTCATCCTGATGCGCGCTGCCGCGCAATGTGTGCTGCGATGCATCGCGCATGCCGGCGAAAGTGCCATGCGACGGCTGCATCAAGTAGACTGGTGAAGATGCCGCGCTGCCTTGCAGCGCGGCAACCTTCCATCCGCTGGTGCACGGAGGCTTGACCTATGCATGCAGTTCCCCCGCTCGAACAGGAACAGGAATCCGCAGGCGCAACGCTCGCTGCCGCGCCTGCTCAAGCCACTCACGAGGCGCCGGTGCGCGATCTGCGCCGCGTCGCCATTCATCCGGATTACTGGTACCCACTCGCGTGGTCGCATGAAGTGAAGCGCGGCAAGACGCTCGGCGTGACCTTCGCCGGCGATCCGATCGTGCTCGCGCGCACCGAGAGCGGCAAAGTGTTCGCGCTGGAAGATCGCTGCGCGCATCGGCAGGTGCCGCTGCATCAGGGCGTGGTCGACGGCGAATCGATTCGCTGCGGCTATCACGGCTGGACCTACGACTGCTCCGGCAAGTGCATCGACGTGCCGTACCTCGGCCGCGAGCGTCTACCGAACGGTGTGCGCTCGTATCCGTGTCAGGAAGTGGAGGGGCTGATCTTCGTGTTTCCCGGCGACGCCGCGCTCGCGGAGGAGCGGCCGTTGCCGGGCTTTCGCTCGGTGTCCGACCCGAAGTACAAGACGCGCCGATTCGGCCGTCCGGTCAAGTGTCATTATTCGTTCATGCACGAGAATCTGATGGACATGAATCATCAGTTCCTGCATCGCCGCCAGATGGGGCGCATGCGCGCGCGTTCGCTCGGGCGGCGGCGCGGTGAGGGCTGGGTCGAGGTCGACTACACGTTTGCGCGCATGGAGGGGCAGCAGCCGCTAGGCGAGGCGATGGTGTTCGGCGAGAGGCGCAAGACCGGTGGCTCCGGCGACAAAGACGTCATGACGATCCGCACCGAATACCCGTTCCAGACGCTGCAAATCCGCAACGACGAGCAGACGCTGGTGATGGACCTGTGGATCGTCTATGTGCCGCTCGACCGCGAGCAGCGCACCAACCGAACGTTCGGGCTGCTGTCGATCCGCAAGCCCGGCATTCCGGGTGTGATGAATCTCGCATGGCCGCTGCTGGTGTGGTTCACCGAACGCATTTTCAAGGAGGATCGCGAGATCGTCGAGGCGGAGCAGCGCGCCCACGATTCGCAGGGAGCGGACTGGAATCACGAGGTGTTCCCGGTCATCAACGACTTGCGCGCGCTGCTGCGCGAGTGCGGCGCGCCGGACCAGGTGGTCGGCGCGGGCACCGGCGATACGGCGGTGATCCGTTTCTGGGATTCGCGTCACGGCGATCCGCTCGCCAAGACCTGAGCGCGGCGCGGCGCGGGTGTGTTCACCGGCGCCGCGCACCCCGTCCCGCCACGGCTTTCCCCCTCGCCTGGAATTAATCCATCTCCCCACGGTAGACAATGCGCGGCGCGCGAGCGGCGATAATATCGCCCGGTACTTTGATTGCGCGCGAGTTTGCGCCAATCGACATTCGTCGCGTCCGCACCCGTGTACCATTGCGCTTTTTCCGAACTTCAAGACTCGCTCGTGACCACGCAACAAACCCCCGCCAACTCGCGTAAATCCCTCACTCTGCTGCAGTTGCTTGGCCTGATCGGCGCCGCTGGCCTGATCGCCTCGATCGCGCTGAATCTGCTGGTCCACGCGCACTGAAGCAGCGCCCGCGTCGCGCGGGCAGCCTTGTGCCGGCGCGCGTCGCCGGCTTTCTCGAGATTTTTGATTGCCATGTACAAGAAGGGCGTAGCCGTAGAAATCCAGTTTTCCCCCGAGCGGCTCAACGACGGCGCCGGCGATCCGTACTGGATCGATCTGACCCGCGACGAAGCGCAGCGCCTGCTCGACAGCCTGAAGGCGCGGCTCGCGGGAACCGGTAGCGGCACGGTCGCGCCGCTCGTCGTGAGCCTCGATGCGACGGCGCGCACGTGCGCGGCGGATGCCGCTGCGACCGGTACGCCCGATGCGCCGTCGGCCGCGAACGTCGCCACAGCCGACGACTTCAAGCAATGGGTCTGCGTGATCTGCGGCTGGGTCTACGACGAAGCCGCCGGCGTGCCGGAAGAGGGCATCGCGCCGGGCACGCGCTGGGCCGATGTGCCGGCCGACTGGCGCTGCCCGCTGTGCGATGTGGGCAAGGAAGATTTTGCGCTGGTGGAGTTTTAAGCGGCGGGCCGAGGCTCGCCTGATAAACCTGCTCTACGCCGTCCCTTCCGGATAATCCGCCCCCTCGCTCGTCGCTCGCCAGGTGTCGAAATCGCCGCGCAGAAAGTCAAGCTTCGTGTACGCGAGATCGAGCGCGGTCTTGCCGAGCAGCAGCCGCAGCGGCGGCGCGTCCGACAACGCCGCATCGATGATCGCCTGCGCGGCGCGCACCGGGTCGCCGGCCTGCTTGCCGCTGCGCGCTTCGGTCTGCTTGCGGCGCTCGCCGGCGGTCGACGCATAGTCGTCGATCAACGTTGCCGACTGCTTGATCGACGGACCCGCCCAGTTGGTGCGAAACGGCCCAGGCTCGACGATCAGCACGCCGATGCCGAGCGGTTTCACTTCCAGCGCGAGCGATTCCGACAGCCCTTCCACTGCGTACTTCGTCGCATGGTAGTAGCCGGTCGCCGCGAAACTCGCAATCCCGCCAATCGACGACACGTTGACGATCAAACCGCTGCGCTGCTCGCGCATGATCGGCAGCACGGCCTTCGTGATGTCGACGAGGCCGAACACGTTGGTCTCGAACATCGCGCGGACTTCGCTGTCCTCGCCTTCCTCGATCGCGGCCAGATAACCGTAGCCCGCGTTGTTGACGAGCACGTCGACGCGGCCGAAATGGCGCTTCGCCTGCGCGACCACCGTTTCTATCTGCGCGCGATTGGTCACGTCGAGCGGCAGCACCAGCGCGCGCTCGCCGTGCCCCTCTGCGATGTCCTTCACTTTCGATGCATCGCGCGCGGTGACGACCGCGCGCCAGCCGCGTTCGAGCACGAGCTTCGCGAGCTCGCGGCCGAAGCCGGTGGAACAGCCTGTGATCAGCCAGACGGGATTGTCTCGATTCATCATTTGGAACACTCCTGTTGAGGGTCTATGACGTGAAGGCTGGGAAACGGCGCTAAAAACGGCGCCCCGATGCGGCGCAGACGCGCGGCGCGTCGGCAATCGGTATGCGGGTGATGTCAGCTCGAAGCGTGCCCGGTTCGCGCGGCGGACGGTTCGGGCGGTGGCCCCGCGCGAACGCGCGTCGCGCTGCGCGGATTCGCCCGGCGATGAAGCGGGGACGCCGCCGTGACTGCTATGAATGCGATGACCGCTTGGGGCTGGTGTGGCGCTTCAATTGTAGTCGCAGCGCGGCGGCTTCGCTTTGCAGCGCGCCGACGAATGCGTCCGCGAGCGGATGCGCGGGCCGGTGCTCGGGACGGATCACGCTGACGCGAAACGGCAGCGACGACGCGAGCGGCCGGATATGCAGATTGTGGCCCGCGAAATCGAGCGCGGTCAGCGGATTGACGATCGCAATGCCGAGCCCTTGCCGCACGAAGCTGCACACGGACACCGCGGTCGGCGTTTCGATCAGCAGGCGGCGCACGATGCCGGCTCGCGCGAACGCTTCGTCGATTTGCAGCCGGTATGGATCGTTCGCGGACAGGCTGATGAACGCCTGATCGGCGAAATCTTTCAATGCGATCACGCGTTTCGCGAGCAGCGGGTGAGCGTCGGGCAGCACACACACTTCATCGACGGCGATGAGCGGCGTGAGGCGCGTGCCGGGCGGTGGCGCGTCGTGCTCGGTGAGGCCGAGGTCGTAGCGCTGCGCGCTCAGCCATTCTTCGAGAAACGGCGACTCCTGCGTCGCGATCGATACGCTGACGCCCGGCTGCACATCGTGAAAGCGTTTGACGGCGCCCGGCAGGATCGAATGCGAAAACACCGGCAGCGCGATCAGGGATAGCTGGCCACCCTTGAATTCGCGCAGCGCGGCCGCCGTCGACGCGACGCGTTCGAGCCCGACATACGCGCGCCTGATCTCGTCGAACAGCGTCAGCGCGGATTGCGTGGGACGCAGCCGGCCCTGCACTCGCTCGAACAACGCGAAGCCGATGCTCTGTTCCATGCGCGCGAGTTCGCGGCTCACGGTGGGCTGCGACGTGAACAGCATCTCGGCTGCCTTGGTCACGCTGCCGGCCGTCATCAGCGCGCGGAAGATTTCGATGTGCCGGTGCGTGAGCGCCATGGTGGGTCCGTGCTATATCAAAAGTGAATAGGCGAGCAATAGATTGGTATTTTACTGAATGATCGCCGCGGATCATCATGTCGGCTATCGCTTTCGCAAAGCATCGACATGCAACCGACCATGACGCCATTCGACTCCCGTCAACTCGCGGACCTCGCGCGCCAGCACGGCACGCCGCTATGGGTCTATGACGCCGACACGATCCGCCAGCGCATCGCGCAGTTGCGCAGTTTCGACACGATCCGCTACGCGCAGAAGGCCTGTTCGAACGTGCACATCCTGAAGCTGATGCGCGACGAAGGCGTGATGGTCGATGCGGTCTCTTTGGGTGAACTCGCGCGCAGTTTTGCCGCGGGCTATGCGGCTCAACCCGCATCGAACGGTGGGCCCGAAGGCGTCGTCTTCACCGCCGACGTGCTCGACCATGCGACGCTGGCCACCGTGCTCGACGAGCGAATCACGGTCAACGCCGGCTCGCCCGACATGCTCGAACGGCTCGGGAGACACGCGAGCGAAGGCCATCGCGTGTGGCTGCGGATCAATCCCGGCTTCGGTCACGGCCACAGCAGCAAGACCAACACAGGCGGCGAGCACAGCAAGCACGGCATCTGGCGCGATGACCTGCCAAGCGCGCTCGAACTGGTGCGGCGCTATCGGCTGAAGCTCGTCGGGCTGCACATGCATATCGGCTCGGGTGTCGATTACGCGCATCTCGCGAAAGTGTGCGATGCGATGGTCGATGCGGTGTCGCAACTCGATCAGGATATCGAGGCGATTTCCGCGGGTGGTGGTTTGTCGGTGCCGTATCGCGATGGCGAAATGAGTGTCGATACCGCGCATTATTTCCGGCTGTGGGACGACGCGCGGCGCCGCATCGAAGCACGCGTCGGGCATCGCGTGCGACTCGAAATCGAACCGGGGCGCTTTCTGGTCGCGCAGGCAGGTGTACTCGTCGCCGAAGTGCACGCGCTGAACCGGCGGCCGTCGCGGCAATTCGCGTTGCTCGATGCGGGCTTCAACGACCTGGTGCGGCCGTCGTACTACGGCAGTTATCACGAGATCAGCGTGCTTCGGCGCAACGGCACGCCGAGCGATGCGCCGGCCGGCTCGTTCAGCGTGGCGGGGCCACTGTGCGAAGCCGGCGACGTGTTCACGCAGGCGCAAGGCGGTGTCGTCACGAGCCGGTCGATGCCCGCGCCTCGAGTGGGCGACCTGCTCGTGTTCCATGACACAGGCGCGTACGGCGCGTCGATGTCATCGAACTACAACAGCCGGCCGCTCGCGCCCGAGGTGCTGATCGAGCGCGGCAACGCGCGGCTGATCCGGCGCAGGCAGCGCATCGAAGAATTGATAGCGCTCGAAGCAACGGCGGCTTGAGCGGCGCATTGGAGCTCAACACTCAACACTCAACGCTCAATGCGCCCGCACCGCGCGCGTGTACGACGCGATCATCGTCGCGAACTCCTGCGCGGCTGGGGTCAGCGGAATCGCGGCGCGTTGCAGCAGACAGACGTTCTGCTGCAACGCGCGCTCGCGCACGGGGATCGTCGTCAGCACGTCCGCGAACGGCCCGCGCTTCGCGATGACCGATGATTCGAGCGACAGGCAATCGGTCGCGGCTACCAGGTGCAGAGTCTCGTACAAGCCCTCGACGGTCGCGACGATCTTCGGCGGCGGCAAGCCGTAGCTGTCGAACAGATGACTCAACCGGTTGACGTGCGGCTCCTCGGTCAGATTCGGCGAGCGCGTCGTCACCCACGTGCAACCGACGAGTTCGGCGAGCGACTTCGCGCGCGCCTTCGGATGACCGCGCCGGCACACGATCACCGGGTCGGACGGATAGAGCGGCGTGACCGACAGATCGGCGGTGTCGGTCTGCTTCGATACGAGCGCGACAGCGAAATCCAGCGTGCCTTCGCGGATCCACGAGATCATCATGCGCGACGTGCCCGTGCGCAGATGCACGGCGACGCGCTCGAAGCGCGCACGAAATTCCATCAACACGGGCGCGAACGCGTCGACGAGCGGCTCGGTCGTCATGCCGAACGTGACCTCGCCCACGTAGTCGCCGCGCAGTTGCCGCACGTCCTCCTCGGCACGCTCGCATTCACCGAGGATCGCGCCGGCCCGCTGCAGCAGCCGCTGGCCCAGCGCGGTCAGCGCAATGCCGCGATTGGTGCGCGTGAATAGCGTCGCGCCGAGCATCGATTCGAGGTTCTGCAACTGCTGCGTGATGCCGCTTTGCGCGATGCCGAGCGCGCGCGACGCCGCGCGGATGCTGCCATGCTCGGCGACCGCCGTGAACGCGCGCAGCTGGGAAATCGTCAATGCCATGGCGACAGGGTTTGGTGATCGGTAAAAGTGATCATGATATTCCGAACGGGACTTCTTTGAGGCGCCACAGCGGCTTACGATCACGCTGTCCTGATCCGCTCATCGTCGCCTTCCATGAAAACTCCGCTGATGACTCTCTGCGCCGCGCTGGCATTCAGCAGCGGCGCGTTCGCCGCTGACGCCAACACGTTGCGCCTCGGCATCGACCCGACCTATCCGCCGATGGACTCGAAGGCGCCCGATGGCAGCCTGAAGGGCTTCGACGTCGATCTCGGCAACGAGATTTGCCGGCGCATCCACGCGCATTGTCAGTGGGTCGAACTCGAGTTTTCGGGCATGATTCCGGCGCTGCAGGCGCGCAAGATCGACGCGGTGCTGTCGTCGATGGCGATCACCGAGAAGCGCGAGCAGCAGATTCTGTTTTCGTCGAAGCTGTTCCAGTTCAAGTCGCGGCTGATCGCGCGGCAAGGCTCGTCGCTCGCGCCTACGGCGAGCGGACTTGCCGGCAAGCAGATCGGCGTGCAGTCGGGCACGCAGTTCGAGGGCTACGCGCTGAAGAACTGGACGCCGCTCGGCGCGAACGTGGTCGCCTACAAGAGCCAGGACGAGGTGTTCGCCGATCTGCAGAACGACCGGCTCGACGGCGCGTTGCTCGGCACCGTCGAGGCCGATTACGGCTTCCTGCGCACGCCCGCGGGCAAGGGCTTCGCGTTTGTCGGCGAGCCGCTTTCGATGGGAGATCGCGGCGTCGGCATCGGCTTGCGCAAGGACGAAACCGCGGTGCAGGCATCGATCGACGCGGCGATCGCGTCGATGCGCAAAGACGGCACCTATGCGCAGATCGCGAAGAAGTACTTCGACTTCGATCCGTACGGCAATTGATCCAGATTTCCAACATTATCTTCGCGGCTTTCCATTCATGAACAGGCAATCGATTCCGCTTGTGTCGCCAGCCATCGGCACGCACCGCGAACTGGTGTCGTTTCATTTCGGCCCGGCCGATAGCGGGCAGAAGATCTACATCCAGGCGTCGCTGCATGCCGACGAAACGCCCGCGATGCTGACCACGGTGCTGCTGAAGCGGCGTCTGCGGGAGCTCGAGGAAGCCGGCGCGCTGAACGCGCAAATCGTGCTCGTGCCGGTGTCGAATCCGGTCGGGCTCAGTCAATACGTGCTCGGGCAGTTCATCGGCCGCTTCGATCTCGGCAGTGGCAAGAACTTCAACCGGCATTTCGTGCAGTTCGCAAAGCTCGTCGCGAATGCGAAAGAGGCGCTCGGCGCCGACGCGAACGAGAACCGCCGCATCGTGCGCGAGCTGCTCGCGGCCGAACTCGCGCAACAGAAGCCGCTGACCGAATTCGAGTCGCTGCAACTGGCGCTCTTGAAGTTGTCGTGCGACGCGGACGTCGTGATCGATCTGCATTGCTCGCTCGAAGCGGCGATGCATGTGTACACGAGCGAATCCGCCTGGGCCGAGTTCGAGCCGCTGTCGCGCTATCTCGGTGCAGAGGCGTCGTTGCTCGCGACCGATTCGGGCGGCGGCGCGTTCGACGAAACCCACAGCCTGCTGTGGTGGACGTTGCAGCAGCAGATGCCGGCGAGCAAGCCGGTGCCGACCGGCTCGATCGCGGTGACGGTCGAATGCCGCGGCCAGCGCGACGTGTCGTATGAAGTCGCGCAGCAGGATGCCGACGCGCTCGTCGACTATCTGGTGTGGCGCGGCGCGATTCGGGGCGAGGCCAGGCCGTTGCCGCCGCTGCTGTCGCCGGCGACGCCGCTCGCGGGCAGCGAGCAGTTCTATGCGCCGGTGAGCGGGATTCTCGTGCACCGCGCGAAGATCGGCGACAAGATCCGCGTCGGCCAGCCGCTGTTCGATATCGTCGATCCGCTGACCGACGAGACGACCACGATCGCGAGCCAGACCGAAGGGGTGCTGTACATGCGGCGCGCGATCCGTTTCGCGACGGCCGGTGCGCCGCTCGGCCGCGTGACCGGCACGCGGCCGATCCGAACGGGCGTGTTGCTGGGCGCCTGAGCGCGTAGCGGCTATGCCGGACTCGGCATCCAGGGGCCGCCTCGACGCCTCACGCGACGGTGCTGACGTGCGCCTCAGCCGCCTTGCTGCGAAGTAGTCGGCGCCGCCCGGCCGGCGATCCGGCGCCTCGCCTGTTGTGCGGATTTAATCTCTTTCAGTCACGAAAAAGCCCAAGCCCGCCTCCGGAGAAAGGCCGATACTCGTCGTCATACTCAACGTGTGTCGGCGCGGCCGGCTTTTTGAAGGAGACGGACAAAGTGAGCAAGGCTATCCAATGGAGCGGTGTGTTTCCCGCCGTCAGCACCCAGTTCAAGCCGGATTTTTCGCTCGACATCGACGCGACGCACCGAGTGGTCAGCAATCTCGTCAAGGACGGGGTCTCGGGTCTGGTGGTCTGCGGCACGGTTGGCGAAAACACCTCGCTGAGCACGTCGGAAAAACTGCAGGTGATCGAGGCCGCGCGCGACGCGGCTGGCGGCAAGGTGCCGGTCGTCGCGGGTGTCGCCGAGTTCACGACCGAGTTCGCGCGGCAGACGGTGCGTGAAGCCGCGCGTGTCGGCGTCGACGGCGTGATGGTCATGCCGGCGCTCGTCTATTCCGCGAAGCCGCACGAAACCGCCGCGCATTTCCGCTCGGTCGCGACCAGCACCGATCTGCCGGTGATGATCTACAACAACCCGCCGATCTACAAGAACGACGTCACGCCGGACGTGCTGATCGCACTGCAGGACTGCGAGAACATCGTCTGCTTCAAGGATTCGTCGGGCGATACGCGACGCTTCATCGATCTGCGCAACGCGGTGGGCGACCGCTTCGTGCTGTTCGCCGGCCTCGACGACGTCGTCGTCGAAAGCATCGCGGTCGGTGCGCAAGGGTGGGTGTCGGGCATGTCGAACGCGTTCCCGAAGGAGGGCGAGACGCTGTTCCGCCTCGCCACGCAGAAGCGTTTCGATGAAGCGCTGTCGCTGTACCGCTGGTTCATGCCGCTGTTGCACCTCGACGCGCGCCCCGACCTCGTGCAATGCATCAAGCTGTGCGAGGAACTGCTCGGCCGCGGCAGCGCCGTCACGCGTCCGCCGCGCCTCGCGCTGCAAGGCGACGCGCTCGCCGAAGTCAAAGACATCGTCGCCAAGGCGCTCGCCACGCGTCCGGCGCTGCCGGACGTCGGTCTCTAAGCACCGCGTTTCAATACGGGCCTCAAAAAACATCGGCACCCTGTCCGCCACGTAGGGGGGACAGGATGCCGAATCTTACTGCGAGTAAGCAGGGCTGGCGGTGGTTGCCTCAACTCGCGCTCAGCACCGGCGCAACCGCAGCCGGATCGCTGATACTCGGCCGGCCGTTCTCGACGTGACCGGCAAAGCGGCGCGAGAAGCTCGCGTCGTCACTGCTCGTCACCGTCAGGTCGTACCAGTGATGGCTCGACGCAAGCACCCAGCCTTCTTCGATACGCGCATTGGCCGGCACGACCACGGTGCGCGGGCGCGCGCCGTACGCGTTGTCGATCACCGTCAGATGCGCGATGCCGCCGCCGCTGTTGGTGAACTTCAGGAACACGTTGCCATTCGCGACGTCGTATTGCGCGCTCACTTCAGGCCGCGCCGGCTGGTTGTCGCCATGACCGTTGCCATGGCCATTCTGCGTGCTTTGCGTGCTCGCCTGGGTGTTGCCCGCGAACCTGCGTACGAAGCCGTTCGGGCCGAACACGTCGAATCCATACACGCCGTTCGTCGTGCTCAGGTCGAACGTGTCGCTGAGCGACTTGCCCGCTTCGACCGTGTAGCGCCACGGACCGTCGGTGTGATTCGTCGCGTACACGTAGAAGTGCGCGCCCTGGTCGCCGGTGTTGCCGATCGTGATTTCGAACGTGTCGTTGCCCGCGTTCGCCGCGCCGTTCACATGCAGTTCGTACGGCAACGCGCGCGCGAAACGGATGCCCGCTTCCTGCGCATCGACCGGAGTCGGCGTCGTCGGCACGGTCGGCTTCGGTTGCGTCTTGCACTGGTTGTCGGCCATGTTCATGTAGTTGCTGGTGTCCGGCAGCGACGGCATCTTCGCATCCGGCGTGCGGAAGTCGAACGCGGTGGTCAGGTCGCCGCATATCGCACGACGCCATGCCGTGATGTTCGGCTCATGCACGCCGAAGCGCGTTTCGATGAAGCGGATCACCGAGGTGTGATCGAACACCTGCGAGCACACGAAGCCACCCTTGGTCCACGGCGACACGATCGTCATCGGCACGCGCGGGCCGAGGCCGTACGGATAGCCGTCGGCGGTGTAGCTGCCGCCGCGCAGCGGATTGACGACATTGTGGATTTCGCCGTCGGTCGTCACCGTCGACTTGCCCTGGGTGGAGGTCGTCGGCGGCTGCGGCGGCACGAGGTGATCGAAGAAGCCGTCGTTCTCGTCATACATGACGAAGAGCACGGTCTTGCTCCACACCTCGGGGTTCGACGTCAGCGCGTCGAGAATCTGCGAGGTGTATTCGGCGCCGTACGCGGGCGTGTAGCTCGGATGCTCCGAGTAGGCGGCCGGCGGGCACAGCCACGACACCTGCGGCAGCCGGTTCGCGAGCACGTCGGCTTTCAGGTCGTCGATCGTGCGCACGGTTTGCGCGCGCTCGTAGAGCGGCGAACCCGGCTGCGCGTTGATGAAGTTCGTGAAGTTCTGCAGGATGTTGGTGCCGTAATTGCCATTCAGCGGATCGACGCCCGACGTGCCCTGCTGATAGATCTGCCACGAAATGCCCGCGGCCTGCAGACGCTCCGGATACGTGGTCCACGACAGCAACTGATAGTTCGGCGGACCATCGCCGTCGACCCAGTCGTTGTTGTCGAGCAGCGGGCCGCCCATCGTGCCGGTCGGGTCGACCATGCCGGTCATCAGATACGCGCGGTTCGGGTGCGTCGGTCCCGGCAACGAGCAGAAGTACGCATCGCAGATCGTGAACGCGTCGGCGAGCGCGTAGTGGAACGGGATGTCGCTACGCAGGTGGTAGCCCATCGTCATGTCGGTCTTGTTGGCGGGCCACTGGTCGTAGCGGCCGCCGTCGATCGCGTAGTGGGTCTTGTACCATGTGTGATCGAGATCGCCGACGCACTGCGCGCTCGTCGTCGCGGTGTTCAGGTGGAACGGCAGCACCGGCTTGGTCGGGTCTTCCTTCGACGGCTGATTCCACACCGGCAGGCCACTCGGCAGCGGAATCGGGAAGCGGTCGTTGTAGCCGCGCACGCCGCGCAGGTGGCCGAAGTAGTGGTCGAACGAGCGGTTCTCCTGCATGAACACGACGATGTGCTCGATATCGCTAATCGTGCCCGTGCGCGAAAACGCGGGCACGGCGAGTGCGTTGCGGATCGACTCGGGCAATGCGGTCATCGCGGCGGCGGCGCCCGCGGATGACGCCATGGTTTGCAGGAAACGGCGACGGCTAGTTGATGTCATCGAATATCACCTTCTGCGTAGGGGAAGAATAGCGCGCGTGAGCGTGCCTTGGGGTGTTTCGTGGTCGGTTACGCGTTGCTCTTGCTGATCAGTTGCGGACTAGTTGTTCGCGCTGTCGCCGGGCGCGTAGCGCATGACCGGCGCGACCTGCTGGCTGTCGGCCGCGAGACTGGCCTGCACGTTTTGCGTGATCGCGTCGGTGGCGGCTGCGCCACTTGCCGCGTTGCTCGCCGTGTTGTTCGCCGCGTTGTCCGCGAATGGCGCTGAGGCGTTGGGAGTCGCCACTGCCGCTGCCGCCATTGCGGGTCGTTGCGCCGCGTCGTTCGGCGCAAGGCTCGTGGTCGTCGCGATGCTCGTGGAAGAGGAGTCGTCCGCGCCGCAACCGTTCAACGCTATCGTGGTAAGCGCCAGCAATGCGGCGCTCGCGATGCAACTGATTTTTCTCATGTCCGCATCCGGTTCGATGAAAGCGGGTGCAGTCTCCATTCCTTTCAAGAAATAATTGTGAAACGTTTGCGCCCGGCATAACTTTCGATAAATCGTCGGTTGATCGAAAGAAAATGGAAAGTATCGGGAAGGTCAATGTTCATGGCGCTGCCATCTGCGCTATGTTTGCTGCTTTATCGTTCGCGCATGGGCACGATTCAATGACTCGCATCGATTCACCCATCGACATCTCGCAACTCGAAGACGAATGGCTCGAAGCCGACGGCTTCGGCGGCTTTGCTTCGGGCACGCTCGGCATGTTGCGCACGCGCCGCTACCATGCGCTGCTGCTAGCCGCGACGCGCGCGCCGGGTGGGCGCATGGTGCTCGTCAACGGCATCGAGGCGTGGGTCGAGGCGGGCGGCGAGCGCTTCGCGTTGACCATGCAACGCTATGGGCCTGACGTGATCTATCCGGATCTGCGCGGCCGCCTTGCCAGCTTCGACACCGCGCCGTGGCCGACATGGCGCATTCAACTCGGTGCGCACGCGGCGATGATCGCCGATGTGTTCGTCGGCAAAGCGACGTGCGAAACGGTATTGCGCTGGCGGCTCGAAGGCGGCGAACTCGATGCGCCCGTGCTGAAGATCAGACCGCTGCTGTCGGGCCGTGACTATCATGCGCTGCATCACGAGAATCCGTCCTTCAACTTCGGCGCGCAAGTCAGCGCCGATCAATCTTGCGCAAGCTGGCAACCGTATGGCGGACTGCCGGTCGTGCGAGCGGCGACGAACGGCGCCTATACGCATGCGCCCGACTGGTATCGCAACTTCTGCTACGTGCGCGAGCAGGAGCGCGGTCTCGATTGCAGCGAAGATCTCGCGACGCCCGGCGTGTTCAGCTTCGATCTCGCGGAGGGCGACGCGGTGATGATTCTGAGCGCGTCGAGCACGTCCGCCACCGAATGCGCGAACGACAAAGCCCAAACCACCGCCCACGCCGCCCAACTCGCCCACACCGAACAACAACGCCGCGCCGCACTCGGCTCGCGCCTGCAACGTTCGGCCGACGCCTACGTCGTCACGCGCAACGAAGGCCGCACGATCCTCGCGGGCTTTCCGTGGTTCACCGACTGGGGCCGCGACACGTTCATCGCGATGCGCGGCCTGCTGATCGAGTCGAACCGTCTCGACGATGCCGAAGCGATCCTGCTCGAATGGTCGGGCACGCTGTCCGAAGGCATGCTGCCGAACCGCTTCCCCGACTACGGCGACGCGCCCGAATACAACTCGGTCGACGCGTCGCTATGGTTCATCGTCGCGGTTCACGACTATCTGGCGACGCCGCATGCGGGCGCGCAAACGCGCGCGCATCTGCAGCAGGCCGCCGAAACGATCCTGACCGGCTACACGAACGGCACGCGCTTCAACATCGGCGTATGCGCGGACGACGGCCTGCTGCGCGCCGGCATCCCCGGCGTGCAACTGACGTGGATGGATGCGAAAGTCGGCGACTGGGTCGTCACACCGCGCATCGGCAAGCCGGTCGAAGTGCAGGCGCTGTGGATCAACGCGCTGCGAATCGCGTCAGCATGGAACCCGCAGTGGCGGCAAGCTGCCGAGCGCGCGACGCTCGCGTTTCGCCGGCGCTTCGTCGAGCCGGCCACCCAGGCGCTGTTCGATAACGTCGACGTCGATCATGTGCCGGGCACGGTCGACCGCTCGATCCGGCCGAATCAGATCTTCGCGGTCGGTGGCCTGCCGTTTCCGCTGCTCGAAGGCGCGGCGGCGCGCGCGGTGGTGGGTCAGGTCGAAGCGCAATTGCTGACGCCGCTCGGCCTGCGCACGCTCGCGCCGTCCGATCCCGCCTATCGCGGCCGCTACGGCGGCGCGCCGCGCGAACGCGACGGCGCCTATCACCAGGGCACCGCGTGGTTGTGGCTGATCGGCCCGTTCGTCGAAGCGTGGCTGCGAGTGAATGGCGCGAGTGCCGATAATCTCGCGCAGGCGAGGGCGCGTTTTCTCGCCCCGCTGTACGCGCATCTCGATCACGCGGGCCTCGATCACCTGTCCGAGATCGCCGCCGGCGACGCGTCGCACGCGCCCGCCGGCACGCCGTTCCAGGCCTGGTCGCTAGGCGAATTGCTGCGCGTCGAAAGTCTGCTTGCCCGGTTCGAGCACAACGGCGCGTAAACCGCGCTACGATGTGGGTCCCACCGCCAGGCCTGTTGCAAGGACGTTTTCATGCCACCGCTGCGCGCTGCCAATCTGCTCGCCACGATCGAAGGTTCCCGACTGCATTCGCCCGAATGCGGCCACTGGCAGCGCTGGGGGCCGTATCTGAGCGAGCGCCAGTGGGGCACGGTGCGCGAGGACTACAGCGCGAACGGCACCGCCTGGGACTCATTTCCGCACGACCATGCCCGCAGCCGCGCCTACCGCTGGGGCGAAGACGGCATCGCCGGTTTCGGCGACGACCGGCTCAGCTGGTGCGTGTCGCTCGCGCTGTGGAACCGCAAGGACCCGATCATCAAGGAGCGCCTGTTCGGCCTGACCAACTCGCAGGGCAATCACGGCGAGGACGTCAAGGAGTTGTACTTCTATCTCGACGGCACGCCCACGCATTCCTACATGCGCATGCTGTACAAATACCCGCACGCGGCCTATCCCTACCAGGACCTGATCGACGAAAACGCGCGCCGCGGCGGCGATATGCCAGAGTACGAAGTACTCGATACCGGCGTGTTCGACGATCAGCGCTATTTCGACGTCCAGATCGAATACGCGAAGCACACGCCCGACGACATCGTGATGCGTGTGACGATCGAAAATCGCGCGGACGAAGCGGCGTCGCTCGATGTGCTGCCGCAGATCTGGGCGCGCAACTCGTGGTCGTGGAAAGAGAACAAGGACAAGCCGAAGCTCGTCGCCGGTACCGGTCATGACGGCGCGGTGCGTCTGCTTGGCCATCACCATGTGCACGAACCGATCGTCGTGACCGCGTGGTCGAAGGACGCGCCGCAACTCGCGTGGCTGTTCTGCGAGAACGACACCAACGTGAAGCGGCTGTTCGGCGTGGACGGCGCGGGCCCGTTCAAGGACGGCTTCAACGACTACCTCGTGCACGGCGACGCGAACGCGATCCGTCACGACGCGGGCACCCGCGCCGCCGCGCATGCGGCGCTCGAGTTCGGGCCGCACGGACGCGCGGTCGTGTATCTGCGTTGGCACCCGCAATCGGCGACCGATGAAGCGCCATTCGATGCCGACGCGTTGATCGCGCGCCGCCTCGCCGAAGCCGACGAATTCTATGGCGCGTTGCAACACGAGATCACCGACCCCGATGCGCGTCTCGTGCAACGTCAGGCGCTCGCCGGCTTGCTGTGGTCGAAGCAGTACTACCAGTACGACGTGCAGCGCTGGCTCGACGGCGATCCGCTGCAACCGAGCCCGCCCGCCGCGCGCAGGCACGGCCGCAACACCGACTGGCGGCATCTGTGCAACGCGGACATCGTGTCGATGCCGGACAAGTGGGAGTACCCGTGGTACGCGTCGTGGGACCTTGCGTTTCACGCGGCCGCGTTCGCGCTGATCGATCCGGCGTTCGCCAAGAAGCAGTTGCTGCTGCTCGTGAAGGACCGCTATCAGCACCCGAACGGCCAGTTGCCCGCTTACGAATGGGCGTTGAGCGACGCGAACCCGCCGGTCCATGCATGGGCCGCGTGGCGCGTGTACGAGATCGATCGCGCGCTGACCGGCAAGGCGGACCGCGATTTTCTGGAGCTCGTGTTTCACAAGCTGCTGCTGAATTTCTCGTGGTGGGTGAATCGCAAGGACGCCGACGGCCACAATATTTTTCAGGGCGGTTTTCTCGGGCTCGACAACGTCGGCATCTTCGACCGCTCGTCGCCGCTGCCCACCGGCGGCCACATCGACCAGGCCGACGGCACCGCGTGGATGGCCGCGTATGCGCTCGACCTGATGCGTATCGCGCTCGAACTCGCCTACGCGAACCATGTGTTCGTCGATATTGGTGTGAAGTTCTTCGAGCACTTCCTGTACATCGCGGAAGCGGTCAGTTGCGACGACGGCTGCGACACGGGCCTGTGGGACAGCGAGGACGAATTCTTCTACGACAAGCTGCGCCTGCCCGACGGCAGCAGCATGCCGATGCGCGTTCGCTCGATCGTCGGACTGATACCGCTGTTCGCCGTGCACGTGCTCGAGGAGCGTCTGCACGGCGGCTTGCCGGGCTTGCGCGAGCGCCTCGTGTGGTTTCTCGAGCATCGGCCCGATCTCGCGAAGCTGGTGTCGCGCTGGAACGAGCCCGGCAAGGGCAACGCGCTTTTGCTGTCGCTGCTGCGCGGGCATCGGATGAAGGCGTTGTTACGACGCGCGCTCGACGAAAGTGAATTTCTTTCCGATCACGGCGTGCGAGCGTTGTCGCGTTGCCATCGCGATCATCCGTTCGTGTACCAGCACAACGGCAACAGCTTCTGCGTGAAGTATCTGCCGGCCGAATCCGATACCCGCGTGTTCGGCGGCAATTCGAACTGGCGCGGGCCGGTGTGGATGCCGGTCAACTATCTGCTGATCGAATCGCTGTACGAGTTTCATCGCTATTACGGCGATGATTTCCGCGTCGAGTATCCGACCGGATCGGGCCAGAAGTTCTCGTTGAGCGAAATCGCCGACGAACTCGCGCGCCGCGCGACCACGCTGTTCCTGAAGGACAAAAACGGCGAGCGGCCGGTGATGGGCGCGTACCCGCTGCTGCAGGCGGACCCGCGTTCGCAGGATCTGATCCTGTTCCATGAGTATTTTCATGGCGATAACGGTCGTGGCGTCGGGGCTTCGCATCAGACCGGCTGGACCGGGCTCGTCGCGTTGCTGTTGCAGCCGCGCGCGATGGCGGCATCGGGCAACGTGCCGCGGGCGGGGGAACCGGCGCTGGCGCCCGCGCCGATTCCGGTGCCGGCGGCTTCTGCATCCGCGGTAACGCCGACGGTGGCGAAAGAACCGGTACCGTCGCTCGCGGCCACGACGACGAAATAAGCACGCCGCGCGCTCACGCGCGAACGCGATTGAACTGTGCGGCAGCGCCCGTGGTCTTTCATGTATCGCCGCGTTCGTTCTATCGGCTTACCGAGGTCCAAGTGAATCCCATGTCGACCACACCGAACCCATCCGTTTCTCCCGATCAACCCAACGCAACGCCCGCCCTGAGCTGCAAGCTCAGCGCGAACCGGAACGACGCCCTGTCGTCGCCGGCCGGCAAGAAGCCCGCGCCGCCGTGCACGCTCGTGATCTTCGGCGCGGGCGGCGATCTGACCAAACGTCTGTTGATGCCGGCGCTCTACAACCTCGCGGTCGATGGCCTGCTCGACGCCAGCATGAAGATCATCGGCGTCAATCACGGCGAGCGCGAAACGCGCGAATGGTGCGACGAACTGCATACCTCGCTGCAGAAGTTCGCCGCCGACAAGGCCAGCACCTTTCACGCCGGCAAGCTCGACGACAACGCATGGAACTGGGTCGCGCAGCGCCTGGAATACATGGCGGGCGAGTTCGAATCCGACGATACGTTCGCGAAGCTGAAGCAGAAGCTCGATCAGTCGAAAGGCGGTAACGCGATCTTCTACCTCGCGGTCGGCGCGCGTTTTTTCAAACCGATCACCGACCGGCTCGGCAAAGCCGGCCTGCTGAAGGAAGGCGACGGCGCGAACGGCGGTTTCCGGCGTCTCGTGATCGAGAAGCCGTTCGGCACCGATCTCGCATCGGCGCGCGATCTGAACGCGCACATCCTGTCGTATGCGCGGGAGTCGCAGGTGTACCGCATCGATCATTTTCTCGGCAAGGACACCGTGCAGAGCATCCTCGCGGTGCGCTTGGCGAATGCGATGTTCGAGCCGATCTGGCGGCGCGAGTACATCGATTGCGTGCAGATCACGGCGGCGGAAACGATCGGCGTCGAGGGGCGCGGCAGGTTCTACGAGCAGACCGGCGCGTTTCGCGACATGGTGCCGAACCACCTGTTCCAACTGCTCGGCATCGTCGCGATGGAGCCGCCGAATTCGTTCGACGCCGAAGCCGTGCGAAACAAGAAGGCCGAACTGTTCGACGCAATCCAGCCGCTGACGTCCGCCGACGTCGTCTTCGGCCAGTACGAAAAAGGGCCAGCCGGCGTGGGCTATCGCGAGGAGCCCGACGTCGCGCCCGGCAGCACGACGGAAACCTACGCGGCGGCGCGCGTGTTCGTCGAGAACTGGCGCTGGGCCGGCGTGCCGTTCTATCTGCGTACCGGCAAGCGGCTCGCGGTGCGCCGCACCGAGGTTTCGGTGCAGCTGAAGCCGGTGCCGTTCCGCCTGTTCCGCGATACGCCGGTCAACGCATTGACGCCGAACGTGCTGACCATTCGCATCGATCCCGAGCACGGCTCGAGCTTCGATTTCAACGTGAAGGTGCCGGGGCCGGTGATGCAGGTCGGTCCGGTACAGTCGTCGTTCAACTATGGCGACTTCTTTGCGGAAAGCGCGAACGTCGGCTACGAGACGCTGCTGTACGACTGCATGTTTGGCGACGCGACGTTGTTTCAGCGCGCCGACAGCATCGAGACGAGCTGGTGCGCGGTCGACGACGTGCTGCATCCGAGGAGTGGCGGCGCGGTTGCCGTGCGCGGCTATGCGGGCGGCAGCGACGGGCCGGCCGAAGCCGACGCGCTGCTCGCGCGCGACGGCCACGCGTGGCGCCCGTTGCAGCAGAAAGCGCCCGGCGGCAAGTCGTAGCGGCACCTTTGAACCAACCCGCAGACCCGCATCACAACCGCCTCAACACAATCGGGAGACATCGTGGCAATACGCAACAAGAACGCAGTGAAACGGAATGCGCCGACAAGCGGCAGCGAGCACATCCTCGCGATCGACGTCGGCGGCACCGGCCTGAAGGCCGCGATCATCGACGCCGACGGGCAGATGAAAACCGAGCGCGTGCGCGTTGCGACGCCGCATCCGTGCACGCCGGATCAGTTGGTGGACGCGCTCGCGCAACTCGTGGCTCCGCTCATCGAGCAGGTGCGGCCCGTCCGTATCTCGATCGGGTTTCCGGGTGTCGTGCGCAACAACCGCATTCTGACCGCGCCGCACTTCGGCATCGAAGGATGGCACGACATTGCGCTCGCGGATTCGCTCGCGCAGCGCCTGGGCGGACTGCCGGTGCGGATGATCAACGACGCCGAAATGCAAGGCTTCGCGGCGATCGAAGGCCACGGCCTCGAATTCGTGCTGACGCTCGGCACCGGCGCCGGCACCGCGATGTTTCGCGATGGCGAACTGATGCCGCATCTGGAGCTCGCGCATCATCCGGTCAGCAAGAAGGGCGTGGCGTACGACGAATACATCGGCGAGGCCGCGCGCGAGCAGATCGGCAACAAGCGTTGGAGCCGACGTGTCGAGAAGGTGATCGGCATTCTCGAGTCGCTGGTCAATTACGACAAGCTGTGGATCGGCGGCGGCAACGCTGCGCGCATCAAGTTTTCGCTGCCGGCGGACGTGGCGACCGTATCGAACGACGCGGGGATCGAGGGCGGCGCGAAATTGTGGCATCCGCTTTCGGTGCGCGAGACGCGACAGTATCCCGAGGCGACGCAGAAGACGGGGCGGTTCAAGCCGAAGTGAGGCGGTGGATTGCCGCTGCCATCACGTATCCAGTGCCGCGGCTCCACGGCCAAGGGTTCATATCAACCCATCAACGATTGCCAAGGCGATCCGTGCCCGAGCACTGGTCAGCGCTTCGACGCTGGACGTGCTCATAACTACTTCGGCTTTGCTGGCAACGGATTATCTTGCCGGTAAGTGCGCCTGGGGTTAATGACCAAACGCTTGACCTGTGCGTCCAATTCCTTACTGTGATACAGGTCCAGACACTTCAGGAAATCGAAACGGACACCTTCAGTTTCCGATTCAACCAGCGGGTTTTGATAATTTCGCGCCAAATAATTGTCCACCAAGGTTTTGATCGCGTCTGGAGCCTTCTCCAAGTCAAAGTAAGTCCAGTCTCGCAATGCACTGACGCTGCTTCCCGCATCCATAGCAGCATCTTTGTCGTTCCTGTAGGCGTTCGCTATGCAAGTAGCCAGAACCATGTCTTTGTAATTCTGTGCATAAGTATGTGCTCCAGCTTGTGGAGTCGCACGTTGATCGCCTTTTGCATAGCAAGCAGACATGCCGAAGATGAGGGCAAAACCAGTTAGGATGCCAACCCCGACCTTCTTCACTGCAAACTCCAGAAGTTCGCGGTCAGTGCGATACTTCGCCTCAGGTTCGTTGAAATAGCAGTGGTCGTAACAGGCGCTGCCGTCGAACAATGTCGCATGTCCTTGAGCATCAGACCACCGCTGCTGAAAGAAGGCAATCAGATTATTGACGCGGAAAAAATACTGCCGCTTATCTGCTCCCGATACTGTCTGTCCTGGAATGTTCGGAATAGTCAAGCCTGCGTGGTTCAAGATGTAACTCATCCGTACTGCGCAGGTATTGTTCCAGCGTTGATTGGGATCAGGGTTGTTGATGTTCTTCTCAACGTACCCGCCAATTACTTTTGCACCCTTGGCACCTGAATTTGCAGGGTCGAATATTCGCTGGGAAGCGGCCCACGCAGCAGTGAAATGAGGTCGAGTCATTTGCTATCCTTGATTTCGGCTTCAGCAAGATCGTCGTTGTGCGGTTGCCGATGACCGTTTCGGCCTACGAGCTATCTGTTTGATTTGCACAACCCCGTGCGCAATATGCCGCCTCTTCCATCTCAAAACAACATTCTCGCTATAGTTGCTCTCTGAACTGCAAAGCTCTCAACGGCACGTCCAACTCCGGAGACTCCCAATGACTCGCATCCACCTGACCCTCGCGCGGCGCCTCCTCTCCGTCGGCGCGTGCGCGCTGCTCGCTTACGCGTGCGCGCATACGTATGCGGCACAGGCCTTCGCGGTGTCGTCGCCGGGACTGGCCGATGGCGGCACGCTCAACGCAAGCCACGCGGCGAGCGCGAACAATTGCGGCGGCGGCAACGTGTCGCCGGCGCTGCAATGGCATAACGCGCCGGCCGGCACGAAAAGTTTCGCGGTGACGATCTTCGATCCCGACGGCGCGAAAGGCCTCGGCATCGTGCACTGGATCGTCTATGGCATCGCGCCTACCACGACCGGACTCGCCGAAGGCGAAGCCGCGCCGGCGGGCAGCGTCGCCGGCACGAATCGCACCGGCGGCCCCGGCTATTACGGCCCGTGTCCGCCCGTCGGCGAGGTACCGCATCACTTCGTGGCGCAGGTCTATGCGCTCGATCTGCCGCCCGACGCATTGCCGGCCGGCTTGACGCGCGACGCGTTCCACGCCGCGATCAAGGATCACGTGCTCGCCGCGACGAGCACCGTGCTGCGCTACGGACGATGAAGACGCGCGGCCGAACGCCGGGCCGCGCCTGATCTGCCGGCGGGCGGCTAGCGCGCCGCGTCCCCCCAGCGATACTGCACGCTCGCTTCATCGAGCTGCGTCTTGATCGCGGCGTCGAGCGTGAGCCCGGCCGCCGCGAGCGTATCGCTCAACTGCTCCGCGCGGCTCGCACCAATGATCGCCGACGTAATCAGCGGATTCGCGAGCACCCACGCAAGCGAGACCTTCGTCAGCGATTCGCCGGTCGGCGCGACGATCGCCTTCAGCCTTTCGATCGTGTCGAACTCGCGCTCATGCCAGTAGCGCTCCTGATACATCGCGCCAGCCTTGCCGACGCTTTCGGTGAAGCGCCCTTCGGCGGGCGTCGCGTCGAGCCGGTGCTTGCCGCTCAGCAGTCCGCCCGCGAGCGGGTTATACGGCATCACGGCCAGTTGTTCCTCGGCGGCCAGCGGCAGCAGCTCGCGCTCGATCTGGCGAAACAGCAGGTTGTAGCGCGGCTGGACCGACACGAAGCGCGCGACGCGTAGCACGTCCGCGCGACCCAGTGCGCGCGCGAGCCGGTAGGCGAGAAAGTTCGACACGCCGATATAGCGCGCCTTGCCCGAGCGCACGATCGCATCGAGCGCTTCGAGCGTCTCGTCGAGCGGGGTCTTCGCGTCGTCGGAATGGAGCTGGTACAGGTCGACGTAGTCGGTGCCGAGGCGCTGCAAGGACGCGTCGATCGCATCGAGCAGGTGCTTGCGCGACGCGCCCTGGTCCCACGCGGCGGGCCCCATCTTGCCGACCGCCTTGGTCGCGACGATGAAGCGCTCGCGTTTGCCCTTCAGCCAGCGTCCGACGATTTCCTCGGTGCGTCCGGCCAGATTTTCGTCGCCGCCGAGCGGATAGACGTTCGCGGTATCGATGAAATTGACACCGGCGTCCGCGGCCGTGTCGAGGATGCGGTGCGATGCGGCTTCTTCGGTTTGCAGCCCGAAGGTCATGGTGCCGAGACACAGGCGAGAAACGGTCAGGCCGGTGCGGCCGAATTGGCGATATTGCATAAAGTCGACTCCAGAGGGATGGAAAGCGCTGCCGAAGCGATGAAACTACGTTGTTGTAAAAAGGATAAACGAGTCGCGATTCGGTGTGCCTGACGCACGCCGGGATTGCTGACTTCCAGTAGATATGAAATGATAGCGATTCTCATTTAAACCTAGCCAGCCATCCCGTCATCTCCATCTCACACTACGGAGAGCGGCAGCCAGCCATTTGCGGCTTTGTCATGAATTCGACGTCAGTGATGCGAATCTGACAAACGCATTTCTGACGGGATTTCCATGCTCAATCACACGCCGCTCGCGACAGCGCTAGCGCTCGCTTTTGCCATTCCTTTGGCGACCCCGGCGCTCGCGCAAAGCGCGCCGCAGAACGCACAAACCAGCGCACTGAACGACACACCCGCCGCCGCGCAGACGCTGCCGACCATCGGCGTGCAGGCTCAGGCCGTTCAGCAGGACTTCCAGGCCGACCGGGCGACCGTCGGCGCCAAGACGCCGACCGCGCTGCGCGACATTCCGCAGACCGTCACCGTGATCAATCGCGACCTGCTTGCCTCGCAGGGCGCGACGTCGTTTGCGGACGCGCTGCGCAACGCGCCCGGCGTGACGATCGGCGCGGCCGAAGGCGGCCAGATCGGCAACAACATCAACCTGCGCGGCTTCACTGCGCAGAACGACATCTATCTGGACGGCTTTCGGGACCGCAATCAGTACTACCGCGACACGTTCAATCTTGAATCGCTCGAAGTGCTGTACGGTCCGTCGTCGATGCTGTTCGGCCGCGGCTCGACCGGCGGCGTGATCAACCAGGTCAGCAAGAAGGCGAATCTGACGGACTCGGCGGAAGTCTCCGGCATGATCGGCACCGACGACCGCTACCGCTCCACCGTCGACGTGAACCCCAAGCTCACCGACACCTCGGCGATCCGCCTCAATGCATTCGGCCAGAGCCTCGGCTCGACGCGCGACGTGATGAAGAACAAGGACTTCGGCGTCGCGCCGGAACTGCGCTTCGGCATCGGCACGCCGACCGAGATCACGCTGTCGGCGCTGATCCAGCGCAACCACGACATGCCCGACTACGGCATCCAGGCGCTGAACGGCCGCCCGTCGCCGGTACCGAAGAACACGTTCTACGGTTTGACCAGCGACCGCACGATCCAGGACGTGCAGATCTTTACCGCGGCGATCAAGCACAAGTTCTCCGAGGACCTGACGCTGACGAACCAGACGCAGATCTCGCACTCCATGACCGACGCGCGCGAAACCGCGCCGCAAGCGGTGCTGACCGGACCGCTGTCGTCCAGCACAGCGTTGACCAACGGCAACTTCACGACGCTGTCGCCGTCGCAGCTGTTCATCAAGCTGCAAAGTCATGACCGCGTGATCCAGAATCATGCGATCTACAACGACACGATGCTCGAATACAAATTCGACACCGGACCGATCAGGCACGACCTGATCGCCGGTGTCGAAGTGGGCCACGACAGCTATACGAACCAGGCGTACACGCGCAACAACCTGCCGGTCGTGCCGATGCTCAATCCGCCGATCATGGGCACGCCGTCGAACGTGACGACGACGGTCGGCAACTACGCCGATTCGAGCGCGAACGAAATTGCCGCTTACCTGAACGACACGATCACGCTGACGCCGCACTGGAAGCTGATCGGCGGTGTGCGCTGGGATCGTTTCTCGGCGGGAATCCGCAATACGATTAGCGCGCCGGCTTACGCGAGCCAGACCAACTACTTCACGAGCGTGCGCGCCGGCGTCATCTATCAGCCGACCGACTGGCAGTCGTACTACGTGTCGTACGGCACATCGTTCAACCCGTCGCTCGAAAACCTGACGGTCACGAACCGCACTCAGAACCTCACGCCGGAATCGACGAAGTCGTATGAAATCGGCGGCAAGTGGGATCTGTTCGGCGGCAACATGTCGGTGACCTCGGCGATCTTCCGCGAGGAAAAGGACAACGCGCGCACGCAGGTGTCACCGACTGAGTACCAGCTCGCCGGCAACATTCGCGTCGACGGCTTCCAGGCGAGCGTGACGGGGCACATCACCGACAAGTGGCAGATTTTCGGCGGCTACACATACATGGACGCGACGATCCTGAAAGCGGCCGACGGCACGCAAGGTCACACGCCGGCCAACACGCCGCGCAACACGCTGACGTTCTGGACCACGTACGCGATCACGCCGCATTGGGAAATCGGCGGCGGTCCGATCTACATGTCGCCGCGTTATGCGTCGAACACGAACTACGTAAAGGTGCCGGGCTACACGCGTTGGGACGCGACCGCGGCCTATCACGCGAAGAAGTACGACGTGCGCCTGAACCTGCTGAACCTCACCAACAAGTACTACTACGACGCGTTGATTCCGTCGGACGGCGGACGTTCGGTGCCGGGCATCGGCCGCACGCTGCTCGCGACGTTCAACTACCGCTTTTGAGACGCACTGAGCACATGCGTACGGCTTGCCGCTTCTGCAAACGGCAAGCCGACGCGAAGGACACACTATGTTGCTGCACATTCCGAAGGTACTGGACGCCGGGCAGTTGCGCTTCATGCGCGAGCGGCTCGATCGAGCCGGCGATGCATGGGTCGATGGCCGCGCGACCGCGGGCTATCAGGGCGCGCCGGTCAAGCGCAATCAGCAGATTGCCGAGCACTCGCCGCTCGCGCGCGAACTCGGCGATGTGATTCTCGCGGCGATCGAACGCAATCCGCTGTTCATCAGCGCGGTGCTGCCCAACCAGGTCTATCCGCCGCTCTTCAACCGCTACGAGGGCGGCATGCAGTTCGGCAGCCACGTCGACGGCGCGGTGCGCGTGCTGCCGAACGGCGTGAAGCTGCGCACCGACGTGTCGGTGACGCTGTTTCTCAGCGCGCCCGACGAATACGACGGCGGCGAACTCGTGATCGAGGACACCTACGGCGTGCAGCAGGTGAAACTGCCGGCCGGCGACATGATCGTCTACCCGGCGACGAGTCTGCACCAGGTGACGCCGGTCACGCGCGGCGCGCGGGTGGCGAGCTTCTTCTGGGTGCAGAGCCTCGTGCGCAGCGACACGCATCGCGCGCTGCTGTTCGACATGGACACCGCGATTCAACGGCTCAATGCCACCCATGCCGACGAAGCTGCGCGACGCAGCCTCGTCGGTTGTTATCACAATCTGCTGCGCACCTGGAGTGAAACGTGAGCGTCTCGGACACCCTCGACATTCAACCGCCCGCGGCCGGCGAACATGACGCGCGGGAGCCGCGTCGGCTCGATGACCATGAACTGAAATCGCGCCAGCAGCGCTCGCGTCGCGCGACCTTCATCAAGTGGCTGCGCAAGGTGCATGGGTGGGTTGGACTGTGGGGCGCGGCGCTCGGTCTGCTGTTCGGCACGACGGGCTTCTTTCTGAATCATCGCGGCGGTCCGCTGCGCGTCTCGACCGGCGAGCCGCAGGTGTCGGTGATGCAGGTGCCGCTGCCGCAACCGGCGCCGCAAACGCCGCGCGGGCTCGCGAAGTGGCTCAAGCAGGAGCTGAAGATCGCCGGCAATCCGGGGCGCGTGCAGAAGGAAACCGAGCATCCGGTGGCGTGGGGCGATCGCAGCGTCGTGCAGCCCGAGCACTGGCAACTGAGTTTCGGGTCGCCGAAGGAAAACACGTCGGCCGAATACTGGGTCGGCAACCACACCGTGACGGTCAAGCGCAGCGCGAACACCTTTCTCGCGATGCTGACGAACATGCACAAGGGTGTGGGCTTGAGCGTCGGTTGGGTGTTGCTGATCGATACGCTCGCGGGCAGCCTGATCCTGCTGTCGCTGACGGGCGTGCTGTTGTGGACCGAGTTGAACAAGCGCAAGACGGTGGGGCTCGCGCTCGTGGTCGGATCGATTGCGGCGGCGGTGGTGTTGGGGACGATGTAGGGGCGGGGCGCGACGCTTCGGGCGACGCCTGCGCGCTGGCGGGCAGGCTTTGAGCGGTCCGCGCTAGAATCGTCGCAGACCTACTCCGCAGGCTCTGCCGCCATCCGCCGATGACCTCTCCCGCGAACCCCGTCGACACCGCGCTGACCACGCGGCGCTCGGTGCGCGCCTTTCTGCCGACACCGGTGCAGCGCGCCGACATCGAAGCGATTCTCGAAGCCGCCAGCCACGCACCGTCGGGCACCAACACGCAGCCGTGGAAGGTGTACGTGCTGACGGGCGAATCGCTCGCGCGTCTGTCGCGCGATCTGCTCGCGGCCTACGACGATCCGCAGCGCGACGAGCTGTACCAGGAGGAGTACGCGTACTATCCGCGCCAGTGGCAGTCGCCGTTCATCGACCGGCGCCGCAAGATCGGCTGGGACATGTATAGCCTGCTCGGCATCGAGAAGGGCGACAAGGCGCGCATGCACGAACAGCACTCGCGCAATTTCCGTTTCTTCGACGCACCCGTCGGCCTGCTGTTCACGATCGATCGCAGCCTCGAGCGCGGCAGCTGGCTCGACTACGGCATGTTCCTGCAGGCGATCATGACGGCCGCGCGCGGACGCGGTCTCGACACCTGTCCGCAGGCCGCGTTCATGCAGTTTCATCGACTGATTGCCGGACATCTCGGCTTGCCCGAAAAAGAGCAATTTGTGTGCGGCATGTCGCTCGGCTTCGCCGACCCCAACGCGCCGGTCAATACGCTGCGCCCCGAGCGCGAACCGGTCGAGCGCTTCGCGCGCTTTCTCGATTGAACGCATCCGTCAGTCCCCACCCAGAGGCAAACGACAATGAAAACATCGCGGCGCCATTTCCTGTTGGTCAGCGCGGGCGTCGGCTCGTCGCTCGCGCTGTCTCGGGTCGCGTTCGCCGCGACCGTTCCCAATGCGCTCAGCGAGAGCGATCCGCAGGCGCAGGCGGTCGGCTATACCGAAGATGCGTCGAAGGTCGACAAGGCCAGATTTCCGAACTTCGCGGCCGGGCAATCGTGCGCGAACTGCTCGCTGTTCCAGGGCAAGGCATCGGACGCATACGGCGGCTGCACGCTGTTCGGCACTAAACAGGTCGCGTCGCGCGGCTGGTGCAGCGCGTATACGAATATGTGAGCACGCCGCCGTAGCGTTCGCAGCGGTGCTATAGCAGCGCCTTCAGCACGAGTTCGTGCGAGTGCCCGATCCACACGGCGGCGTCGCGATGATCGCGCAGCGCGTCGCCGGTGTTCGGATGCAGAAAGACATCGAGCGCGCCGTGATTGAGCGTGAGCCAGCCGACCACGTCGGCGAACTGCGTGTGCGCGAAGGCGAGCTGATACGACCACATCGGATGCGGCCCGACCGGCCGTTCGTGGAAGCGCCCGATCTGCAGTTTGTCGCCCCAATGCGCGTCGATCTGCTCGCGAAACGCCCAGGCGGCATCGCGGCTCGCCGGGTCGAAGTAGATGTGCGCGTGCCAGCTTTGTATCGCTGAAGCAGCGCGAAAAGTCATATCAGAGTTCATTGCCAGGCTCGTTCCGTATCAGTCTTTATCCGACATTCGTTCTGCTTCGCTTTCCGCCGGCGCGCGCGCTGCAAGTCGCATGTGAAACTGTGTCTGATCCTCGCCGACGATCTCGAAGCCAAGACGATCGTACAGCCGTTTGGCGGGATTGCCCTTGAGCACCTGCAAGCTGACCGGCAACGCTTCGGCCGCGGCGGCGCGCAGGATCGTGCGCAGCGCTTGCTCGCCGATGCCGCGACCCTGTAGTGCCGGCGCGATCTGCAACTGCACGACGAACCATTCGACGTCGTTGCGATGCGCCTTCAACAAGCCCGCGGGCGCGCCGTCGATGCAGACCACCTGCGCCGCGTCGTAGCGATGCAACAGGCGCGCGCGATGGGCGTCGTCGTCGGTCGGCTCGCCGGCGCGCGCCAGGTGTTCGGTCATCGTCGTCTTGCGCAGTTCGAGCAGGAAGGCTTCGTCGTCGGGTTGCGCGGGGCGCAAGGTCAACCCGGATCGTTGGTCGGGCAGTTGGGCGGACATGTCGGCAAGGTGGTGGCGCGATGATCGTGCGAAGCGCGAGTAAGAATTGTCGTCGATTGTCGCGCCGGCTACGCTTTTTTACCACGCCGCTATGTTGCAGTCTTCTCACTTTGCGATGCAGGGCGAACGCTCGATGCGGCGAGGCGCCGCCTGCTGCGTTGTGTGGCATGCGCATTGCTGAAGGTTGAATCGCTCTTCGCGGGCACGGTCGTCGACCCATCGCGGCCGCGCTATCCGCACCACCGTACGAACCGACAAGACGAGGCCTCCGACGATTGGCGCGCGAACGTCCGCTTCGCGCGTCATCCGATGCGGCGAGCCTCCAGATGGTTATCCGGGGACGTTCGCGCTATGCGGCGAACGTCGTAATCAACGTTGCGAGGTGGGCTATGACGATGATCGAGGTGGTACCCAGCGTCTCGGCAGATGGACGCGCGGTGATTTTCCAGCTTTCGTCGCAGGGACGAGACCTTGAATGCGCGGTCACGCGCGAGGCGCTCGAGCAGCACTTCTGGCTGCAACGCGGCGCGGGTGAGGCGCGCGTTCTGAAGACGTTCGCGGATGGGCGCAAACGTATTACGGCGATCGCCGAACGAAAAATGCTCGCGCGTCCCGGTGAGAAGGTCTTGCTGACGATCGACGATTTCTCCACACGCGGTTGACGTGCTTGGCGTGGCGCGCGTCATCGCTCGAAGCTGCACACGCGATGACGCCGGCGCGACGGCACCGGCTCCGCTCGGCCTGAATGCGGCCGGCTTCGCTCTTCGCGTTTTTTCTCTCAGGCTTTCGCAGCACCGTTTCGGTGCAATCGCTGATTTCACATCGAGCGCTCCGCGGGGCCGCTGTTACATCGATTCGCCAAATTAACCCACCAAAGCGCTTCGGTTCGCTGAATTGCTTTCGCGCGTGCGCGCATACACTCTTTTCCATGGAGCGAGGAATCACCGACCTCCATCGATGCGATCTTCCCCTCGTGTCGGATTTGAACCGTACCGTTGATGAGTAGTCTGCAGTTCGCAGTGCGTATCTGGCAGTTTGCGGTCCGCAGTTGACGCAATACAAGCGCGCAATGCATCGAGCACGAGCGCGAAGCAACAGGGGTAGCGGCCAGAAGTAGCAGATAGCGAGGACCGGCCCACATGCAGTCGCAATTGAAGTGGTAGTTTGAATCGGCAGTTGAAGCTTGCTGTCGAGCGGTAGAAATTGCCGGTGCAGTACACGTAAGCAATAGCTTTGCAGGTTAGGTGGTTATAGGTTGGCAGGCATCCACGCGCATGCTCGGCCGTTCCATCCTGTCAGCCCTGTTCCTCGCGGAACAGGGTTTTTTTTCGTCGCAACGAAGCGGGCTTCTTGTTTCTGGCGGCGTCGAACCGATATGCGGACATTGCGTTCTTCGATACGTTCGAAGAACGGGCGCGTCGCATGGGGTGAACTGTCGGGCGCGAAATACGTCGGACGTTTGAGCGCGGCGTTTGCCGCCGTCGCGTGCCGAAGTCCGGGCGCGCTGCCGAAAGAAGGAGGTTGAATCGATGTCCAGCAAGTCGCGAGTTCGCAAGCCCGGCCGCACGGCCATGTCCCCGTTGTTGCGTTCTCTGACCCAGAGCCGCACCGCGCACGCGCCGGTCACGCAGACCATGCTGTTGCAGGCCTACGCCGCGCTCGATGCATTCCGCCGCGGCCACGGCGCGCGCATTCTGCACACGACGCTGAGCCGGCATTTGCTGGTGTCGCAGGAACTTGTGCATGCCGGACGGGGCGCCGACATCGAAAGCGCGCATGCGGCGATGGTGCGGCTCGATGTGCGCGAGCGCCAGACTGGCCGCTGGTCGCTCGAAGACGACGACTACGCAAGTCTGTGCGCGGCGCTAGCGATTTTCGACGGACAGTTGTCGGCGGCGTCGCTGAGCGAGCTGGCGAGCGCGGAAGCGAAAATGATCGAAGGTTTGATGCGTTCCGCGCGACTGCGAGCGCTGGCGGAAGCGGCGGTTTGAGCGGCACGCATCTGGCGGCGCGCATTTCGAAAGCGTCGCGGGTCACCGGCGCTGCGCTCAATGCGCTGTCGGCGAGCCCGGGCGAGTGGCTGCCCGCTGCGCTGCGTTTCGTCGAACGGCTGATACGACCGTTTCAGCGCGGACATAAATGGATTCCGGACACATTGAAAGCGGCATCGACGTGTCGCGCGAGGCTGGCCGGTACGCGTGGCGCGGCTTGTTACGAGTGTCCGTAGAAGTCCCGCCGGGCGCGTTTGCCGCTGCGATTCCCGCTTGCTAGACTGGCTGCGCCTGCTTGCCGCCTACCTGCTTGCGTACCTCCTGCATACCGCCGAGGCCAGGCGTCGCTGGCGTCGTTGCGATGCCGACCCGCGCATACAACCAAAACGAGCCCTATCGGAGACATCATGTCCTACATGCTGCTGATCGTCGAACCCACGGACCAACGCGAGGAGCGCGCCGAAGCCGCGGGCCGCGACCTCTACGACCAGATGGTGCGTTTCTCCGAGAATCTGAAAGCGCGCGGCAAGCTGCTCGCGGTCGAGTCACTGACTTCGCAGAAGGACGCCGTGCGCGTGCAGGTCCGCCATGGCCAATCGAAGCTCGTCGACGGGCCGTTCGCCGAGGCGAAGGAGATGATCGGCGGCTTCTTTTTGTTGAACTGCGACAGCCGTGAAGAGGCCGTGGCGATCGCGCAAACCTGCCCTGCGGCGTCGTGGTGCACGGTCGAGGTGCGCAAGCTCGGACCGTGCTTCATCTAGGCACGCTTGACTCCCACTTCACTCGCTTCGGTGTTTTCCCTGGGATGTGGGGACCGCCGCGCATGTCGATCGGACCGTGCATCGCGCGTCGTGTGAGTAAGGGGCGAGCCGGCGTGGCCCCGCCAGGCGATTCACAAGAATCCACTCACGACCGACCACTAACAACAAGGAGCAACGACATGCGATTCATGATCATCGTCAAAGCCACGGCCGCGAGCGAAGCCGGCGAGATGCCCGAACCGTCGCTGATCGCCGCCATGGGCGCCTACCACGAAGAACTCGCGCAGGCCGGCGTGCTGCTCGACGCGACGGGCCTGCAGCCGAGCTCGAAAGGCTGGCGCGTGCGCTATAGCGGCGGCAAACGGAGCATCGTGGACGGGCCGTTCGTGGAGACCAAGGAGCTGATCGCGGGCTATACGTTGATCCAGGTGCGCTCGCGCGACGAGGCGATGGAATGGGCGCGGCGTTTTCCGGCGCCGTTCGGTGAGCACGCCGATGGCGAAATCGAAGTGCGGCAGCTGTTCGAACTCGACGACTTCGAGCCGGGGCCGGAAGTCGAGCGCTTTCGCAAGCTCGAAGAAGATCGCCGCTGATTTGATGGACTACGTCTGGGAGCCCGCGTACATGTTCCTGAACGCGCAACCGCCGGCAGCAGGTGAAGGCTGACGCCGTGACGATACAGGCCACCCATCGTGCGATCGACGCTGTCTGGCGGATCGAATCCGCGAAGGTCATCGCTCACGTCGCGCGGATCGTGCGCGACGTGGGACTCGCCGAGGAACTCGCGCAGGACGCGCTGGTGGCCGCGCTCGAGCATTGGCCGGACGCGGGCGTGCCCGACAACCCCGGAGCGTGGCTGATGACCGCCGCGAAGAACCGCGCGCTCGATCGCCTGCGCCAGGAAGCGCTGCATGCGCGCAAGCGCGAGGAGCTCGGCCACGATCTCGACGCGATCGAAGCGCACGTGGTGCCCGATTTCGTCGATGCGCTCGACGCCGCGCGCGCCGACGACATCGGCGACGATCTGCTGCGGCTCATCTTCACCGCGTGCCATCCGGTGCTGTCGACCGACGCGCGCGTCGCGCTGACGCTGCGCCTGCTCGGCGGCCTCACCACCGACGAAATCGCGCGCGCGTTTCTCATGCCGGAGCCGACCATCGCGCAGCGGATCGTGCGCGCGAAACGCACGCTGTCGGCGGCGCGCGTGCCGTTCGAGATGCCGCAGGCGGACGCGCGCGCGGCGCGGCTCGCGTCGGTGCTGCAGGTGATCTACCTGATTTTCAACGAAGGTTATTCGGCCACGGCCGGCGACGACTGGATGCGCCCGACGCTATGCGAGGAGGCGTTGCGGCTTGGGCGCGTGTTGAGCGGACTCGCAGCCGACGAGAGCGAGGTCCACGGTCTCGTCGCGCTGATGGAGATTCAGGCGTCGCGTACGCACGCGCGCACCGACGCCCAGGGGCGTCCGGTACTGCTGCTCGATCAGGATCGCAGCCGCTGGGACGCGCTGCTGATTCGCCGCGGCCTCGCCGCGCTGGACGACGCGCATGCGCTCGGCGGCGAGAGCGGGCCGTATGCGTTGCAGGCGGCGCTCGCCGCGTGCCATGCGCGAGCGCGCCGCGCCGGGGACACCGACTGGGCGCAGATCGTCGCACTCTACGATGCGTTGGCGCAGGTCGCGCCGTCGCCGGTAGTGGAGTTGAATCGCGCGGTCGCGGTGGGGATGGCGTTCGGGCCGGCGGCCGGACTCGAGATCGTCGATGCGCTCGCCGCCGGTTCGGCGCTCGCGAATTATCACTGGCTGCCGAGCGTGCGCGGCGATCTGCTGGTCAAGCTTGGACGCGTCGACGAAGCCCGCGTGGAGTTCGAGCGCGCCGCGGCGATGACGCGCAATATGCGCGAGCGCGAGTTGTTGCTGGAGCGTGCGCGCGGGCTCGCGGATTGAAGTTGGCACATTGGTGCTGGCACATTGGTGCTCACGCACACGTCAGTGTCGCCTCAACGAATCAGCTGCCGCACCCCCAGCGCAAAGATCAAGCCGCCGCACACACGATCCACCCACATCTTGCCGCGCCGATAAGCCGACGCGATGCGCTGATGCGACAGCGCCAGCGCGACGAACCCATACCAGCTGCTCGCGACGACGAACACCATGCCGAGCATCGCGGCGAACGTGCCGGTACTCACATGCGCTGGCGCCGCCGAAGCTCTGGGTGAAAAGTAACGCGAGCATCCCGCTCATAGCCCGAAAAACGCCGCGCCCGCGGTCAAGACGCCCACTCCCGCGACGAGGTACGACAGATTGCGCAGCCAGTTCTTGCGCGTGAGCAGCGTGATCGCGCACAGCGCAATCGCGACCTGAATCAGCAGCGTCGCCTGAGCCCAGCGATGATGGCCGTGCAACAGCGTTTCGCTGCGCGTATCGGCGGCGACGACCTGTTTTTCGATCGCTTCTGCGTTCGCGCGGATCGGCTCCTTCTGCTGCTTGTATTTCTCGACGTCGGCGACGAACTTCGCGTGCGCGTCGCTATTGGGCGCCGACAGCGCCGCGCCGAGTTCCGCGAGGTTTTCCTTTTCGCCCTTCGCCTGGTAGTAGCTCCACTGGTTCGACGCTTCGGTCTTCTTGATCGCGGCTTCGTTCTTGTAGAACAGCGCGAGGTTTTCGGCGTTGCCGCTCTGGTACGCGCACAGCGCGCCGATCGTCGCGAGGATCGCTGTCATCACGGCCATGCGGCTCGCGAACGGATCGGCGTCGTGATGCGCGGCGTGGCCGGCGTGTTCGACGGCATGGTCGTGCGGACCGTGCACTTCATATTCTTCAGACATCAGATTCTCCGAGGCAATGCTTTTGTCGTTCTCGCCGGACGGGGCGGGCGCCCGGCGGCCTCAATCTTAGCGTGTCGCGGAGGCCCGGAGGCCGCACCTTCAATGCACTGTGTCAGAGGGACGGTTATTGCATGCGAATCACGACGCGCCCGCGCGTGCCGGCAGCGACCGCCTCGTAGGCTTCGCGCGCGCGGGCGAGCGGGAATTCCTGCGCGATCGCCGGGCCGCTCAGCTTGCCGTTGTCGAAGCCCTCGACGAGCGCCGTCATCAGCGGCGCCGATTCCGCGACGCCGAGCTTCGCGCTGTCGACGCCGAGCAATTGCGTCTCGTTGTGATAGAAGTCGATCAGATCGAACTCGACGCGGCGCTTGCCGGTCCCGCTGATTTCGAGCACGCGGCCGCGCCGCTTCGCGAGACTCAGCGCGGTCTCGAACGCGACACCGCCTACCGTGTCGTACACGACTTCCGCGCCCGCGCCGCCGGTCAGCTCGCGCACGCGTGCGGCCGCGTGTTCGTCGAACGCCACGTAGGCGTCGATCAGGCGGCCCGCGGGCGTGGCGGGATCGAGCGGCCGGCGGTCGACGGCGATCACGCGCGCGCCGCGTGCTTTCGCGATCTGCACGACCGCGCCACCGACACCGCCGCCCGCGCCAAGCACGGCAATGGTCTCGCCGGCCTGCAACTTCGCGTATTCGACGCTGCCGAGCCACGCGACCACGAAGTTCACGCCGATGGCTGCTGCCTCGACGTGGCTCAACGCCACGGGCTTGCGCGACAGCGCCGCGACCGGAATGCTGAGGTACTCGGCGTGCGTGCCGTCGCGCGTGAAGCCGATGTCGCCGCCGGTTCCCCACACCTCGGCGTCGAGCCACGCGGCCGGGCCGTCCACCACCACGCCGCTGAAGTCGCGCCCCGGCGTGCGCGGCAGCACCGTATGTTCGAAATGGCCGGACACGTTCTTCACGTCGCTAGGATTGACCGAGGCCGCCATGACCCGCACGACCGCATGCTCCGCGTCGGCCTGCGGCGTCGGCAGATCGACGTATTCGAGCACTTCGGGGTTGCCAAAAGATTTGAACTGGATCGCTTTCATCGTGCGTGGCTCCGGTTGGTCTTGCGCCGCGTTGCGCAGCGAATGCACCGTAGTCTAAGTGATGCGAGTAAAGGCATCAGGACAGCGGCTTTCAGCTTTCGGGCAACCCGCGCGCCGGCCACGCGATCACCCACGCTCTAACCCGCCTGACCCGCCTCGTCGGCCTTCGGCGCCTGAGCATGCCGCTGGTGTTCGGCGGCCAGAAACATGTACATCGCCGGCACGACGAACAACGTGAACAACGTGCCGATCGACATCCCGGTGAAGATCACGAGCCCCATTGCGTTGCGGCCCGCCGCGCCCGCGCCCGACGCGATCACGAGCGGCACCACACCGAGCACCATCGCCGCGGTCGTCATCAGGATCGGGCGCAGCCGCACGCCCGCCGCTTCCTCGACCGCTTCGCGCTTCGCGCGACCTGCGCGCTGCAGTTCGTTGGCGAACTGCACGATCAGAATGCCGTGCTTGCTGACGAGCCCCATCAGCGTGACGAGGCCGACCTGCGTGTAGATGTTCAGCGTCGTCAGGCCGATGTTGATGAAGATCAGCGCGCCGAACAGCGCCATCGGCACCGAGATCAGGATCACGATCGGATCACGGAAACTCTCGAATTGCGCCGCGAGCGCGAGAAACACGATGATCGTCGCGAGCAGCAGCGTGATGACGAAGCCGCCCGACTCCTGCACGAACTGGCGCGACTCTCCCGAGTAATCGGCTGAATAGCCGGCCGGCGCGACCTGCGCGGTCGCCTTGCGCAGAAAATCGAGCACCTGGCCCTGCGACACGCCCGGCACGATCACGCCGGAGATCGTCGCCGAGTTCAACTGCTGGAAGTGGTTGATCGATTCGGGCACGACGCTGTGCCGCAGATGCGCGATCGTCGACGCCGGAATCACGTTGCCGTCCGGCGTGCGCAGATAGTAGTCGAGCACTTGCGACGGATTGAGCCGGTCGATTTGCAACACCTGCGGAATCACCTTGTACGAGCGTCCCGCAATCGAGAAGTAGTTGACGTAGCCGCCGCCCAGCGCCGACCCGAGCGCCTGTCCGACGTCGCTTTGCGACAGCCCGAGCGAGGCCACCTTGTCGCGGTCGACGACGAGCGTCACTTCCGGCTTGTCGATTTTCAGGTCGCTATCGACGAAGAAGAACATGCCGCTCTCGCGCGCTTTTTCCAGCACTGCTTGCGACACCTCGTTGAGGTTTTCGAACGGCTCGGTCGTGCTGATCACGAACTGCACCGGCAAGCCCTGCGCGCCCGGCAGCGGCGGAAACTGGAACGCCGCGACGCGCGCGCCCGCGATCTGATTCCACTTCTGCTGCAACTCCTGCTGCAGCACGGTCGCGTTCTTGCCGCGCTGATCCCAGGTCTTGAACAGCACGCCGCCGATGCCCCGGTTGACAGTCGGCGAGCCCGTGAGCTGGAACATCTGCGAATATTCGGGCAGTGTCTTCGAAGCATCGAACACCTGGTCCGCGTAAGTCTGCATCTGCTGGATCGTCGCGTTGGGCGGCCCGATGATCTGCGAGAGCACGATGCCCTGGTCTTCCTGCGGCGCGAGTTCCGACTTCGAGGTCATGAACAGATACACCGTGCCGCACAGCAGTAGCGCGCCCATGATCACGAACACGGGCCAGGTGTCGAGCGTCGCATGCAACAGGCGGCCGTAGCCGCGATGCACGCGCTCGAACTGGCGGTCGACGAAACGCGCGAAGCGGCCCGACTCCTGCTCGGCGCGGAAGAAGCGCGAGCACATCATCGGCGACAACGTGAGTGCGATCACACCCGATACCGTCACCGCGCCCGCGAGCGTGAACGCGAACTCGGTGAAGAGCGCGCCCGTCAGCCCGCCCTGGAAGCCGATCGGCGCGTACACGGCGATCAGCACGACGGTCATCGCGACGATCGGGCCGCCCAGTTCGCGAGCGGCGATCAGCGCGGCGTCGAACGGTGTCCTGCCTTCGTGCTTCATGTGCCGATCGACGTTCTCGACGACGATGATCGCGTCGTCCACGACGAGCCCGATCGCGAGCACGAGTGCGAGCAGCGTAAGCAGGTTGATCGAATAGCCGAGCACCTGCATCACGAAGAACGTGCCGATCAGCGACAGCGGCATCGCGATCAACGGCACGATCACCGCGCGGAAGCTGCCGAGAAACAGGAAGATCACGACGGTGACGATCACGAGTGCTTCGACGAGCGTTTTGATCACTTCCCTGATCGCGGTGTTGACGAAGTCGGTCGCGTCATAAACGATGTCGCCCGTCATGCCGGTCGGAAACTGCTTCTGCAGATCGGGAAACACGGTTTTCACGCGCTTGGCCACATCGAGAATGTTCGCGTCCGGCGCGACCTTGATGCCGATGAACACCGAACGCTTGCCGCTGAACGCGACGTTGAAGTCGTAGCTGTCGGCGCCGAGCACGACGTTCGCGACATCCTCGAGACGCACGAGCGAGCCGTTCTTCTGCTTGACGACGAGCTGCTTGAAGTCGTCGACGGTATGCAGGTCCGTGCCCGCTTCCAGGTCGACGCTGACCATTTGCCCCTTCGTCGTGCCGAGCGTGGCGAGATAGTTGTTGTTGCCGAGCGCGGTGTACACGTCACTCGCGCTCACGCCGTGCGCGGCGAGCCGCGCCGAATCGAGCCACGCGCGCATGGCGAACTGCCGGCCGCCGAGCACTTCGGCGGTCTGCACGCCCTGGATCGAATCGAGCTTGGGCTTGACCACGCGCAGCAGGTAATCGGTGACGTTGTTGCTTGGCAGCACGCTGCTGTAGAAGCCCATGTACATCGCGTCGGTGGTCTGCCCGGTCTGCACCGTCAGCACCGGCTGCTGCGCCTGCGGCGGCAACTGGTTGCGCACCGAGCCGATCTGCGTGTTGATCTCGGTCAGCGCGCGGTTCGCATCGTAGTTCAGACGCAGCGTCGCGATGATCGTCGACACGCCCGTGATGCTCGTCGACGACATGTAGTCGATGCCCTGTGCCTGCGCGATCGCCGCTTCGAGCGGCTGCGTGATGAAGCCGGCGATGGTGTCCGAGTTCGCGCCATAGTAGGCCGTCGTGATCGTGACGACCGCGTTCTCGGTCTGCGGATACTGGCTGACCCTCAGCACCGCGAGCGCGCGCAACCCGAGCACGAGGATCAGCAGGCTCACGACCGAAGCGAGTACCGGCCGGCGAATGAAGATGTCCGTGAACATGATCGGGCGGCCTCGCTTAGTGTTCCTGGGGCGTCGGATTCGGACTGTCCGACGGCTGCACGCGGTTGTCGATGATCAGCGGCGTGCCGTTCTTGAGCTTGATCTGGCCGCTCGTCACGACCTGCGTGCCGTCGTCGATGCCCTTCAGAATCGCCACCTGGTCGCCGCGCGTCGGCCCCGGCGTTACGAACACCTGCTGCGCGACGGGCAGCGTCTTGCCCTGCGCGTTGGGCTGCGTGCCGGGCTTCACGATGAACACGGTCGCGCCGTACGGGTTGTAGGTGATCGCCGTTTGCGGCAGGGTCAGGTAGCGCTGTTCGGCGCCCGAGTCGATCTTCACGTTCGCGTACATGCCGGGCAGCAGCTTGCGCTCGCGATTGTCGACGCTCGCTTCGATCTGTACGTTGCGCGTCGCGCTGTCGATTTTCGGGCTCACCGACTGGATCTTGCCGGTGAAGGTTTTCCCGCTGTACGCGTTGGTATCGACGCTGACGGTCGCGCCGATCGCGAGCTGGCCGAGCTGTTGTTGCGGTACCGAGAAGTCGGCGTAGATCGGATCGATGGCTTGCAGCGTGACGATCGCGTCGCCGGGATTCAGGTATTGCCCCGGATTGATCGTCGTGATGCCGAGGCGCCCCGCGAACGGCGCACGAATCGTCTTCTTGTCGACGAGCGCCTGCTGTTGCGCGACCTGCGCCTTCTTGCCCTTGAGGTCGGCCGCATCGGCGTCGAGCTGCGCCTTCGCGATCGCCTTGATGTCGTACTGCGCGCGGTCGCGCTCGTAGACCGTTTGCGCGAGTTGGGCCGCGGCCTGCAGCGATTGCAGCAGCGCGACGTCGCTGTCGGCTTTGAGTCGCACGAGGATCTGTCCGGCTTTCGCTTCCTGCCCCGACACGAACGCGACCTCGCGCACGAGGCCGGCGACTTCGGTCGTCACGTCTACGCCGCGCACCGCGCGCAGGCTTCCGACCGCCGCGAGCTGCGGCTGCCACGACTGATAGTGGACCACCACCGCCGAGACCGTGGCGGGCGGCGCGGTGTTGGCCGCCATGAACTTCGCGAACATGTGCGCGCGGAACAGGTTGAAGCCGACCAGCGCGGCGAGCAGCAGGCCGACGCTGATCAACATGATCACCATCCGCTTTGTCATCGGTTTTCTTTCGGCCATCGTGATGTCCTTGCTCGGCTTGGGGCGAGGGCTGGGGTTGCGTCAGGGCACGGTCAATGTGGCGTTGCGGCGGTTGCCGTCGTTGCTGATGGCGACGACGGGTTCGACGCGCTCGCCGACGCGGCGGCCGGCGCGGCCGCGGACTCGGGCGCGGCGGCATTCCACCAGCCGCCGCCGAGCGCCTGGAACAGCGCCGCCGTGTCGGCGTAACGCGCGGCCTGCGCCTGCGCGAGACTCACGACCGTTTGCTGATACTGGCGTTGCGCGTCGAGCAGCGCGAGGTAGCTGACACCGCCGACGCGATACTGTCCGCGCGTCAGTTCGAGCGAATCGCTCGCGGCGCGCGACGCGTCGGTCTGCGCCTTGAGGCCGGTTGCGTCGTGTTCGAGCGCGCGCAGCGTGTCCGCAACGTTCTGGAACGCGAGCAGCACCGTCTCGCGGTATTGCGCGCCGGCCTGCTCGTAGGCGGCCTCGGCCGCGCGCTTCTGCGCGCTCAGCTGGCCGCCGTGAAAGACCGGTTGCAGCAAGCCCGCGCCGATGCTCCAGATCGTGCTGCCGGCCCTGAGCACCTGCGCGGGCGTCAACGCTTCGGCGCCGTAGCTCGCGGACAGCGTGATCTGCGGATACATCGCCGCGGTCGCGACGCCGATCTGCGCGCTCGCCTGATGCAGCGTGGCGTCGGCGGCAAGGATGTCGGGGCGCTGGTGCACCAGCGACGACGGCAGGCTCACGGGCAGCGTGTCGGGCAGCGAGAACATTTCGAGCGTGAAGCCGGGCACCGAGGTATCGCTCGGCAGCTTGCCGGCGAGTACCGCAAGCTGATGGCGCGCCTGATCGAGCTGCTGTTGCAGCGGCGGCAGCGTCGCGCGGGTCTGCGCGAGCAGCGTTTCCTGCGCGAGCACGGCCGTGCGGCTCACGCCGCCGAGTGAGAATTGCTGGTCGAGCACGTTCAGCTGCTGCTCTTCCTCGGTAGCGATCCGCTCGGTCGCGTCGATCTGCGCGCGCACCGCCGCTTCCTTGACCGCCGCGGTCACGATGTTGGCCGATATCGTGAGATAGGCGGCCTGCAGCTGGAAGCGCTGATAGTCGATCTGCGCATGCAGCGCTTCGAGTTCGCGCCGCGCGCCGCCGAACACGTCCAGCTTGTACGAGACGTTGACCGACGCGTTGTAGAGATTGAATTCCTCGACGAGGCCGGGCTCGCCGAACGCGATGCCGTTGATCTTTTCGCGCGTGGCGTTCAGTTGCGCGTCGACGCTCGGCAGCAAGGTGCCGCCGGCTTGCGCCGTGTAATTCTCGCGAGCCTGTCGCAACGCCGCCTGCGCGGCGGCCATGTTCGGACTGTTGGCGATCGCCTCGCGGATCAGTGCGTCGAGCGGCTCGCAATGAAACAGCGTCCACCAGGCGGCGGGAATGTCCTGGGCCGGCGCGAAACGCTGCGGCAGGCCTGCGGGGCCGGGCGCGGAGGCGGTCTGGTCGGGCAGCGGCGTGGTGGTGAAGGTGTCGGTGGCCGGCGCGGGCGGCGCGTGGTAGTCGGGGCCGACCATGCAGCCGGCCAGCGCGACGCAACTGCACAGCGCAACGTAGAGGCGCCGCCAGACAATACGCTGACTCACGTCGATCATCGATCTACCTTGTATCGCCAGTGGCGGGTGGACCGGACGAAGATGTTCAGGGCACCCGAACGTTCTTGGAGTTGTCTTGCCGACGCTGGAATTTACCATGCACGGCGCGAACCGCGCTTGACCTCGCGTTCGCTGGCGGACGAAGGTGGATACGAGATCACGTAGGAGGGCGGTGATGGCAGGCGGTGCCACCGCTGTCTGCCACGCCCGGCGCGGCATTCACGACAATTTCACGGATTCGGGCACGCGGTTGGCTCGGTTGGGAATACCCATCGCTCATTTCCCTCCGTCGGCGCCGCGCTGGCGGGGGCGGGTGTCGCGTATGGGTCGAGCTTTGTGTTTGGCGAATATATCGCGCTTGGCGAACTGGTCGAGCTGTTGCCTGGTTATCGATCGTCTGGTTTTAGCGGGCCTCGTCCGCCGCTCGGCGCTGCGCGATCAGATCGGCGAGCCGCTCGACCTGCTGCCCTTGCGCATCGAAATTGCCCGCGTCGAGCCACCGCTCATAGCAAGAGCGCAATGCCGGCCACTCGCTGTCGATGATCGAAAACCACGCCGTGTCGCGATTGCGCTCGCGATAGACGATCGCCTGCCGGAAGATCCCCTCGAACGTAAATCCATAGCGCAACGCGGCCTTGCGCGACGGCTCGTTCAGCGAATCGCATTTCCATTCGAAGCGCCGATAACCGAGCTTGTCGAACACTTCGCCTAGCAGCAGGTACATCGCATCGGTCGCGATGCGCGTGCGCTTGAGCCGCGGCGAATACGTGACGTGGCCGACTTCGATCACGCCGTTGGCCGGATCGATCCGCATCAGCGAGAGCGTGCCGACCGGCTTGCCCGTCGCCAGGTCGATGACCGCGTAGTGCAGCGGATCTTTCGAGGCCGCCATCTGCGTCAGACGCTCACGATAGGCCGCGAGGCTGTCGAACGGGCCGACCGCCAGATAGGTCCAGTCGCGGCCGTCGGTGGCCGAGCCGTACGCGTCGAAGAGGTCGGCCGCGTGGCGCTCGACGTCGACCGCTTCGAGCCGGCAATAGCGGCCGCCGAGCGGCTTGCGGCCCGGCGGCTGCGCGCCGTGCCAGCCGGGCAGGGGCGCGCCGATTGGCTGGCCGTAGGCGTTACGTGTGGGTTCCATGTCTGTTCCTGTCGATGAATGGGCGATGCCGGAGGATGCCGATGCGTGTCGATGCAGGAACGATACGGCAAACGTGGTATGTTCAAAAGATCCACGACATGCCTCTTCGATAGGTCCAGCCACCATGATCGAAATCATCGGACCGCTCGTCCATGCGGACGACGCGTTCGCCGCCAGCGGCGCCAAGCGGCCCGCGCCGCTGCAAAAGCAGCTGATCGAACGTCTGCAGCAGGCGATTCTCGCCGGTCGTCTGCCGGCCGGGTCGCTGCTGCCGTCGTCGCGGCTGCTCGCCGCCGAAATGGGCGTGTCGCGCAACACGGTCGTGATCGCTTACGAGCATCTCGCCGCGGTCGGCTACGTGATCGCCGATCGCCAGGGCACGCGCGTGAGCCCACTGTCGAGCCCCGCCGCGCGCGGCGAGCGGGCGGCGGCGTCGGCTGCGCCGGAGGTCGTATACGCGGCGCGCGTCGAGCAGTTCGCGGCGTCGCACAATCACGCCGACAACGCGTACGCGCTGACCCCCGGCACGCCCGCGCTGGACCGTTTCCCGCTTGCCGCGTGGCGGCGCGCGCTCGAACGTGCGATGGAGCGCGCATTACCGCGCGCGCTCGGCTACGGCACGCCGGCCGGCGAGCCCGCGCTGCGCGACGCGATCGCCGCGCATCTGCGGATGGCGCGCGGCGTGCGCTGCGATGGCTCGCAGGTCGTGATCACCGAGGGCGCGCAGGAGGCGCTGAACCTGTGCGTGCGACTGCTGACCAATCCCGGCGATATCGCATGGATCGAGGACCCCGGCTATCGCGGCGCGAAGGCCGCTTTCAACGCGGGCGACATGCGCACGCTGCCGATTCCCGTCGACGCCGAAGGCATGGCCGTGCCGGCCGACGCGTGGCACACGCATCCGCCGAAACTGATCTACACGTCTCCCGCGCATCAGTATCCGACCGGCGCGGTGCTGTCGGTGGCGCGGCGGCTTGCGCTGATTGCCGAGGCGCGGCGCTGCGGCGCGTGGCTGATCGAGGACGATTACGACGGCGAGGTGCGTCACACCGGCGAGCCGATCGCGAGCATGCAGGGCCTCGTCGACGCGGCGCCCGTGCTGTACGTCGGCTCGTTCAGCAAGACGATGTTTCCGGCGCTGCGCATCGGCTTCGTCGTGCTGCCTCGCGCGATCGCCGCGCACGCCGCTGTTGCGCTGCAAGAGATGCTGCGCGGCGGGCATCGGCTGGAGCAGCTGGCGCTCGCGCATTTCATCGAAAGCGGCGAATTCGGGCGGCATCTCGGGCGGATGCGGCGGCTGTACCGCGAGCGGCAACAGGCGCTGCGCGACGCGCTGGCCGAGCATTTTCCGGCGGCGACGATTCTTGGCGGCGATTGCGGCATGCATCTGACGCTGCGGCTGCCGGCGTCGCTCGACGATCGCGCGCTCACGGCGCGGGCGCAGGCGTTGGGGTTGAGTCCGCGCGCGCTGTCGGGGTTTTCGATCGGGGCGTCGGAGCAGACGAACGGGCTCGTGATCGGGTATGGCAATACGGAGGCGGAGCGCTTGGGGCCCGCGGTGAAAGCGCTGGCGGAGGTGGTGCGGCAGATGGAGGGCGAGGCGCGACCGGCTGCGAAGCGCGCGTCAAAACGGGGCGGAAAAACCGTCGTCCGGTCCCGCAAAAAACCCACCCCGCCACGCCGTACGCCCGCCACTCCGGGCATGTAAGTTTTACGTCTGTCCGCCTGGCCCATGTCGCGCTATCGTGTCGTATGCGCGGCGACTTCGCGGTTCCGATGTGCTGGTTTGCCCGCATGTGCCGCGGTTGCACGTCCCGTCGCGCGGCGGGTGTGGCGCCGGCGATGGGCACGAACAATGCGTTCAGTGTGGTTATCGATGACGATCTATCCGACCGGAGACGACATGAAGGAAATCGAACCGACCCCGTGGTTTGACCTTGCCATCCATACGCCCGTACGCGAAGGCTGGTACGAAGTGCAGTTGGCGAGCGGGGACACGGCGTTTGCGAAATTTGGCGACGGCGTGTGGACCGAAAAGCCGTTACTCGTATTCACGCACTGGCGCGGCCTGTGCGCCGATCCGTCGAAAGCAGCGGACGGCGCGGCCGAGTCGGTCGGCGCCGAAGCCACCGCGGCGCAGGGCGTGCGCGCCGCCTGGAACGCGTTCTTCCCGGGACTCGGCGACGAGCAGCACAAGCCGCTCAATGCGGTGCCGAACGGCAAGGCGCCGCATTGAGGGTCCCTTGAAATTCGTTTGAAGTCCGGTCGGGCGGCGGCTTGGGGCCGCCGCCCGGCAGCTCGATTCGGCCGCCATCCGCGCGTGGTTCGAATCGCTCCCGTATCGCTCGGCCCTGCGCCGCACCGCATTTCTTCCGCCCGCTACAATCAGCGTCATCCTTTCGACGCCATCACGATGCTGTGAACGCCACCCGAGAAACCGTGGAATTGTCGCGCGCGACTCAACTGCTCAATCACGGACCCGTCACGCTGATCACGAGCGCACACGATGGTCGATCGAACGTGATGGCCGCGTCATGGGCGATGCCGCTCGACTTCAATCCGCCGAAGGTGGTGGTGGTCGTGGATAGCCGCACGCTGACGCGTCGCCTGATTCAAGCGAGCGGCGTGTTCGGGCTGCAGTTGCCGAGCCGCGGTTTCGCCGCGCAAACGCTCGCGGTCGGCACGCACGCGGGCGTCGAACTCGACAACGACGATCCCGACCTGCGCACATGCCATTATGTGGCCGGCGGTACCTTCTTCGCGACGGGCGATGCATTCGAGGTGGCGCCCGTCGCGGCCTCCGCGCAGTGACCGGGCTTAGGTGCTCCGTTCGGTTTCGCCTTCGGCGAATGCTTTGAGCGCGTCGCCGGCGAGACGATAACGTACCCATTCGCTTTGCGGATTCGCGCCGATCGACTTGTAGAAGCCGATGGCCGGCTCGTTCCAGTCGAGCACGCTCCATTCGAATCGGCCGCAGCCCGTTTCGCAGGCGATTTGCGCGAGATGGCGCAGCATCTGTTTGCCCGCGCCGCTGCCACGCGATGCGGGCGATACGTACAGGTCTTCCAGATAAAGCCCCTGTTTGCCGAGCCACGTCGAATACGAAAAGAAGTACACGCAAAAACCGACTGGCTCGCCGTTCATTTCGCAGATCAGCGCTTTCGCGGCCGCGCCCTCGGAAAACAGACTCTTCTCGATGTCTGCGACGCCGGCGACGACTTCGTGCTCGGCTTTTTCGTAGATCGCGAGTTCGGTGATGAAGCGCAGAATCAGGGGGGCGTCGGAAGCGGTGGCGGGGCGGATGTGGATCGTCAAGGTCTAGTGCTCGGTGAGTTCGGTGATGACTGCCGGCCGGCGGGCGGTACGCGCCAAATGCGCCGGCTTCGGAACAGACTCACATCGTAGCAAAGAGCCAAAGGCCCCGCCGCGAACGGACGGGGCCTCGGGTGTTTCCTACAGACCGAAGGCGAACAATTTCAGCGGCCCCGGTCCGCTCGTCGAGCCAGAGCTCCAGAACACCACGCCGTCCGCAATGGCCGGCCCGGCATTGCATGCACCCCCGCTATTGAATGACCACAGGACTTTTCCGTTGGAAGAATCGAGCGCGTACATCGTGCCATTCGTGGAGTCGAGATTGCATCCGAAGACCACGCCATTGGCGACACTGACGGCTGCCTCCGCGCGGCTTCCGAGCGGGTCCGGCGTGGTCCACGTCACTGCGCCGGTCGCGACATCGAGTGCGACGACGCTGCCGCGCAAACTCCACTGCCAGGCAGGCGGAGGGACATAGGCGGCCATCAATTCTTCGTTCGATGTGGTTCCTCCGAAAGCCGTACCGTTCGCGATGACGGCAGACTGCGTGACCATTGAATAGGTGGTTGAATTTCGTCGGCGAGAGTATGACGGGGTGGTGCGATTCGCGGCTGATTGGATGATCTTCCCGGCATGAGCGCGCGTTCGGACAGGAAGAGAGACCGAAACGGCACTGCCGCGCTTCAACCCTCCGGCAACACCGACTTACCGCGCCGCTTTTTCGGCTTAGGCTCGACACCCACTCGCGGGTCCCGCTCCAGCACGAGTGCCGTCAACTGCTCGACAGTGTCTTCAAACGCAGGATCCCCCTGCGGCACGTAAAGCCATTTCCCAAGCACCGGGTGAGGCTGCAACGCAGGCATATCGGTAATCAGAGCAGCATGGCGTTCCCGCGACGTACAGACGAGCAGCCCATTCCACGGCTTATCGCGATCGGCGGCAACCAGGCACAACAGCCCATCGATATACGCAGCGTCGCTACCAAACATCCGCCGACGCATATACGTCGGATCGCGTTCGAACGCGTCGAAGATCCACAGGAGCGAATTGCTGATCGAAGAGGGCATCGGCGGACAATCTCAGGAAGCGCGGGTGAACGAAGATAAGTTTACGTAAATTCTCCAGGCTCGGCAGCGAGCCAATTGAAGATCGAGCAAGTCCGGCTAGGTAAGATGTGTCCAACCTCGGCGACCATATCGAAACCCGCACGATCCAGACCATGTTAGCTCACACAGACGCCGCCGCTGCCTACACGAAGCGCTTCGAAGCCGTTCTCGCCTATATCGATGCAAACCTCGAGGGCGATCTATCGGTCGACGCGCTAAGCCGCATCGCAAACTTCTCGATGTTCCATTTTCATCGACAGTTTGTCGCGTATGTCGGTGTGCCCGTCGCACGCTACGTGCAGTTGATGCGCTTGCGTCGCGCGGGCCGCCGCCTCGCGTCGCAGGCGTCGTGCCCGGTTCTCGATGCCGCGCTCGACGCCGGCTTCGACAGTCCCGAAGCCTTCAGCCGTGCGTTCAAGCGTGCGTTCGGCTTGGCGCCGAGCGCGTTTCGACGACATCCAACATGGCAATTCTGGAGTGCGAGTTTTGTTGTTCCCTATGTTTCGAGGAAACTGACCATGCAAGTGAAAATCGTCGATTTTGCAGAGACCCGCGTTGCCGCGCTCGAACATTGTGGTTCGCCCGGACTCGTCAATGAAAGTGCGCGCAAGTTCATCGATTGGCGTATTCAAAGCGGACAATCACCGGTGGCGTCGAGCCGGACCTTCGGCGTCCCGCACGGCAATCCAGACACCGTGCCAGCGGATGAATTCCGTTTCGATATCTGCGGAGAGATCGACGAGCCGGTCGCGCCGAATCTCTATGGCGTGCGCGAACTCATGATGCCCGGTGGACGGTGTGCGGTGGTTCGGCACGCAGGATCGACCGACCACATCGGCGAGACGATCTACCCGATCTATCGCGACTGGCTGCCTTCGAGTGGCGAAGAGTTGCGGGACCATCCGCTGTTTTTCCACTACCTGAGCGTCTATCCTGAGACGCCGCTGGATCAGTGGCAGACGGATATCTACATTCCGTTGGTGTGATTGGGGAATGGGGTGTGACGAGCATGTGAGATGCCTGTAGTGCGAAGCAAGTCGCTCCCCATTCTTCGCGAAAGCTCATGTCCGAAGTCGCGGTTCGTTCGAATTCCAATTCGATTTCAGCATCGGTATCAATTGCATTGAGCGACGGATGTCAGATTGCTAATTCGGCAAAAAATGCAATTTCGAAATGTCTCTGTTTTTGCTGCACGTACCTCGCGTCCTCACGGGAACCACGCAATACCTCAAATGTCAAAGATGTCACCCGTCCATTTTGGGGAGATATCAAATGGCTGCCACGCAATCAGGGGCGGTGCCCCTCTCGGATGAGGAGGCTCGGCGCCAGTTGCGCCGTGCTGTCATCGCCAGCACGATTGGTACCACAATCGAATGGTATGACTTCTTCCTGTACAGCATTGTCACGGGTCTTGTATTCGCGAAACTGTTCTTTCCTGAATCGGACCCGCTCGTCGGCACACTGCAAGCTTTTCTGATTTACGCTGTCGGCTTTATCGCGCGGCCGGTGGGCGCGGCGATTTTCGGCCACTATGGCGATCGCATCGGACGTAAAGCCACGTTAATCGTGACGCTGTTGCTGATGGGACTCGCGACGTTCGCCGTGGGCTTTGTTCCAACCTATGCGACGATCGGTATCTGGGGGGCAATCCTGCTCACGGCGTTGCGCTTCATTCAAGGTGTGGGCGTTGGAGGCGAGTGGGGCGGTTCGGTGTTGATGTCGATGGAGTGGGCACGTACCAACAAGCATCGCGGTTTCATCGCGTCCTGGCCGCAGTTCGGCGTACCGGCGGGATTGTTCGTCGCGAATCTGGTGGTGCTTGCCATCAGTCAGATCTCCGGCAGCGCATTTCTCACCTGGGGCTGGCGGGTGCCGTTTTTCCTCAGTATCGTGCTGGTCGCGATCGGCCTTTATATCCGCTTGAGTATCCTCGAGACGCCTATCTTCGCGAAGCTGCTCGCTGAGCGCAGGATCGAAAAGGCGCCGATGCGTGAAGTATTGCGCCGGCAGCCGAAAGACATTCTTCTGTCGGCTCTTGCTCGTTTGGCGGAACAGGCGCCGTTCTATATTTTCACGGCCTTTATATTCACCTATGGTGTGATGAGTCTGGGCGTCACACGCGATCTGTTGCTCACGGCAGTGCTGGCCGCTTCGGTGCTGGAATTCTTCACGATTCCGCTGTTTGGTCACGTGTCTGATCTGATCGGACGTCGACGCATGTATGTGATCGGTGCCGCTGCTGTCGGGCTATTCGGCTTCCTGTACTTTTTCATGGTTGGAACCCATAACCCGATATGGATCTTCGCGGCCATCGTACTTTCGCTGGTGCCGCATGCGATGATGTATGGCCCCCAAGCCGCGTTGATCGCCGAATCGTTCACGGGGCGCTTGCGCTACAGCGGTGCGTCGATGGGCTATCAGTTGGCTTCCGTCATCGCTGGCGGTCCGGCACCGTTGATTGCGACGGCGCTTTATGCTTACTTCCATTCGGGATTTGCGGTGGCGTGGTATGTCTTCGCGTGCGCGGTGATTAGCGTGGCTGCCGCCATGCGATTGGGCGATTACACGAATAAGGACATTTCGCGGGAATACGACGACGTGCATGCATTGCATGACAGCAGACATGCCACTCCGTGAACGATCAGGCGGATGGCCGGCCACAACGGCCATCCGCCACGGCTATCCGCCGAATCGACCATCAACTTGTCAGCGGCAACCAGACTTCGACTCCACCCATCCCCGTCACCGGGTCGAACTGCTCGTCATACCGTTCGAAATGCGGCGCATCGGCAGGCACGTGCCCTGACGCGGGCAACCACTGATTCCAGATCGTGTTCATCGTGCGACGAATGCCTGAGATGTGCTCGCGATGAGCGAACACCGCATACCGTTGCGCGGCGATGCGCACACGACTCAACTCTGGCGGCAATGCGGAAAAATCGCTGACTTCGACGCCGCACATGTAGTCGAAGTTACCCAGTTCATCGGCGTTATAGCCAACGCCATAAGCCACCTTGCCGACCTGTCCCGGCACCCTGCCGTACCAGGCGCCAAAGCGCTGCCATTGGGATGGGATCGCCTTGCTGCTGTCGCACGTATAGCGCTCGCTCAGTCCAGCGACGAGAAACGCTCGCGCGTCTTCGAAGCGCGGCGGGTCCAGATGGGTGAGAAGGGTTTCGTCCATTTTGATCGGCTCCACGATGGTCAGGTTGTCGAGATGACCCCGCGCGCGCAGCGCGTCGGGCGTGAGCCCGAACTGTTCGCGAAACGCGCGCGTGAATGCTTCGTGAGAGCCGTAGCCGGCGTCGAGAGCGACCGCGAGGATGTCGGGCGCACCATCGGCCAGACGTCGTGCGGCCTCGCTCAAACGCCGTGCGCGAACGTAGCGCATCACCGGCATCCCGGTGGCCGCTTCGAACGCGCGTGCGAGGTGAAAGCGCGATATGCAGCCACAGCGGGCGATGTCGTCGAGCGTCAACTCGCCGGCGAAGTGGCTTTCGATATACCAGAGCGCTTTTCCAACCGGGTTCATCTCGGCTCTCAGGTCAGCATGAAGCCAGCATAGTCAGCGGCGAACTCACGCGTTCGATCGCGCTTGCGGTTTTGCAGTCGCGGCGGAGGGCCGAGACGATTCCGCCGCCTCGCCATGCACGCCCGCGGCGCCACCCGCCTGCCCCGGCCTCAGCAACAGCCCACCCAGCACGCCGGCCGCCGCCGCAAAAACCGCCCCAAACAGAAACGCGACGTGATACCCGCTGTTCAGCGCAGCCGCCGCACTCGACGACGCCTGCATCGCCTCGCTACGCGCCGCGGCAAGACTCGCGAGCACCGCAAGCCCGAGCGCCCCGCCCATCATGAACGATGTATTGACGATGCCCGACGCGAGGCCCGAATCGGCGGGATCGACGTCGCTCATCGCGGCGAGCAGCAGCGGATTGAACGCGATGCCCGCGCCAAAGCCGAGCAGCAACATGCCGGGCAAGACGTCGGGTACGAAGCTGCCGTCGACGGGCGCACGCGCGAACAGCGCAAGCCCGCATGCCGCGATCAGCAGGCCGGCCGCGAGCGGACGACGCAGCCCGAAGCGCATCACCACGCGCGCCGACAATCCCAGCGAAAAGAGTCCCATGATCAGGTTCGCGGGCAGAAACGCGAGCCCCACCTGCAATGGCCGATAGCCGAGCACGCGCTGCAGATACAGCGCCGAAATAAAGAACCACGCGAACATCGCCGCCGCCCACAAAACGCCGACCAGGTTCGCGGTCGCGACATTGCGCAAACGCAGCAGAGCGAGCGGCATCAACGGGTGTTCGACTCTCGCCTCGATTGCGAGGAACACGGCAAGCAGCGCGAGCCCGACGAACAGCAGGCCGAGTGTTTGCGCCGAAGTCCAGCCCGCTTCGTTGCCGTTGACGATCGCATAGACCGCCAGCATCAGCGATGCGGTCACGCTGAGCGCCCCGGCCACGTCGAGCCGTTCGCCGTGCGCGTGGCCGCGCGCGGCGGGCAGTAGCGCGAGGCACAGCGCGTACACCGCAATGCCGATCGGCAGATTGACCAGAAAGATCCAGTGCCAGCTCAGCAGGTTGGTGAGCAGTCCGCCGAGCAGCACGCCGATGCTGCCGCCGCCCGCGCAGACAAAGCCATACACGCCCATTGCTTTCGCGCGTTCGCCGGCTTCGGTGAACAGATTCATGATCAGCGACAACGATACCGCCGAGACGATCGCACCGCCCAGGCCCTGCACGGCGCGCGCGGCGACCAGCAGCACCTGCGAATTCGCGAGGCCGCAGGCGAGCGAAGCGAGCGTGAAGAGCGTAATGCCGCTGAGAAACAGCTTGCGGTGTCCGTACAGATCGCCAAGCCGTCCGCCGAGCAGCAGGCAGCCGCCGAACGTCAGCATGTAGGCGTTGACGACCCACACGAGCGAAGTTTCGCTAAAGCCGAGATCGGCTGCGATGGACGGCAGCGCGACGTTCACGATGGTCGTGTCGAGCACGATCATCAGTACGCCGAGGCAGAGCACGATTAGCGCGAGCCAGCGTTGCTTGCCGTGGAGGGAATGGGTCATGCGGACGCCCCTTTACGCGGATTCGGTCGATCACCGACGATGGGTTTTCGAGTCTAGCACCCGCGCATTTAGCGTCCAACTACGAAATCCTGGGCGGCGGCGCCGGGCGCGGTGGCGGCTTCGAGCGGGAAGGAAGGCAATACCAGGGTTGCAGAAATCTCAGGTATCTACGTTTATATTAAGGATAGTTACGACTTCACCGACAAGCCTGGAGAGGTGTCGCAATATCTTGGCCATTGGAGCAAAAACGGGGTGATCGTTCTGGCGTACAACGGCGCGATGTCATATCTGAACGAACCGCGATTGTATTTTTCCTATCCCGTTGCACTGGGGAACCCGAAGCTCAGGGGCAACGTGTACTACCCGGTTCACAATAAGGACTTTAGAGAGTGGGCAATAAAACACCAGCGAGGAGGTGACTTCGTGATCTATTCGGATCGAAAGCTTGTTCGAATCGACCCACCGATCAAGGTGTATTTATGAAACCGGGGCGATCGATCGGATGGGGCGCTGTAGTGCTCACAGTCGCGTTTGCCGTGCTTCTCGTCGTGACGCACACCGATCACAGGAATGCGAGCGAATGCATCAAAAGCACGTCAAAAAACGGCCGCTACACTGCAGAGCGATGCCTGCTCCAATGGAGAGGCGGCAACGACCCGGCTTATCTCGGTCAGGTCTACGACGCCGCGTCAGGCAAACTGCTGGTGCGCAGAACCTTCAGCACACCGGTTCCTGAATTGATTTGGGTGGACGACGAAGGCGTTTCATTTTCCCGCGGCGGCGACGACGCGTCGTTTATAAAGCTGCCGCCGTCATTCTATGACCGCATGATCGCCAGATTTTCGTCGATTGGATGATGAGTTTTTCGGTCTTGCACGCCGCGATTAATACGCGCTGCCGGCGCGAGTCATTCGGATGATGCACAGCGACGGCAGCACCATTTCCTTAAACCTTCGACTTACCCCCCATCAACCCATTCGACGGCAACGTCTCGTCGAGCAACTTCCTCGCACTTTCAATCCCCGCCACCGGCAAGCCCTCCGGATCGAGCAGCCCAACCTGCACAAGCACCGAAGCCTGATCCCAATAGATATGCTCGTTATAAAGCTTGTCACCGCGGAAGCACACCACGGCGAGCATCGGCACCTCGAAGTACTTGCCGGTCGGCGCGACGCCCGGCAGCAGCCAGTCGATTTCGCAGCTATGCGTGCAGCTGAAAATGAATTCATCGACGACGCGATCTGAACCGATCGTGCGCGAAATCGGAATCAGCTTCGTGTCGGGCGGATTCGAGTTGACGAAGTGATGCGTGTAAAAGCGCTTCAGATTGTCATGCCCGACGCCGCCCGTCATCGTCGGCACGTGATTGACGTAGGGCTCGGCGACCATCGTCGGCATCACCGCGTCGACGTCGCGTGTCGCGAACTCGTGGTAGCAGTGCGCTTCCCACAGCGCGTTCAGATCGTAGACCGGACCGAGCACCTTGCGCAGCAGCGCGAGCGTGCGCGAGTACGCCATCATCGCGGCGGGCTTGTCGTACTGTTTGCGCTGCGGCGCGGCGAACGCGTGATCGCAGCCGGGGTACACGTATTGCTCGATTTGCGGTCGCGTGCGCAGCGCGGCGCTGATGCGCTCGCGCGTTTCGGGTGGGCAGTGCGCGTCGTTTTCGGGGAAGTGGAACACCATCGGGCAGTTGATTGCCGATACTTCGTCGAGATGCGCTTCGAGGCCCACGCCGTAATAGCTGACCGCGCAATCGGCGTCGGTGCGCGCCGCGCTCAGAAACGCGAGCTTGCCGCCGAGGCAGTAGCCGACCACGCCCACCTTGCCGGCCTGCTCGGGCAGTTCGCGCAACGCGGCGACGGTGGCGGCGATGTCCTTGACCGCGACGTCGGTGTCGAACTGACCCAGATAGCCGAGCGCCTCTTTCATGTCGGCGTCGCCGTAGCCAAGCGAAATGCTCGGCTTGATGCGCCAAAACAGATCGGGCACGAGCACGACGTAGCCTTCTTCGGCGTAGCGATCGGCGCTCGCTTTCATCGTGTCGTTGACGCCGAAGATTTCCTGCAGCAGCACGAGCCCTGGGCCGGAGCCCTGCGCGGGCCGCGCGACGTATGCGTTGAAACGGCCGCCATCGTGGGCGACGACTTCGATGAAAGAGCCGGCCATGCAGTCTGCCTCCAGTCTCGCGAAAGATAGGGGTTACGTCATCATGCGCAACTCGAAACGTTTGAGCTTGCCGGTTTCGGTGCGCGGCAGCGCGCCGACGAACGTGATGACGCGGGGATATTTATACGGCGCGACGTTATTCTTAACGAAATCCTGCAGCTGCGCGACCAGTTTATCGTCGGCGGTGTAGCCCGGGTTCACCACGACGAAGGCTCGCACGATTTGCTCACGCGTTTCGTCGGGCACGCCGATCACGCCGCATTCGGCCACCGCCGCGTGCTGCATCAGCACGCTTTCCACCTCAGGACCGGAGATGTTGTAGCCGGCCGACACGATCATGTCGTCGGCGCGCGCCTGGTAGAACACGTAGCCGTCGGCGTCGAGATAGACCGAATCGCCCGGCAGGTTCCAGCCGTCGCGCACGAAGCGCGACTGCCGTTCGTCGGCCAGATAGCGGCAGCCGGTCGGGCCGCGCACCGCGAGTTTGCCGATCGTGCCGGGCGGCACGAGTTGCATGTCGTCGTCGACGGCTTGCACGACGTAGCCCGGCACCGCGCGGCCGATCGCGTTCGGCCGGATCTCCGCGCCTTGCGACGAAACGAAGATGTGGATCAGCTCGGTGCCGCCGATACCGTCGATCATGTCGATGCCGGTCGCCTCGCGCCACAGGCGCCGCGTCGAATCGGGCAGCGCCTCGCCGGCCGACACGGTCTTCTGCAGCGACGAAAGGTCATGTTGCGCGACGAGCGGCGCCATCTGCCGATAGAACGTCGGCGCGGTGAACATCACGGTCGCATGAAATCGTTCGACCACCTCGAGCAGGGTCTGCGGCGTCAGCTTTTCGACCAACACCGTCGAGGCACCGACGCGCAGCGGAAAGCACAGCAGGCCGCCGAGCCCGAACGTGAACGCGAGCGGCGGTGTGCCGCAGAAGATGTCGTTCGCGCAAGGCTTCAGCACATGACGCGGGAACAGGTCGCACATCGCGATCATGTCGCGATGGAAATGCATGCAGCCTTTCGGCGCACCGGTCGTGCCGCTCGTGAATGCGATCAGGCAGATGTCGTCGGCGGCGGTGTCGCTGGCGGTGAAGTATTCGGGCTTGTTGACGGCGAGCGTGTCGAGCGAATCGGCGGAGTCGTCGTGAAAGCGGCGGGTCTGTTTCAGCACCGCGCAGTAGAACTCGTCCCGCGGATTCGTGCAGCGCTCGAGTTCCGCGCTCAGGCGCGCGTCGCAAAGCGCGGCGCTGACCTGCGCCTTCTCGATGATCTGCTTGAGCTCCTTCGCGCGCAGCAGCGGCATGGTCGGCACGACGACGAGCCCGGACTTCAGCGCCGCGAGTGTGGCGACGGCCATCTGCAATGTGTTCGGTCCGCGCAGCAGCACGCGGTTGCCGGGGCGCAAGCCCATTTCATCGACGAGCACATGCGCGCTGCGGTTGACCAGCGCGAGCAGTTCGCCGTATGTGGTGGCTTGCGGCTTGCCGTCCACGTCGGACCAGATCGCCGGCCGGTCGCGATGCCCCGCCTCGATGGTCCGCTCCAGCAGTTCGGTCGCGCAGTTCAGCCTCGGCGGATAGGCGACGTCCGGATTGTCGAGCAGTAAGACGGGCCATTGATCCTGCGGCGGAAGATTGTCGCGCGCGAAAGTATCGACGTGTGCTGACGGTTCCATCATGGTCTCCCGAGGCGTTGAGCCGGAAAATGCGCTTCGTTCGGTGTGAAGGGCTTGCCTGTGCGTTCGGTACCTGTACGACGTTCAGTGCGGAATCACCGCGGTGGCTTCGATCTCGACCTTCGCGCGGTCTTCCATCAGCGCGACGACCTGCACCGCGCTCATCGCGATGTCGTAGTCGCCGATCAGCTCGCGAAACGCGCGGCCGATGTCCTTCAGCGATGCGAGATACTCGCGCTTGTCGGTCACGTACCACGTGAGGCGCACGAGGTGTTCGGGCTTGCCGCCCGCTTCGCGCAGCACGGCGAGCAGATTCTTCAGCGCCAGCTCGGACTGCTGCGCGAAGTCATCGGACTGGAACTGCGCCTGTTCGTCCCAGCCGATCTGGCCGGCGATGAACACCGGCGTGCCGCTCGCAGCGACGCCGTTCGCATAGCCGCGCGGCTTGACCCAGCCGGCGGGAAGGAGAGCCTGTTTCATGAGCGATGCGCCTCGATGGAGGGGGCCGATGGAGCGTACGCCGCGAGCGCGCTCGCGACGTCGCCGGGAATATCGATGGATTTGCCGCTGTCGAACGATATGAACACGAGCACCTGTTTAGAGCGGAAACGCGTTTCGCCGTCGCAATGACCGTGAATCTCGATGCCGATCGAACTGCGGCCGACGGTTCGGACCTTGAGCGTGAGCAGGATCGTTTCGCCCATCTGGCTCGGCCGCGAGAACTCGCAGTCGAGCTTGACGATCGGCAGGCCGATGCGGCGCCGCGCGATCATGTGCGCGTAGTCGATGCGCAAGCCCTCGTTGAACCAGTCTTCGACGAGCACGTTGGTCATCACGAGGTACTGCGGAAAGAACACGATGCCCGCGGGATCGCAGTGCGAAAAGCGGATGCGTACGAGCCGCTCGAACGACGTGCTCATCGCGCATTCCGGTTCGCGGCGGCATGCGCCTTCAACAGATCGCGGCCGACGATCAGCTGCTGCACCTCGGTCGCGCCTTCGTAGATGCGCAGCGCGCGGATCTCGCGGTACAGCATCTCGACCGCGCTGCCGCTTTGCACACCCATGCCGCCGTAGAGCTGCACTGCCGCGTCGATCACCTGCTGCGCGCCTTCGCTCGCGTGCCACTTCGCCATCGCGGCTTCGCGCGTGACGCTTTCGCCCTGGTCGCGCAGCCACGCGGCGCGATAGACGAGCAGCGCGCTGCTGTCGATCGTCAACGCCATCTGCGCGAGCTTCGCCTGCGTCAACTGGAAGTCGCCGAGCGTCTGGCCGAACATCTTGCGCGACGCCGCGCGCGCGAGGCCCTCGGCCATCGCATGACGGGCAAAGCCAAGCGATGCGGCCGCCACCGAGGTGCGGAAAATATCGAGCGTGCGCATGGCGATCTTGAAACCTTCGCCGGGCGCACCGAGCATCTGGCTCTTCGGCACGCGCGCGTTCGTGAAGCGCAGGCGCGCGAGCGGATGCGGCGCGATTACGTCGATGCGCTCGGCGATGTCGAGGCCCGGCGTCTGCGCATCCACGATGAACGCGCTGATGCCGCGTGCGCCCGGCGCTTCGCCGGTGCGCGCGAACACCACGTAGAAGTCCGCGATGCCGCCGTTCGAAATCCACGTCTTTTCGCCGTCGAGCAGGTAGTGCTCACCCTCTTCGCGAGCCGCGAGCGCCATCGCGGCGACGTCCGAGCCCGCTTGCGGCTCCGACAGCGCGAACGCGGCGATCGCCGTGCCGCTCGCGACGCGCGGCAGATAATGCGATTTCTGCTCATGCGTGCCCGCGAGCGAGATCGCGCCCGAGCCGAGGCCTTGCATCGCCAGGGCGAAATCGGCGAGGCCCGAATAGCGCGCGAGCGTTTCGCGCAGCAGGCATACGGCGCGCGTGTCGATCGTGTCGCCGTGGCCGCCATAGGCGATGCCGCCGACGCCGTATTTCAGCCAGCCGGCGTGGCCGAGTTTGCGCACCAGCACACGGCAGGTCGCATCGGTGTCGCCATGCTCGTCATGCGTGAGATGCGCGCGGCACCATGCGTCGATGCCTGCCGCGAGTTCGCGATGGCGCGGCTCGAAAAACGGCCACGCGAGCGGGCTGTGCAAATCGATCGGGATGTTCTGATGATCGGCGCTCAACTCAGTCTCCTTCGAACACCGGACGCGTCTTCGCCGCGAACGCGTTGTACGCGCGCTCGAAATCGCGCGTGCCCATGCAGATCGCCTGCGCCTGCGCTTCGGATTCGATCGCTTCGTCGATGCTCATACTCCATTCCTGATGCAGCATCTTCTTCGTCATGCCGTGCGCGAAGCTCGGGCCGGCCGCGAGATCGGCGGCGAGCTTCTGTGTTTCTTCGATGAGCGCGGCCGGGTCGCACAGGCGGTTGTAAATGCCCCAGGCGTGAGCTTCGTCGCCGCTTGCCGAGCGGCCGGTGAACAGCAGCTCGGCGGCGCGTCCCTGGCCGATGATGCGCGGCAGCATCGCGCACGCGCCCATGTCGCAGCCGGCGAGGCCGACGCGCGTAAACAGGAACGCGAGCTTGCTGCGCGCGGTGCCTAGGCGCAGATCGGAAGCCATCGCGAGGATCGCGCCGGCGCCCGCGCAGACGCCGTCGACGGCTGCGACGATCGGCTGCGGGCAATGGCGCATTGCCTTGACGAGGTCGCCGGTCATGCGCGTGAACAGCAACAACTCGGGCATCGGCAGATCGATCAGCGGCGCGATGATGTCGTGCACGTCGCCGCCCGAGCAGAAGTTTTCGCCCGCGCCGTGCAGCACGACGGCTTTCACGTCGGTCGCGTACGCGAGATCGCGGAACAGGTTGCGCAGCTCCGCATACGATTCGAAGGTCAGCGGGTTCTTGCGCTCGGGACGGTTCAGCGTGATCGTCGCGACCTTGTCGCGCACCGACCAGCCGACATGCTTCGCCTCGTGGCCTGCCAGGGTCAGGCGGTTGCCGGACAACAGTGCATCGGCGTTGGATCGTGTCATGTATTCCTCCAGTGCGAAGTCAGCCTCTCAGGCTGTCGAGCAGATGCTGCTTGAGCTTGCCGAGGTCCTGATGCGTCTTCATCTTTTCGTCGAGGCTCAGGCCGCCGAACAGTTCGACGACCCATTGCTCGTGCGCGACGGCCATTTTGTCGAACGCCTTGCGGCCAGCGGGCGTCAGGCACACGCTGATCGAGCGGCGGTCGTTCGGATCGGTGTCGCGCGTGACGAGCCCTTCTTTTTCGAGCTGATCGGTGATGCCAGTGACGTTGCCGCCCGTCACCATCAAACGGCGCGATAGCTCGGTCATCTTCAGCCCATCGGGATGTCGTTCGAGCTGCGCCATCAGATCGAATCGCGGCAGCGTGGTGTCGAATTCGGTGCGCAGACGTTTGCGCAATTCGGCCTGGACGAGGTTGGTGGTGGTCAGCATGCGCAGCCACAAACGCAGGCCCATGTGGCTGTCCGCTCCGGTGCTCATTTCGAGGTCCACGACGTTCTCCGCGGGTTGGGCCACGCCTTTGCGCGACAGCTTCGCATCCGATGCCGCCGCCGACTTTTTTGCTTGGGTTGATTTGCTCACATCACTTCTCCACCCGAAATGGAAATGGATTGCCCCGTGATCGCATCCGAGCCGGGGCGGCACAGCCACAACACCGCGTTCGCGACCTGCTCCGGATTCACGAAGCGGCGCTGCGGATTCGAGCGCAGCAGCGTTTCGCGCGCCTGTGCTTCGGTGCGCGAGGTCTTGCTCGTGATCTGTTCGAGCGAGGCATGCAGCAGCTCGGTTTCGGTGTAGCCGGGGCACACTGCATTGACCGTGATGCCGCGCGTCGCGGTTTCGAGCGCGAGCGAGCGCGTGAGACCGATCACGCCGTGCTTCGCGGCGCAATACGCGGCGACGTACGCATAGCCGATCTGCCCCGCGGTGCTCGCGACGTTGACGATGCGGCCATAGCCACGCTCGAGCATGCCGGGCAGGACGGCGCGCGTGCCGAGAAACACGCCAGTCAGATTCACGTCGAGCATGCGTTGCCACAGCGCGATATCGGTGTGCGTGAACGGCGCGGCCTGCGCCTGGCCCGCGTTGTTCACGAGGATATCGACGGCGCCCGCCTGCTCGAATGCGCGCGCCACCGAATCTTCTTGCGTGACGTCCACGCTGATACACGCGACGTCGCCGAGCGCCGCGCATTGCTCTCGCTGCGTGTCGAGGCGTTGCGCGTTGCGGCCCATCAGCGTGACGCGCGCGCCGGCGCGCAGCAGCGCCTGCGCGATGGCCGCGCCGATGCCGCTGCCGCCACCGGTGACGACCGCGTGTTGTCCGGCGAGAGGAGTGTCTGAGGTGTTCACACGGTTCCTTCGGCGCGTTGCGCGCGTTGTTGCGCCGTGAGGCCGGCGTTGGCGATGGCCTGCGCACGCTCGCGTTCGAGGTTGCGTTCGAGTTGCATTTTCGCGGCGGTATAGGGTTTCGGCCACGCGACGTCGAGATAGCCGATCTTTGCCGCTTCGTTCAACGTCCACGACGGATTCGCGAGATGCGGACGCGCGATCGCGCACAGATCGGCGCGACCCGCCGCGATGATGCTGTTCACGTGGTCCGCTTCCGAAATCGCACCGACCGCGATCGTCGCGATGCCGGCTTCGTTGCGCACGCGATCGGCGAACGGCGTCTGGAACATGCGGCCAAACACGGGCTTTTCTTCCTTGCTGACCTGGCCCGACGACACGTCGATCATGTCCGCGCCGGCCGCCTTGAACGCTTGCGCGATCTTCACGGCATCGTCGGGCGTGTTGCCGCCCTCGACCCAGTCGTGCGCCGAAATCCGCACCGAGATCGGCTTGTCTTGCGGCCACACCGCGCGGATCGCGCTGAATACCTGCAGCGGATAACGCAGACGGTTTTCGAGCGGACCGCCGTATGTGTCGGTACGGTGATTCGTGAGCGGCGACAGGAAGCTCGACAGGAAATAGCCATGCGCGCAGTGCAGTTCGAGCCAGTCGAAACCCGCTTCGATCGACATGCGCGTCGCCTCGACGAACTGCTGCTCGATGGCGCGCAGCTCGTCATGTGTGGCTTCGCGCGAATGCTGGCTGATGCCGCGCAGATACTGCTGCGGCGACGCCGAAACGAGTGGCCAGTTGCCTTCGTCGAGCGGCTGATCGATGCCTTCCCACGCGACGCGCGTCGAACCTTTCGCGCCCGAGTGGCCGAGCTGGATGCCGATCTTCGCATCCGATTGCAGATGGACCAGATCGACGATGCGTTTCCACGCGACCAGATGCTCGGGCGCGTACATGCCCGGGCATCCGGGCGTGATACGCGCTTCGGGCGACACGCAGGTCATCTCGGTCATCACGAGCGCGGCGCCGCCCATCGCGCGCGCGCCGAGATGCATCAGGTGATAGTCGCCGGCCACGCCGTTTACCGCCGAGTACTGCGCCATCGGCGACACCATCACGCGATTTTTCAGCTTGACGCCGCGCACCTTGAAGGGGGTGAACATCGGCGGAATCGAATGCCTGTCCGCGGCGCGCTCGACACCCGCGCGCTTCGCGAGCCAGTCCTCGAAACCGGACAGATACCGCGCATCGCGCTCGCGCAGGTTCTCGTGCGAGATGCGCTGCGAGCGCGTGAGCAACGAATACGCGAACTGTTCCGGCTCGAACGACGTATAACGATCGACGTGCTCGAACCATTCGGTCGAATTGCGCGCGGCGTTCTGGATGCGCAGCACGTCGACGCTGCGTACTTCGGTGTAGTGCTTCAATGCGGCGGCCAGATCGTCCGGGCGCGAACCCGGGTGCGCGCTGATGCTGTTGGCGAGTTCGATCGCGTCTTCGAGCGCGAGCTTGGTGCCCGAGCCGATCGAGAAGTGCGCGGTGTGCGCGGCGTCGCCCATCAGCACGATCGGCGTTCGTGTGCCGTTTGCGTTGCAGCGCCAATGCACCCATTCCTTGTTGACGACGCGCGGAAAACGAATCCATTGCGACGAGCCGCGCAGATGCACCGCGTTCGACATCAGCGCGTTGCCGTCGAGGTACTTCGCGAACAGCTTCTCGCAGAACGCGATGCTGTCTTCCTTGCTCATTTCGTCGAGACCGGCGGCGCGCCATACGCGTTCCGGTGTTTCGACGATGAACGTCGAGGTTTGATCGTCGAAGCGGTAGGCGTGCGCCTGGAACCAGCCGAATTCGGTTTGCTCGAACGCGAACGTGAACGCCTCGAACAGCTTCTTCGTACCGAGCCACACGAAGCGGCAGTCGCGCACGTCGACGTCCGGCTGGTAGGTGTCCGCGTATTTCTGGCGCACGAGGCTGTTCAGGCCGTCGCTCGCGATGATCAGGTCCGCGTCGTACGCGCTGTCGTCCACGACCTGGGTTTCGAACACGAGCTTCACGCCGAGTTCTTCGCAGCGCGCTTGCAGGATATTCAGCAGACGTTTGCGACCGATGCCGCAAAAACCGTGGCCCGATGAGCGCACGCTGCGGCCGCGAAAGTGAATCTCGATGTCGTCCCAGTGATTGAACGCGCCGAGAATCGCCTCGGCGCTCGGGGCGTCGGCGGCGCGCAGATTGCCGAGCGTCTGGTCGGAGAACACGACGCCCCAGCCGAAGGTGTCGTAGGGGCGGTTGCGCTCGATTACCATGACTTCATGGCCGGGGTTGCGTTGTTTCATCAACAGACCGAAGTACAAACCGGCCGGACCGCCGCCGATACAGACTATGCGCATGCTGGTTCCCCAAAATGAACTCTGCGGTGAGATTAATTTAGGTTTTGATAGTTTATATGTCAAGTAAATTTCGGCGACGGCTCTCGAGTCATGTTCTTGATCCTGGAAATAACAACCGTCAGTGAAAAATAAAGAGTGTCACGCGTCTCTCACAATGCGGAATATCGGACTGACGTTTCAGCATGCGAAAGCAGGGCGGGAGCCCCTTCGGGGACGCGCAACAAAGCCTGCATCGAAGCAGGCGAGAACTAGGAGGACTTGGGCTACACCCGGAGAAAAGCGCATTCGACTTGCAGCGAGAGCAGACCCGGAAATGTGTAATCGGGGCGCCGAATTGCTCAAATTCTTGATCACTTCCTGTTTTCCGGCCAGAGCGGGGAGAAAAGGTTGCGATGCGCTGCACCAAAATTTCGCACGGCGTCGCCCATAACAGGACGGACACCCGAGGAGGCCATGTGCCAACTAAAAGAAGCGAAGTTACCCGCACACTCCGGTGGCGTGAGGTTTTGGCGAGAGGCAGCCGCTGTCTTGGCGGAACGAATCAGGGATTCGAATGGTCCGGACGAAATTATTTCGCCCCCCAGACGTGTTTTTGCATGTCCATATGGATGCATTCCTCGCGATGCTACCGACTCGTTATCTGGATGACCCCGATGGCGTTTGATACTGCGAGTTTGCACTAATCGAACATCGCGAGCACAACAAAGCCCCTCGGGGCTTTAGCTTCTAACCATCTTCATGGCCTTCATCGTCCCTGCAACGCCAAGTATGTTCATGACCCGCTTCAGGTTGTAGGCCAACACCTGCAGGCTCATCTCCGTACTCACTCGCCCGAGCGTCCTGGTCAGGAAGTGTGCAGGACCCATCCAGTGCTTGAGTGTACCGAAGACACGCTCGATAGTACTTCTGCGGATGGTCATTACATCGGGCTTCCGGTCGAGCCGTCGCTGCATGGCTTCCAGTATGTTTTCGTGCTCCCACTTCGGATGCGACGATATTCGCTGGGTGAACATCGCTCCTTCATAGGGCAACGCGGGCAGGCGCTGGGCCAGTAAACCCGCAAATTCATATCGTGCTCAACGGTAGTAAATCGAAGGATGGCACGCTCGCCGGCAGGACATCGATACACTCGCTTTTTGCCACGTAGACAAAGTCGGCTTTGGTGAAGAGACCTTTCTTCCTCGACGCGGAGGTAAGTGGTTTGGGAACGTACGTGCTGATGTCGTTCAGATCGCATGCCCGTATCTCCGGGCCGCTGAAGTAACCCCGATCCGCAACAACGTTCAGCCTCGATCTGCCCATCGCGTCCTTCGCAGACAGCGCCATTCTGCTGAGTTGTCCGTGATCGTTTTCGACGTTAGTTACCTCGTGTTCAACGATCAGGTGATGTTTTGTGTCTACCGCTGCCTGGACCGGACAGGGCCATCTATAAGATGGCCCTGTCTCAGCGGATCGGGTTCTTCACTGATCGAAGGGCTACTTTGCTTCAGTCTTCCGCTCAAGTCGCATCCGTCCCGGTGGCTCGAAGTACGTGCCGAACCGCACCAGGCCGGCCTTCTTCATGTGGCACGTCATCTCGAAGCTCACGAGCACGCCGGGATCCTGGTTGTCGGTGATCTCGACGTCGATCGCACGGATCCGGGGTTCGTACTTCAAGAGCGTTGCCTCCATCTGCTGCCTGAGCAGGTGGGACGAAGCGGGCAATGTCGCGGGTGTACGCAACCTGGTGGCGCCGACGTTGCCACTCTATCCGCCGACCGGCGACCGCTTCCAGTGGAGAGTCCTGTCGCACCTCGCGCCGAACTTCCTGTCGATGATGGACGCGGAAGTGCTGCGGGGCGCACTGGCGCTCTACGACTGGACCAACGACGAGCTGAACCGCCGACGCCTCGCCGGCATCCTGCATGTGTCGGAGGAACTGCTCGAGGAGGTGTCGGGCGGCTCGGTCGAGCGGGGCGTACTGATCGAAGTCACGCTCGATTCGCACGCGTTCGCGGGCGAGGGCGACGTGATGCTGTTCGGCGAACTGCTGCACCGCTTCTTCGGGCTGTATGCGGAGATCAACCTGTTCACGAAGCTCGCCATCGTGAGCCTGCCTTCGCAAACCCGTACCGACTGGCCGCGCAGCAAGGCGCAGCGCGCTCCCCTATGAAACCACGCGAGTTGCCGAATCTTGAACCGCTCGTGGCGTCGTTGCTTGCGCGCGCGCCGAAGATGAATTTCATGCAGCTATGCAGGCTGCTCGAAGTGCGCGTACCCGATCAACCCGGCTTCGGCACGCGAGACACGCCGGAGCACGAGCCGGTGAGGTTCCGGCCGAGGCCGCGGCTGGGGTTCCCGGCCGGTGAGATCGCCGCGGTCGAATTCGATGACGGGTCGGACACATTCGGTCCCGATGCGCCGCCGACCGTGCGCACGACCTTCCTGGGCCTGTATGGCGTCGACGCCGCGGTGCCATCCCACATGATCGATGAGATCGTCCTGCGCGAGGAAGGACATGAAGCCGTCGAAGCGTTTCTCGACCAGTTCAACCACCGCTACGTGGCGCTGCTGTACCGCGCCTGGAAGAAGTACCGCTACCCGGAAAGTTTCCAGGCGGGCGGCACCGATGCGCAGTCGCGCAACCTCCTGTGCCTCGCCGGCTTCGGGTGGGGCGAGAAGCCGGCCCGGTCGGGTCTGCCGGATTCGCGCGTGCTCGCGCTGCTGGGTCTGATGGTCCAGCGCACGCGCACGCCCGAGGGACTCGCCGGTGTGGTGGCGCTGGCGGTGCCCGGTGTCGAGGTGCGTGTCGACGAGTTCTGGCCGACGCTCAGGCGCGCAGGACAGCCGCAGCCCCTCACGTCGTCAGGCACGCTCGCCGGTCCCCCAGGGGGACTTCCTTCGGGGCGCGCTGCGGAAGACAGCAAGCGCCGCGGACTTGGCGGGGGCTATGTGCTCGGCAACCGCCTCGCGTATCGCAGCCGCGCCGTGCGAGTGACGCTGCGCCCTTCGGACGGTCAGCAGGCGCACGACCTGCTACCCGGCGCATGGCTGCATCGCGAGCTGATGGCGTTCATCCGCCTGTATGTGGGCACGAAGGCCGATGTACACCTGCGCATGGAGGTGTCGTCGCGTCTCGCGCCCGCGCCGTCGGTCGGATTGGTTGCGGCTGGTCCGTCGCCGCGCCTGGGATGGACCGTCGTGTTGCCCTCGGATGAGGAACGCATCATCACCATCCCGCTCGGCGTCTACGAAGTCTTTCCCACGCCCGGACCGAACCCGCATCTGGTTCCACATGCCGCCTGAATCTGGAGAAATCATGCCCTTACGTTTAACCGTGGCCGCCCTCGCGTCAGGTCTGCTGCTTTCCGCATGCGGCGCCTGGCAGTCCGTATCTGATACGACTTCCAGCGCGTATCACTCGGTGTTTTTCAGGCAGGTCAAGGTGCTTGACGTCGACCTGACCGCGCGTGCCGAGTTGAATCCGGATGACGCGGGCCGTTCGACGTCACTCGCGGTCCGCGTCTATCAGCTCAAGGATCGAAAGCTGTTTGACGGCGTGTCCTACGACGATCTGCTGAAGAACGACAGGACCGTACTCGCGCAGGACCTTCAGGCCAGTATGGCAGCCGTCGTCAATCCTGGCGCGTCGGTCAGCCTGTCTCAGCCCATGCAGGCAGACACGAAGTACGTGGCGATCGTCGCGTTCTATCGCAATCCCGGCAATGGCGACGGCTGGAAATACGTGATCATGAAGAAGAAGCTGTCTGCCGATGCCCCGCTGAAGCTCACCTTGATGGATCAGGAACTGGTCGCATCCGCTGATCGCCAGAAGGACCAGCCGGAATGACACGACGTCCGGGAGTGTCTGTGCTCAACGTGTTTGCATGACGAGACGGCCCGATGAAGACGCTTCGCGAACGGCAGCAGGAACTCGACCAGCTGGATGTTGACATCCGGCTCGCCCGTGATCAGGAAACCGGATCGGTAGCTCCGGCGAAGTCGAAGTCGACAGCCCGGCGGACCCGACCGATCGCGACGGCGGTATGGTCAGAGCGGGTACCCGCAGGCACGAGACAGCGCGTACAACGTGCTCGGGACGGCCTGCCCGGACCGGGCGGAAGCGGCGCGCCCGACTATCGTGAGCGGACCTTCGCCGCGATCCGCAAACTCGCGCGGGCGTGGGGTGGGCAATGCGTCTCGGTCGCGTATGAGGGCTACAAGGTGCCGCTCGAGTTCGAGTGCGCAGCGGGACACCGGTTCCCGATGCTGATGCACATGCTGCGCATGGGGAGCTGGTGCCAGGCTTGCGCCTATGAGCGCGCAACGATTCACTCGCTAGAGGAGGCGTGTGCGCTCGCGGCGGCAAAGGGTGGCCAGTGCCTGTCGACCCAATACGAGAGCACCAGGGGAAAACTGCGGTGGCGCTGCGCGGCAGGGCATGAATGGCTCGCCAATCTTGAGGGGGTGTTGAAAGGGGACTGGTGCCAGCGCTGCCATCACCAGCGTATCAAGCCCCCGCAGGAAGACCTTGAACGGGCTGCGGCCGGGCGGGGTGGACGGTGCCTGTCAGCATATGTCGACAAGGAAACGCCGCTGGAGTGGCAGTGCGCCGAAGGTCACATCTGGAAAGCACAGTGGTTCAGGGTGAAGAAAGGCCAGTGGTGCCACCGCTGCGCGGTGACGGTCAGAACGCGCACGATCGAACAGATGCGGGAAGTGGCGAATTCGCGTGGCGGACGGTGCCTGTCGACGGTCTACCCGGGACCACACGGCAAGATCGACTGGGAATGCGCCAAGGGTCACCTGTGGCGCGCCTCGGTCAACAGTGTCTGGCGAGGCAGTTGGTGCCCGGAATGCGCCTGGGAAAGCCGCCGTCTGGCGCGTAACCGCCGGCGGAGCAAGGGGTCCGTGCCGATCATGGTATGACGCGCCATGCGGATGATACGCTCGCCGCGATACGGGATCGCCCGTCAGGACCCGTGGGAGACTACCAATGCGGCCGCAGTCTACCCGGACGATGCCTGTGCATCAGAAAATCAATCGTCGTGAGCTCAATGTGAGGCAGGGAAGAACGGATGCAAGACGAGAACTATTCAGCCAGCATTGGCGATCTGAGGGGCATGATCCGGCACCGGTCTGACGGGCCGCGCGAGCAGACGTCAGACAGGACCACATTGCAATGGACACAGCGCAAGTCTGCGGCGTGCACGCTGGCCGCGATCGTGTTCGCGTGGGGATCTCTGCATGTTGTGCTCAAGCTGATTTTCGCGACCAGCCCGCTTCACCATTGATTGCAATCATGCAACGACGAAAACTCATCATCGCCGCGCTGGTTGTCGCCGCGTCGTCGCCGCGTCGTCGCTGCTCGGCGGCTGTTCCCTGTTCGGCTGCGGCGGCTCGGCAACCAGTCGCGGCGCCTTTGGCGGATGCCACGCCGGCACCCGCTTTTACTGACTCAGAGAAGACGAAACAACATACGGATACCCTCAGCTTTCGCGGCCGCCAACGGCTGCGTTGAACAGCGAACATGACGCGCACGCATAAACGTAAGCACACGGAGCACAAGGACCACCGCGGCTCGACCGCGTGCAGTCCAACGCAAACGTTGATCCCCGAGTTCGACGCGACGCTACCGGTCACGCATGCTGCGGGCCGCGCGTACAGCGACGAGGACGATCCGTTGTTGACAACGTTCGTAACCGGAATCTGGGACGAGTTGTACTCGCGAGAGACGACGCCCGTGCCACCGTGCCCGGCCTGCAAGAGTGGCAACACGCGGGTGCAGAACCGGCCGAATCGCCATCATGCATTACCGTTTTTCCGGTGCCGCGCGTGCAAGCGGACGTACTCGCGCCTAACCGGGACGCCTCTCGCGCGGCTGCGGTTTGCCGTGAAAATGCCCGCCTTCATCCGGCTGCTGTCCCAGCCGATTCCGCTCGAGGAAGCCTCGCGTCGACTCCGCGTCGATTACACGGCCCTGTCGAACTGGCTGATGCGCTTTCGCGAGCTGATCGCGCAGCATGATCCGGATGACCGATGGACCTCGCGCGTGCGGCTTGGTGTCAAATACCAGCCAACCGGGACATGCCCGCACTGCGGCTACAGCGGGCAGCTTCGGAATGGCGGTTTCGGCCCGGACACGCGGCGCTGCGCCCTATGTCCGCACTGCAGCCGCACCTGGTCGATTGCCCCCGGCGTGGAGGGTGCGGACGTCACGGTACGCGTCGTGAAGGATCTTGCGCTGACTGCCGTCGCACGCCGCACGCGAGCAGGGCAGGTCGCGCCCACGCTCGCGAGCGCCGAGCACGCGATCCTGAAAATTCCCGCTCGCGCCGCGCCTGCATCAGTTACCGCGCCGTCCGTTCCAGCCCCGCACGCAAATCGTTTCGACTTCAGCCAGCCACTGCGCGCAAACAGCCCGTTGCCGCGTCGTCATATCGAGGATCGCGAACTCACGGCCTTTCTTGCCGACGAAATCGGCAAGGTCTTCTCGCAGAACATTGAGCCTCCAGCGTGTCCGCACTGCGAGGGCGTCAACACGCACCTGTCGAGTCGGCCGCGCACCCCGACGGCGCTGCCGACCTTCCAGTGCCGCACGTGTACGCGATATTTCACGCGCGCGACGCGTACGCCGATGGCGAACATGCTCCGGCGCGACATGCTGTTCAACTTTCTGCCGTGGCTGTCGCAACATCGACCACTCGCGCATGCCGCGGCGGAGTTGAACACCTCACCGGAAATCGTGAAGGCGTGGGTCAAGCGATTCCGGCAATGGCTGATCGTGCTCGACCCGTCCGGACATCGTGAACAGCGGGTCAAACTCGGCCTGAAAGCGCCCTGGCCGGTGCTGGCGTGTCCGCATTGCCATCAGGAAGCGCCCGCAATGCCGCACGGCTTCAAGCGAACCCGGACGCAATCCGCGCAGATGCTCAAGCGGCGCCTTTTCCGCTGTACGCTCTGCACACGATTTTTCGACGTACCGGTTAAGGAGCAACGGAACATATGAGTACCGCGAGATCGTCTATGTCGACGATCGTCGCGGTGCCCGCGTTGTTCACGAGCACGTCGATGAGGCCGAGGCGGTTTTCCACCTCGGCGATCATCGCTTCGACGTCGTCTCCGACCGATACATCGGCGCGTACCGCGATCGCGCGGCCTCCGGCGCGTTCGATTTCCGCGACGACGTCGGCCGCGTCGTTCTCGCGTTGCCGATAGTTGCGGGCGACTGCTGCGCCGGCTGAGGCAAGCGCGATCGAAATGGCGCGTCCGATTCCGCGCGAGCCGCCGGTCACCAAGGCGACACGATCGTTTATCGCAAGGCATAGTAGTGTGATTGCCAGCGCCTGTGCGATTGATCCGCGCTCCTGGGAGCGTGTCACCTTCACGGTTTGGGGCCGACACACCAGAAGCAGTTGTCCCAGGCGAACGCTACGAAGTGCTGCACTTGTCGCGCCCAGGCTTCGATGAACTGGCGCCGTTAACAGAATAGATCGCGCCAGCAGCCTAACGTTTCGTCCAGTCGGCGACCGCATTCAATTGCCGTCAGGCAGTCGTCGGCCACGAACGGACGTTGGACGTCGCGGGCTAGATTGGCGACAATCGGGCAACTTTGCGAGAACGCGACATGTGGAGTCGGTGGTGTCCATCAACGTAAGCGGGACGGAAGGCTACGCTGAGAACGCTCAATCGCTCATCGAGCAATGGCAGGACATCTCATTTGAGAACAGCCACGGGCCCGTCATGCATCTCTTGCCGATGCCCCCGGCCCACATTCTTGACGTTGGCGCCGGTATCGGAACCGATGCAGCTGCGTTAGGAGCTATGGGGCATACAGTTATGGCCGTAGAACCAGTGGACGCGTTGCGCGTCGCAGGAATTGGGCTGCATTCGTCTTCCCGGATTGAATGGGTGGACGACAGTCTGCCGGATCTCATGTCTGTACGTTCGCGACGAAGAGAATTCGACTTGGTGATGCTCTCCGCCGTTTGGATGCATCTGGACGAAGACGAGCGTTGTCAGGCGATGTCGACCATCAGCTCCTTGCTGCGGGAAGGTGCGATGGTGGTGATGTCTTTACGTCACGGTCCAGTCCCCGAAGGACGCCGAATGTTTGATGTTTCGGCAGCAGAGACCATTCGGTTAGCAAGTGCCCATAGCTTCAGGACTGTGCTAAATGTCCGGACCGAATCCACCCAACGAGGAAATCAGCGGATGGGTGTGACCTGGAGCCGGCTCGCCTTTGTCAAAGGTGGTGGGCGAGATTAGCTTCGATCCCTTCCATCGGCGGTGTCCGGCCATCATCAGCCTTTCGTCCGTGCGTGAGAAGAGACATACGAAGGTCGGCTTCATATCCGACAACGGCCCCTTGCGCTCGAGAGGCTACAGCTCCATCGCGAGTCTAATCGAACATCTCGGCTAAAGATCGAGCACCAGTACCTTGGTTCTCGCGCGCGATACGCAGGCCGTCAGGAATTCGGCCTTCTCGTCGTCGTTGAGAATGCAGTCGTTGTGCTCAACTTCCCCGGACAGATACCGCACCTTGCATGTCCCGCACAGCCCCGCATGACACGATGTTTCGATTGCGACGCCCGCTTGTTCGAGTGCGTCCGCGATGCTCTGATCGTTCGCGACTTCGATCATCTGTCCCGTGCTCGCGATCTTCACGCTGAACGTGTCCGCCACATCGTTCGCCGCGCTCGCGGGTTCGCTTCGCCCCGGCGCCTTGAAGTGCTCGAAGTGGACGGTGCCGGCGGGCCAGTGTGCGCTCGCATCCGCGCATGCCTGCATGAAACCGGCTGGACCGCAGTAATACACGTGCACGCCGTGCGACGGCTCGCTCAGCAAGCGGCGGATGTCGAGCCCCGCCTTCGGATCACCGCCGTCGAAGTGAAAGTGCACGCGGCCGTTCATGCGCATCGGCTCGAGTTCCCCGGAAAACGCGGCACAGTCCGGATCTTTCGCGCAGTAGTGCATTTCGTATTCGATGCCGGCGTCTTCCAGCCAATGCGCCATCGACTTGAGCGGCGTCACACCGATGCCGCCCGCGATGAGGATCACCCTGCGCGCATCGACGACGAGCTGAAATTGGTTGCGCGGACGGCTCACGCGCACGATGTCCTGCACATGCACGCGCTCGTGCAGCGCTCTCGATCCGCCACGGCCGCGCTCGTCACGCAGCACGGCGATCACATAGCGATGGCGCTCGTTGGGTGCGTTGCACAGCGAATACTGGCGCACGAGGCCGTCGCCGAGATGGATGTCGATATGAGCGCCGGCAGTGAAGGCCGGCAACTCGGCGCCGGACGGATCGACCAGTTCGTAGGAGTTGATGCCTTTGCCTTCGAAACGAACCTGTCGCACGAGCAACTGGAGCGTGCTGCCGCCGGAGTTCGATGTCTGTTCGCTTGCCATTTTCCTGATCCCTCATATGTGCTGCCGAATCCCGATTCGCCGCACGAGGCGCGCAACGCGCCCCCTGCTTGTCGTGGCGCTTCAGTTCTTCATCGATTGTTCGAGTTCCTCGAACTTCTCGCGCACGAACACTGCGCGTTCATCCGCCTTTAGCCGCTCGCTCTCATTGAGGATCGAGACGATCGTCTTCGTGACCTGGCGGCGCCGCGCGACTTCTTCTTCGACCGTGTCGCCTTCGGGAATCTCGAACACGTTGCCCGAGCAATAGCTGTTGGGTGCGCCCGCGTTCGCCCGGAACCACTCGGCGAAGCTGTGCGCCGATGCCGCCGGATTCGTGCCGCGCAGCGCATCGCGTAGCAACTTGCGAAAGAGGAAGAGGCCGGCGTCGAACTTCGTCGGGTTCTCGAGCGCGTGCACGGCGATCGGTCGCTGGCTGATGATCGCTTCGTAGTCGCCGGGCGCGTATTGCGCGGCCTTGTAGTTCTCGCGCGCGCGATGATTCGGCGGAATGGGCGGCAGATCTTCGAGCTTGTATTCGCCGAAGCGCTCGGAGCGCCGCATCGCGACCTGTCCTTCGAGAAAGTCGATCGACTCATAGCCGACGAGTTCCTTCTTGCCGACGCCGCGCGTATCGATGCCCGGGCCCATCACGCGCCAGCCGATCATCTTGCTGTTCTCGTCGTCGACGGGAACGGTCCAGCGGATGATGTGAAAGCGGCTGAACAGCTTCTTCTTCGATCCGTCTTCCGACGTGTACGCATGCAGGCTCAGATTCGGCAGCACCTGATGTTGCACGCGCACGAAGAGCCGGTCCTTATCGACTCGACGCGCGCCTGCGCAGGCGAGGCTGCGGCCCTGCTGCACCGGCACGAAGTGCATGTCGGGCGCGACTTCCATTGATGCCGCGCCGACCTCGTCGAATGTCGTGCCCTGGTACTGCCCATTCACGACATTCTTGCCGGCATGCAGCGCGGTGGGGTGATAGTTGTCGGCGGCATTGTCCTGCACCTGCAGCCAATTGCAATGCTGGAAGTTGCTGTACGGCACAAGCTCGTCGCCCGGCAATACCGTGAAGTCGCCTTCCCATTCGGGAAAGGGCGGCTCGGCATCGGGCGGTCCCATGTACGCGAACACGAGGCCGTTGCGCTCGACCGCCTTGTACGCACCCTGCTGGATCGAGCACGCGTATTTCTCGGCTTCCTTCTCTTCGCCCTTCGGAAACGGCACATGCAGGCATGTGCCGTCCACGTCGAACACCATGCCGTGATAGCAGCACCGGATGCCGCGCTCCTGGATCGCGCCGTATTCGAGCGACGCGCCGCGGTGCGCGCAATGCGCATGCAGCACGCCCACGCGCCCGCTGCCATCGCGAAACGCCACCAGTTCCTCGCCGAGAATCTTGAGATAACGCGGAGTGTCCGTCAGTTCGATCGACATGCACACGGGATGCCAGAACGCGCGCATGAACTCGCCCATCGGTGTGCCGGGGCCGGTCTCGGTGAGCTCGGGATCGTGGCCCGGCACCTTGCTTGTGTAGTAACCGCCGTATGGAATCAGCTTCTTCGACACGACATTGCCGCCGCTCGTCTTCTGTCCTTCCCGCTTGTCTTCCTTGATCGTCATCGCAAATCCTATTATGAGGTGGTGGAGTTGTCAGTCGCCGGCACTTTGAACGCCGAACTCTATATTCAGAACACTGTACTCTGTATCCAAAGATTAGTCGCGCGATACGGCGATGTCTCTATGGGTAAACACGGAGATTCACCTCTTCCGCTTCAGCGCCGGACATTGACGCGTCCCGCGGTGCGGTTATACCCTTGCCGTATTCTGTATCCATAAACGAGCTTTGATCATGGCGACGAAACTGCTCAAGCTTCGGGCGCGCACCGACTACGTGGACGAGGTCTACAAGGTGCTGCTCGATGCCATTAGCTCTGGGACGCTCGCGCCCGGGACGCGCATCACGCAGGAAGAAATCGCCGAGCAACTTGCGGTGTCGCGCTCGCCGGTGTTGCAGGCGCTGCGCTTGCTCAAGAAGGACGGACTGGTGCAGGACGCGCCCGGTCGGGGTTTGCTCGTGACTCCGCTCGACGCCGCCTGGATCAGCCATCTCTATGAAATCCGCGGCGCGCTCGACTCGCTCGCCGCGCGTCTTGCCGCCGGTCGCGGCGCGAAGCTGGACAAGGCATTGATCACGAACGGCCGCCGCGCGTCGAAGGGCGACGACGTGAAGGCGATGATCGATGCCGACATGGCGTTCCACGCCGCGATCTATGCCGCGTCGGGTAATCCGCTCATCGTGGAGACCGCGCAGATGCACTGGGTCCATCTGCGACGGGTGATGGGCGCGGTGCTGCAATCGTCGGGGCAGCGCCAGGCGATCTGGGACGAGCACGCAGCCATCGCCGCGGCCATCGCCGATGGCGACCCGCAGCGCGCGACGGAACTGACCGATCTTCATACGACTCGGGCGCGGCAGAATCTCGTCGAGCGGCTCGGGCAGGTGCTGAGCGATCGGCAGGAAGAAAAAGCGAGCTGATGCGATGATCCCGCGAACGCGGGGTCTTTGCATGGAGCGGGACTTCGCTCAAGCCCGCTTGCGCCGGCCGTTCACGAGTGCGGCCGGCACGGTGAAGACGAGCGCGCTGCCGATGATCAGGCTCGCCGCCAGCCCAAGTACGCCGTTGCCGGTCGACCCCGTGCCTGTCTGAATCAGCCCGATCACGTAAGGGCTCACGACACCCGATACGCTGCCGACCGAATTCGCGAGCGCAAGCCCCGCCGCCGCGGCGGCGCCGCCCAGGATAGCGGGCGGCAACACCCAGAACTGCGAAATTGTCGTCATCACGCCCATCGTGCCGATCGTGAGGGCGATCATCGCGATTGGCGTCGAATGGGCGAACGCGACGCTCGTGCACAGTCCGGCCGCTCCGACCACCCCGGGCAACGCGAGATGCCAGCGCCGCTCGCCGCGGGCGTCCGAGCTCTGAGCGACGAGCAGCATGGAGACGGCCGCCGCCGCGTAAGGGATCGCGGAAAGCAGGCCGATATTGAGCGGATCGGCCACGCCGCTCGCCTTGACGAGCGTGGGCAGCCAGAAGCTCACGCCGTACAGGCCCATCGTGAAAAAGAAGTAGATCGCACTCAGGAGCAGCACCTTCGGGTGCATCAGGCCGTCCTTCACCGAATGCAGCGCGTGAGCCGGCTCTTCGTCCTTCAGGCCGGCTTCGAGCATGGCTTTCTGCGAGTCTGTGAGCCACTTCGCATCGGCGAGCTTGTCGTCGAGATAGAAGAACGCGACCAGCCCGAGGATCGCGGTCGGAATGCCTTCTATCAGGAACAGCCATTGCCAGCCCGCCAGCCCGTGCGATGCATTCATATGATTCATGATCCAGCCTGACAGCGGCCCGCCGACGACTCCCGACATCGGAATGCCGGTCAAGAAGAGCGCGGTGACCTTGCTGCGGCGCGAGGCCGGGAACCAGTACGTGAGATAGAGCAGGATCGCGGGGATAAAGCCCGCTTCGGCGACGCCCAGCAGGAAGCGCATGATGTAGAAGCTCATCGGCGTTCTGACGAACATCATGCTCGCCGAGACGATGCCCCAGGTGATCATGATGCGGGCGATCCAGCGGCGCGCGCCGACGCGCAGCAGGATCAGGTTACTGGGCACTTCGAAGAGAAGATAGCCGACGAAGAAGACGCCGGCGCCCGCGCCATAGACCGCGTCGCTGAACTTGAGCGCTTGCAGCATCTGCAGCTTCGCGAAGCTAACGTTGATTCGATCGAGATACGCGCATAGATAGCACAGGAACAGAAACGGCAAGAGCCGCCATGTCACCTTCGCATAGGTGGACGACTCTCTGCCCTGGTAATACGCAACCGGACTGGGGGAACTCATTGTGGTGTCTCCTGGTGTTCAGGTTGCGGCGCAACGCTGCGTTTTTCAGCGCTCGTCTCGCGTTGTCGCCGTGCTCGGACTGCTTCTACGGAATCAGTCGAACATGTCCGGCTGCGTGGCGACGAGGTCGTCCCAGATCGCCTGAAAGTGCAGCCAGCCGATGTAGTCGCTGCCGACGTGCTCGCGGCTATAGCGCGCGCGTTCGGGGGGGACGAGCTTGGGTGCGATGCCGGTCGACTCGACCAGCAATTGCTGCTGGCAGCACCGTTCGAGCGCGATGAACCAGAACGCCGCCGATTCGATGCTGTGCCGGCTTGCCGTCAGAAGCCCGTGATTCTGGTGGATCGCGGCCTTCACGTCCCTGAACGCGTTCGCGACCTTGTGACCCGCCTTCACCTCGACGGCTACTTGTCCTGCCTCGTCGCCGATCACGACGTGATCCTCGTAGAACGCCGCGGCGTCCTGCGTGATCGGCTCGAGTTGCCTGCCGAGCGACGCGAACGCGGTGCCGTAGACCGTATGCGCATGGCACATCGCGACGATGTCCTGGTGCATCTCGTGCACGGCCGCATGCAGCACGAAGCCCGCGCGGTTGATTGCATGGCGCCCCTCGACGACGTGCCCCTGATGGTCCGCGCAGATCAGGTTCGAGACCTTCACTTGCGAGAAGTGGATGGCCATCGGATTGGTCCAGTAAAGGCCGGGATTCTCGGGATCGCGCACGGTCAGATGTCCGGCGAAGCCGTAGTCGAACCCTTGCTGGGCGAACGCGCGACAGGCGCCGACCAGCCGTTCCTTCACATGCTGCCGCTGCGCGGCGGGATTCGAAAATGACGGAAGCTCCGGAAAGATGAGCCCTTCCTGCTCCGGCTGATAGATCGAAACCTTGCCGTCCTTGATCAGCGCCTGCGGCCGCGTTTCCATCACTGCTGCCATGGGTCGACTCCTTTTTGAAGTGAGGTTTGAACCGGTCGAAGCGGATTGCTTCGATGGGTCCCATGGTCGCGGTCGCTGCCGTCATTGACAAACGATGGCTGTTCATACAAAGATGAACCACATTCATGTTTCGGTGAAAGACATGAGACGAATTCCCAATTTCGTGCTGCTGCGCGCCTTCGAAGCGGCCGCGCGGCTGGAGAGCTTCACGCTGGCGGCCGAGGAACTGCATCTGACGCAGTCCGCGATCAGTCATCAGGTCAAGGAGCTCGAAGAATATTTCGGCCGGCCGCTGTTTCATCGGCGCAATCGGCGGGTGGAAGCGACATCGGAAGGACGGCGCCTTTATGAGAGCCTCGGACGCGTTTTCGATGTGATCGAGGCGGCATGCAGCGAGGTCGCGCTCGCGCCCGATGCGCAAGTGCTCGCGGTGCACAGCGCGCCGAGCTTTGCCGCCAAGTGGCTCGGTCCGCGCCTGCCTGAATTCACGCAGGCGCATCCGGGCGTGACGATCCGTCTGTCATCCGGTCCCGAGCCGATCGACCTCACCCGGGTGCATGAAGTCGATGTCGCCATCTCATACGCGGTCGCACACGAGCGCGCGGGCATCGTGACACGCGCGCTCGGCGCAGAACGCATCGTGCCGATGTGTTCGCCTGCGCTCGTGCGAAGCGGCGTTCCCATCGAGAAGCAGATCGGGGAAATGACGCTGATCGATTCCCAGCTCAGCCGCGTGACGTGGTCCGACTGGTTCGCGCTCAACGGACTCCCGTTCCCGTCGCGGGCGCGGCCCTCGTTCGATCGCGGGGCGCTCGCGATCTCCGCCGCTGTCGATGGCATGGGCGTCGCGCTCGAAACCACGCGTCTCGCCGAGCGCGAGTTGTCGCGCGGCGAACTGGTTGAGCTGGGCGCGGATGTCTTCGAGCCGGTCTCCCGCGAGACGCATTTTCTGTCGTATCGCGTGAACGAGCGCAACACGGAGAAGGTGAAGTGCTTCTGCGACTGGTTGTGCGAGGAGGTGGGACTCGATGCTGCGCGCATCGCTAAATGCTGAGATCGAGTCTCCTTCTCCGGCTTCTTTAGAGAGGTCCGCGATCGCATATCCGATGAATATACGTGCGGCGATCCTCGTAGCGCGCCGCGGTGGAAGACTGCGTGGATTCTAAATGGGCTAGCCGCCCGGCCGCCCAAAGCTGATTGCGTGTACGTCTCCTCGTGGCCCGGGTTATTACCGAACAGACCTACTGACCGGCAAGCGCGATGGCGCGGTCTGTCCACCAGGATTGTCCGGCCAGGACCTGTCGTCTCACTACGACGTACTTTCTGTCGCGATGAAACCGTAAAACACGCCGCGACATACCCTTTCCCGACGACATCGCACGAAACGACTCTCGACACGGAATGCGTCGCTTTCGAGTTGCCAGCACAAGCATAAGACCGCTTCGTTCCTGCACAAACCGGTGCAAAACGGAAGGGAGAAATGTGCTGACTGGTGCGCGGCGCCCGCGCACGTCCGCAGCCACCCTGGATGGATAGCATCGCGTTGTAAAGCGTCGAGGTCCCATCTCCGGACTGCGACATGTGTGGTAGTGCCCGCACTTTCGTGTGGGGTTTTTTTTTGCCTTTTGGAGGTAGGGAAATGAGGCTTGGTGCAAATGTCTCCTATGTGCGTGAGTACCTCGGATGGACGCGAACCGGGTTCACGTATCGTTTCGCGCCCGCCACGTTCGACCATAACAACAGGAAGCGCTGCTACGACAATCTTCGTTCGCTCGAAGTGCGAAAGCAGCATTCGTCAGAATTGCTTGCGTGGATGGAACCCGTGCTGAGAATCAGCGCCGCCGTGTTGCAGACCGACGATCTGACCCAACTCACGCATGATGCGATGTCATCCTTGCGTGCCCGGTATGTCGGCCCGCCGATGGATGCGCTTACGGTGGTGGTGAACCGGTGCTGTGATGGTGTCGAGCCGACGCCTGATGAATACCGGGCCGCTATGGAACAGGCGGATAAAGCCGGCAACCGCGAAGAGGTGTTGCAGTTGCAGGAGAAAATCGCAACAGAACGGCGCAGGTGGCATCGTGGTGGATCGCCCCTGGGGCCCAATCGCTGGGATCAGGCGTAACGGCAAAAGGCCCGCGCAGTAGCGGGCTTTTTCGCAGGAAAAAGCCCCGCCGAAGCGGGGATAGCGAGCCGAACTCAGAGATCAACGAAACGCGGCAACAGGTCCTGATCGGCGAGGCGGATTTCGATATCGTTAGCCGCCTTGACGTGCTCCCGGTTGTTCACATCAAAGACTTCATCCGTCACGCTGACGATGATCGTGCCTTGCTGCTTGCCATCGCGCATGACAGGGATTAAGTCGCGTGCTTCCGGCACCTGGGCCGGCGCGAGAGCGTGCGGTAGGTAGAGCATCCAGCCTACGCCTAAGCGGTCATCAAAGACCTGTTGATCCTGATAAGCGCGCGGCCCGAACGTCACATACAGCGAGCGATAAAGCTCAGCCACTTTGGCTACAACTTCGGCCACGGATTTGTAATTGCCTAGCCGCGAAAGACCATTCGCTTTCTCATCCAGAGACAATTCGATGTTATTGGAAATAACTCCCGTGTCGATCATTAAGGACATGATGGCGGTCGCGCCGTCAGCTTGTCTTCCGTTCCATATGCCTATGACTTTCGGTCGATCAATTTTTTTCCCATGTCCATACTCTGCCTTCAAAACATCTATAGCAGCCTTCGACGCTGCTCCATTGGCGAAGACCTCATATTGAAGTGCATCTTGTTGCGTGTCTCCTGCGAGATACCAGTTCCCACCCAAGGTTTCGTCCTTGGTTGCAATAAAGTCGACAATGGCTTTAATGCGTTGAAGATGAAATTCGAATGCGCCTTTTGAGGCGGCAGCTTGATCCCGATGTTGTTCAAGTAAATTCACGATGATCACTCACGGTTGATGGACCGAAGGCACGCCAAACTGGCGAAGCGTGTTCATCATGTAAGCTCGCGTTTGCGGTGTCTCAAAGTACCACATTAATCTGCTCGGCGGATTGGCGCGAACAGCTTCTCCTTGAGTTGCTATTTGCTCCTGCATTTTTGTGAATCCTTTAAACGGAAATTTCAATTCTTTATTTTCTTTGAAAAATTGATCGTAATTTCCCTTGGCTTCCTGCAAGAGACATTGGGAATGCTGAAACCCATCAAAGTCTATGTCAAGCCAGTCCCATTCCATATTCCAGCCTTCGGCGGTCTCACGGCCTTTTCCGTCCGTTGTTATCGCATACTCGAAGCCGGTAATGCGCGCCTGGTAGCGTCGCGGCTCAGGGTTCATGCTGTGGTTCTTTCGCACCAGTGCGCCTTTCTCCGGGGTGCACTTGCACGGCCTTTCGCGTTCGCGGCTCCGGCCACGCGGCAGTTCGTCCCATCCGCCGTCTGCACCCGCGCCAGTGCCGCTGCTGCCTGCGGGACCAGCAGACGGCGCGGCGGTGGAAACCGGAACAGGCATAGGCATTGCC